>CANREH010000009.1 GCA_947629585.1 uncultured Lachnospiraceae bacterium | reverse complement strand
ATTACCAAACCCTGCTCAACCATAAGATCCCCTTAAATTACAATAATATCCACCCGACTGATCAAACGACGGAAGAGGGCAGCCGCGTCATGGCTTCCATCTTAAGCTCCGAAGAACGCCCGACCGCCATTTTCTGCGCCAATGACTGCACGGCGCTGGGCGTCTTAAAGGCGCTTAAAAAGCATAAAAAAAGAGGGTATCTGCCCTCTGTCATTTCCATTGACAATATCAACGAATCCCAAAAAACCGATCCCATGCTTACCACCATCCATATTCCCAAACAGGAAATGAGCCATCTGGCGGTAACTCTTCTGCTGGATCGGAAAAACGGCAGCCACAGGGAAGCCGTCCGCCTTGAACTTCCCTGCCGCCTGATTGAACGGGAAAGCTGCCATTACTGCGATTCATAACCGTTCCCAGTTCTCTAATAATTCCTTCACAAAAGCATAGACACGCTTTGCGGAAGAAATGCTTAACCGCTCCTTCGGGGTATGGATATCCCTTGTGTCCGGCCCGAACGAAACAATGTCAAGCCCCGGCATTTTTTCCGCAAGCAGCCCGCATTCCAGCCCCGCATGAATCGCCTTCATCACAGGCTTTTTTCCGAACTGCCCTTCATAAATTTTCTCTATATATGTTCTTAAAGCAGAATCTTTTTGATACTCCCAGGCAGGATATTCCGCCTGTTTTTTATAGCTTCCTCTGCACAGCTCCACCAAAGCCCGGCATTTTCCGGCTAAATACTGCTTTGCCGAAGTTTTGCTGCTGCGCATGGAAACATGGAGGACTGCCGTTTCCTTTTCCGTGGCAAAGATCCCCAGATTCTGCGAGCTCTCCACCAGCCCTTCCATATCCGCGCTCATAGCCATCACGCCTGTCGGCAGGAGATAAAGCAGCTTTAACACATTTTCTCCGCTCTCCCGATCCAGAACAGAGGCTTCCCTGTCCGGAACCATTTCTGTTTCTATGCACAGACCCGGCTCGGATACTGCCAGTTCCCTCTGATATCCGCCCACAAGCTCCTTAACAAAATTTTCCGCGCCCTTACAGTCTTTCGTAAGCAAAAGCTCTGCACAGGCTTCACAGGGAATCACATTATCTTTATTTCCTCCTCTGACATCCGCTATCCGGAACTCTTTTTCTCCAAGATCATGCAGCAGCCTTCCCATCAGGCTGACGGCATTCGTCCTGTTTTTGTCAATCTCTTCCCCGGAATGGCCGCCCTGCAGCCCATACAGACGGATTTTCAGCAGATCGCCATGCAGCGTTTCCCTTTTCAGGGGAATGGTCCCAACCCCCGTCAGGCCTCCGGCGCAGGAAGTCAAAAAAACCCCTTCCTCTTCGGAATCCATATTGAGGAGATACTTTGCCTGCAGCCCGGAGATATCCAGCGCATGGGCGCCGTCCATCCCGGTTTCTTCGTCCGTAGTAATGACAGCTTCCATACGCGGGTGCTTTAACTTCTTATCGGAAAACAGCGCCAGGATATAGGCGACCGCAATCCCGTCGTCCGCCCCCAGCGTCGTCTGCTCCGCCCGAATCCAGTCCCCGTCCACAAAAATCTTAAGTCCTTCTTTGGTGAAATCATGCTCTGAACCGCTCTCTTTTTCACACACCATATCCATATGCCCCTGCAGCATTACCGCAGGAAGATGCTCCATTCCTTCCGAAGCCTCTTTCACCATCACAATATTTTCCGCTTTATCTGTCCGGACTTCCCATCCTTTTTCCTTTGCAAGCCGGAACAAAAATCCGGAAATTTCGGTATTATGCCCCGAACCGCGCGGGATTTGGCTTACCGCGTCAAACGCCTGGAATACTCCGGTGTCGTCATAGATTTCTTCTAACATTTTAAATCTCCATCTCTGCAACAATTCCTATCACCATCAAAAAAGCGTAATCATTAATTTTGTAACAGTTCAGCCATTAGCTCGATTTGGCTGTTTCGCCGCTAAAGCGGCTAAAATCTCGCTTTTATGGCTGCGCCATATGTCAAAAATAGTGAAAATTGATCCTTACGAGTAAACTCGACGGTTCCATTTTCCTATTTTTGCCGCATGGCTGAACTGTTACTTAATTTTTAAAGCTGTGGATCGGTGCAGGAATCCTTCCTCCCCGGCTGATAAAGTCTTCACAGGAATATCGGTTGACCGGCATAATCGGCGCACGGCCCAAAAGCCCGCCAAATTCCGCAGTCTCTCCCACGTCTTTGCCTATCACCGGGATAATCCTGACCGCCGTTGTCTTCTGGTTTACCATGCCTATCGCCATCTCGTCCGCGATAATCCCGGAAATCGTAGCGGCGCCTGTTTCCCCGGGAACAGCTACCATATCCAGCCCGACCGAGCACACACAGGTCATGGCTTCCAATTTTTCCAGCGTCAACGCCCCGGTTTCCACCGCATGGATCATGCCCTGATCCTCGCTGACCGGGATAAAAGCGCCGCTTAAGCCGCCGACATAGGAGGACGCCATAACGCCGCCCTTCTTTACCTGATCGTTTAACAGGGCAAGCGCCGCCGTCGTTCCCGGCGCGCCCGCACATTCCAGCCCCATCACCTCAAAAATCTCCGCAATGCTGTCCCCGACCGCCGGAGTCGGCGCAAGGGATAAGTCAATAATCCCAAACGGGATTCCCAGCCTCCTGGAAGCTTCTTTTGCTACCAGCTGCCCGACCCTTGTAATCTTAAACGCCGTTTTCTTAATGGTATCGCAAAGCGTCCCGAAATCAGCGCCTTTCACGCTTTCCAGCGCGGTCTTTACCACGCCCGGCCCGCTGACGCCGACATTAATGACGGCATCCGCTTCCGTGACTCCATGAAAAGCTCCCGCCATAAACGGGTTGTCATCCGGCGCATTGCAGAATACTACCAGCTTCGCGCACCCGAGGGAATCCCTCTCTTTGGTAAGCTCCGCCGTTTCCTTCACAATCCCGCCAAGCAGCTTCACCGCATCCATATCCAGACCTGTCTTTGTAGAGCCGACATTGACCGAGCTGCATACCCTGTCCGTACAGGCAAGCGCCTGCGGGATGGAACGGATCAAAAGCTCATCCGACATGGTCATTCCTTTGGAGACAAGTGCAGAATACCCGCCGATAAAATTGACGCCGACCGTCTTCGCAGCGCTGTCAAGCGTCTTTGCAAGCTCCACAAAATCCTCCGGCGATTTACACGCCGAAGCGCCGACAAGCGCAATCGGTGTAACGGAAATCCTCTTATTGACAATTGGAATCCCGTATTCCCGCTCAATCGCGCGCCCAACCGCCACCAGATCCTTTGCAAGCGTTGTGATCCTTGTATAGACTTTTTCCTTCAGGCGTCCCAAATCCGAATCGATACAGCTTAAGAGGCTGATGCCCAGCGTAATCGTCCTCACATCCAGGTTCTCTTTCTCAATCATGGTATTGGTTTCAATGACTTCCTGTATATTAATCATATCCTCACCCGCTTTCTGTGAACATCGAACCCGTTAAATCCTGTGCATACTCTGGAAAATATCTTCCCTCTGCAGCTTAATGATCACGCCGATTTCTTCCCCAATCTGCGCCAGCTCTTCCTGGATAATGTCAAAATCCTTCTGCGCGTCATTGATATCCACAATCATCATCATATTAAAAAAGCCCTGTACAATGGTCTGGGAAATATCGAGGATATTCACCTTATTATTCGCCAGATATGTACAGACCTTCGCTATAATCCCTACCCGGTCTTTGCCGAGCACGGTAATAATCGTTTTTTTCATTTCTTTGGCTTCTCCTTTCTTTCTGCCCTATACCTGCACATAACAGGACGGCTGCATCCTGTCCGCCACCTGGATATCACATTCCAAAGCGCCCGCCGTCAGGCGTTCCAGTTCATATTTTACTGTCATGAAAGCTAACTCCGGCAGGTTATTTTCCTTGCTTAAATGCCCCAGAAGCACATGCTTTAACCGCCTGCCCGCCAGCTTCGAAAGCAGCCCCGCCGCCAGGTCATTGGATAAATGCCCCTTATTTCCAAGAATGCGCCGCTTTAACTGATAAGGATAAATCCCGGTTTCCAGCATATGCCTGTCATGGTTGGATTCTAACAGCAGCACATCGCACTCCTGCAAATGCTTTACAAGATACTCATTATATGTCCCCAGATCCGTCGCTATCCCCATCTTCTTATCCCCGTGGCGGAAGGTATAGCAGACCGGGTTTGCCGCGTCATGGGAAATATGTACCGGCATAATCTCCATATCCCGGATACAAAAGCCTTCGTCCGGGCAGATTTCATGGAACAGGCTGTCGTCAATCTTCCCGGCAGCGCTGCAGCTTACAATTTCCCGGATCGTCTCCTCTGTCGCATAAATCGGGAGATGGTATCTCCTGGAAAGGACGCCGAGCCCCTGGATATGATCCCTGTGCTCATGCGTTACCAAAACGCCGGAAAGAGATTTCGGATCTACCGACAAATTTTTTAATCCGTTTTCAATCCGCTTGCCGCTGATGCCCGCATCCACCAAAAGATGCGTCTTCTCTGTGCCGACATAAATACAATTTCCGCTGCTCCCGCTGGCGATACTATACATCTGCATATAATTTCTCTCCATCCTGTCCTCTCTATTTCAGCATACTCTCTTTTCTCACTTCATCGCTGTCAATCGTAATCTGGTTCCTGCCGTGCTCTTTGGAATAATACATCGCGCCGTCAGCCCTGTTGAGAAGCTCTCCCGGATTGCTGCAGGTCTTCGGGTAAGATGTAATGCCCGCGCTCGCTGTAATATGTACGATTACGCCGTTATGCTCCAACTGCGTCTGCCCTATCTCGCTGTGGATCTTCTCCACCGTCTTATAAGCCGCTTCCAAATCCGTGGCAGGGAACACAATGACAAATTCCTCGCCGCCGTAACGCCCCGCAAACCCATTCGCTTCCTGTGCATATTTATCCGCCAGGGAAGCCACCGTCTTAATAACGACATCCCCGAACAGATGCCCGTAACGGTCATTAATATTTTTAAATTTATCAATGTCAAACAATGCCACCGATATCGGGCGCTTCGCAAGGATCGCTTCATTCATCGCCTCGTTAAACATCTTCATTAAATGGCGGCGGTTATAAATATTGGTAAGCCCGTCGTTGATTGCCATGTTTTCCATTTTTTTATACATATTGGCATTGGTAATCGCTATCAGAAACTGCGATACAATATTTTCAAAAAACTGCTTGTTATCCTTAAAGAAATCATATTTCGGATAACCTACAAAGAATACGCCGATACGCCTGCCATCCTGCAGAAGCGGCATAATCATAATGGAACCCATCAGGCTGGAGCCTAAAAAGCCATATCTCTTTTCATCCACGGTATTGTCAAAATAAGGAAAATTATTCTCCACATAAGACTCAAAGCACATTCCTTCAATGGCTTTTCCCAGATTCTCCTCAAAATTCCGGTTTAAATGTGTCTTAATCTTATAAAGCAGCTTTTTATTCCCTACCGTTTCCGGATACAGCACAATGGCACAGACATCCACCTTGATTTCTTTTTCAATGGATTCTGTGATTAAATTCATCAGCTTGCCGATTTCCAGGGACGAAGAAATATATTTCATAATCTGGTTCTGGATCTGCATCTGCGCATTGGCATTTTCAATCCGCATATTTGCCGTCTGTAATTTCACCTTCTGGACGGCTAACAGCTCATTGGCGCGCTTTACCTTTTCCTGGTTGACGCGCAGCTCCTCATTCGTCTCATTAATGCTTTCCAGCAGGCGGCTCTGGGCAAACAGCTTCTGTTCCGAACTGTTGATTCCCCTTGCAATCATCTCCCCTGTAAACGCCATAACCAGAAGATACACTAAGGCAATACATAAATCCGACAGCAGAACGCCGCCGATCGTCTTTATCACAATATTCTGGATCAGGATAAAAGCAAACAGGGGAACGCTCACCGACAGCAGACAGACCGTCCGGAAATATCCGTCAATAATGTCAAAAATCAAAAAATATTCCATCGTAAAGATCACTAAAAGCAGCAGGTAAATGCTGTAACGGAACTCTCCCGCATTCAGCATCGCCCAGCAGGAAAAAGCCCCTTCCGCATACCGCAGCATATATAAACACGGAATCACCGTTTTCTTAAGGGAAAATACCATTGCTTCCAACAGCAGAAACACAAGAAACACTATCATCGGCAGAATTTCCAGCTCCAGATCAAAAACAAGCCTCCCTATCAAAATATAAATAACGATAATCGGAAAAATTACCCTGTGAACTTTGGTAAATTGCTTTTGAAGATTCAGTACCCATTCCTTCTCCATATTATGTCCCCTTTCCCCTTATGCTTTCCAAAAAAGCCTTATCACATCTCCCTCATGAATCGGTGTGGTAAATTCCGCAGGAATGCCGTTGACCGTCATTTCTACCTCGCTTCCGCCTGCCTTGCTGGTATCAAACGGATAGAAATCCAGGATATCCACAAAAAGATAGCTTGCTTTGTTCTTTAACAGCACCGTCTGATCGTTTACTGTAACTGCCGTAGTTTTTGAAGGCGTTTCCGTAACTTCCGGTACATTTTCTGCAGTATCTGTTTCTTTTTTTCCTCCCCCGGCTTCTTCCCATGCGCCGTCCTCTTTCTCCGCCTGTGTATCCTCTGCCCCTTCTTCGCCTTCCGGCAGTTCTCCAGAACCTTCCTCCCGGAATTCTTCCTCTTCCGGGGCAGCTTCCCCGGTAACCTGCTCCTCCGTCTCAGGGAATCTTATGTGCTCCCTTTCCGCATAGCGGATGGAAAACTGCTCATAGACCTTCGTATCCCTGCCGGCAGGCTCCTGGTTGACCAGAATACCGTCAAAAAACGGAAGATCCATCACTTCCAGAACCTGCTGCAGTGTATAATAATTCAGAATCCGGATATCGTCGCCATCCTTGATCCGGTAAAATCCGGAAACAAGCTCCCCGTTGGCGACCACAAACTTCGGGCAGGAGATTTCCTGTCCGTCAAAGTGAAACTGAATGACGGCATTATATTCCGGGAGATCCTCAATATCAATCTGCGCATCCTCTCCCCGGGTGGATTCCTTAATTTCTATCACGTCATTCTGCGCCAATTTCGCATTAATGGAAACTTCTTCCCCGTTCAGTAAAATGACGGCGGCCTCCCCTGCTGTGCCGCGTGCCATCCTGGCCGAGCCGTTTAAGGTAAAATTCACGCTCTTTCCGCGCTTCGGAAACAGCGCTTCGTTTGGAAGCCCGATCTGTACCGCCGCGTCAATCACGCTGATCTTGCCGTTATCATAAAGCTTTACCCGTTCCCCGTTAATGCGGACAAAGATAAAGTTATTGTTATGCTCATAAAAACTCATGCAGATACCGACCGGGGTCACATATAAAGAATCCTTTTCAAAATCCGTATCCAGAAATTCCACGGTCTGCAAAACCTCCGCACCGCGCAGCGCAACACGCTGCGGGGAAAGCTCCAGATACTCTGCAAGGCTGGTGACAAACCCCGGGATCTTTCCGCCTCCGCCGACAACAAAAACAGCGCTGACGGACTTATTCCCATTCAATTCCTTAATCTTATCGGCAACGCTCTTGGTAATCGTCTTTACAATCTCATTGACAGACTCCACTACCTCTTCGCTGGAAACCGTCATAGGAAGCCCCATGATATCCTGATATTCAATCGATTCGTGGTTAAGCGCGGCAATTTTAATCTCCTCCGCGGTCTGAAAATCCACAAGATATTTCTTCGCGATGCACTCGGTCAGCTCATCCCCTGCGCTTGGGATCATGCCGTAGGCGATAATGCTTCCGTCCTTCGTGATGGAAATATCGGACGTCCCCGCGCCGACATCCACCAGCCCGATATTTAACAGGCGGTACTTCTCCGGGATTGCAATATTGATCGCCGCAATCGGCTCCAGCGTCAGGTTCGCTACGTAAAGCCCGGCGCGCTCCACCGCCGCATACAGGCCGTCGATAACCTCCTCCGGCAGAAACGTCGCTAAAAGATCGGTCTTGATCGTGGTCGCCTTATGCCCTTCCAGATTGGAGATCTGGTAATCATTCATATAATAGCGGATCACGCTGTACCCAACGCAGTAAAATTTATACCTTGCCGTCTCCTCGTCCGCACCGGCAGCCGCCCTCATCTCATCATAGGCCTTCTCAACAGCAAGCATCTCCAGGGAATGGATATGCTCCGGCGTAATGACCGTTTCCTTTGCAAAATCCTGTTCTACGGTAACGGATACGGTCCTTAAGACGCGCCCGGCAGCCGCGATACAGACATCCGTAAGCTTTCTCTTTAACTTCTTTTCCAACTGCTCTTTGATATCCTTAATCGTCTCCGCCACTTTTCCGATATCATGGATCTGCCCGTCCAGCATGGCTCTTGTCTCATGCTGCTTCGCCGCCATCGCAATGACCTTAAAATCATTCTCATTTTCTTTATATCCCACCGTACCCACAATACTTCTTGTACCAATGTCCAGTCCAAATACAAGGTGTTCCGGATAACGGACAATTGATTCTGCCATAAAAAGCCTCCCAAAACTTATCTTACTCATGGTCGAAACATACAGTGGTAGTATAACACATTCATGACTATAATTCCAGTAAAACTTTTATTCCCTGTGCAATTTCGCCAATATCTCCATTATTTTGCAGGACTTTCCCGCATTTTTTCCTGAAAATATCTTCCGAAAGCTGGTTTTTCAGAATGGAAGAAATCTTTTCATCACTGTAACCGCGGGACGCTTTCAGCCGTTCCCGCCTTACTGCGTCGTCTGCCGTCACATACCAGAGCTCGTCACAAATCCTGTCATAGCCGGATTCAATTAAGAGGGCGGCTTCTATCACCAGGAACGGAAGCGTTCCTTTCCGCTTCTCCTCCTCAATGACATCGAAAACATAGCCATTGACCAGCGGATGGATAATCCCATTCAGGATTTTCAGCTTTTCCTGATCGGAAAATACCAATGCGGCAAGCTTTTTCCGGTCAATCTGCAAGCTACCTTCCTCCAAAATATCCTTTCCGAAAGCCTCTGTTATTTTTAAATAGCCTTCTTCCTCCGGCTGCATAAATAAATGACCAATCTCGTCCGTAATCAAAATCCTTGCGCCAAATTCCTGTTCAAAGATCTTCGCAACAGTTGTTTTCCCGCTCCCGACACTTCCCGTAAGACCTATAATTTTCACAATATTCTCTCCCTTTATCAGACAATATCCATTCCTGACGCTTTCTGCCGTCAATGAGCCTCGTACCAGCTCATTCCCTGTTCCACATCCACTGAAAGCGGGACTGACAGCTCTGCCGCATTCTGCATTTCATTCCTTAAAATTTCCCGGACCTGCTCTACTTCTTCCACCGCTGTCTCTATCAAAAGCTCGTCATGGATCTGTAACAGAAGCCTCGAACGGAATCCCCCGTCCTTTAACGCCTTATTGACATTGTTCATCGCGATTTTAATAATGTCCGCCGCCGTTCCCTGAATCGGGGAATTCATCGCAATCCGCTCCCCAAAGGAACGCTGCATAAAATTACTGGAAGACAGCTCCGGCACAGGACGTTTCCTTCCAAAAATTGTTGCCGCGCTCCCGTTCTTTTTGGCATCCGCCACCAGCCCGTCCAGAAATTCTTTTATTTTCGGATAAGAGGCAAAATACTGCTTCATATATTCCTCCGCCTCTTTTTTGGAAATATTCAAATCCTGCCCCAGCCCGAAGGAACTGATCCCATAAATAATCCCGAAATTCACCGCTTTGGCATTCCTTCTCTGCAGCGGCGTCACCTGCTCCGCAGGCACATGGAATACCTGCGACGCTGTCATGGCATGGATATCCTCCGCATTTTTATAGGCTTCAATCAGCTTTTCATCCCCCGACATATGCGCAAGCACCCGCAGCTCAATCTGGGAATAATCGGCGTCCAGAAATACATATCCGTCTTCCGGGATAAATACCTTGCGGATCTTTTTCCCGATCTCCATGCGGATCGGAATATTTTGAAGGTTCGGCTCAGTACTGCTGATACGCCCCGTCGCCGTAATAGTCTGATGGAATTTCCCGTGGATTCTCCCATCCTCTTTGGAAATAAAAGCGGCAAGCCCGTCGGCATATGTCGATTTCAGCTTGGTAAGCTGGCGGTATTCCAGAATTTTATCAATCACCGGATGCTTGTCACGAAGCCTTTCCAGAATATCCGCCGAAGTCGAATACCCTGTTTTTGTTTTTTTGCCAAACGGGAGCTTTAAATGATCAAATAAAATAACCCCCAGCTGTTTCGGGGAATTAATATTAAATTCTTCCCCGCAGAGCCCATAAATCTCCTTTTCCAAAACGTCGATTTTCTCAGAAAGCTCTTCCCCGTAAACCTTTAACTCTTCCGCATTGACTAAAATCCCGCGCTTTTCCATTTCATATAACGTCAGCGCCAGCGGAAGCTCGATTTCTCTGTATAAAGAAAGCATACCCAGCTCCGAAAGCTTTTCCTCTAACGGCTTCATGGAAAGAAACGCGCCATAGGCAAGCTCCGCCATATATTCCCTGAATTTTTCTGGCTCCTCCTGCGCCGCTTCCTCCTTTGTTTTCTTTCCGAAACGCTCTGCATATCCCGCAAAAAAACGCCCGGAATAATCCTTTGCAATATCCTCCGGTTCATAAGAAGACTGTAACGGATTGCATAAATAAGCCGCAAGGGAAAGATCAAAATTATGGACGGACGCTTTTTCCGTATCGATCCCTGCCTCCTCCAGCACCCCGTAAAGCTCCTTCATGCTCTGCACCGCCGTCTTAGCATTCCCTTCCAGAAAAGGCTTCAGCCTGCCCATTAAAAATTCCTTCGACAAAAACATGTCATCTTTTTTAATGACAAAGGTTTCTTTTTCTCCCAACGAAACGGAAATTCCGTAAAACCAGCCTTTTTCTGCGCAGACGGAAATTCCCATAGAAAAACTGGAAGAAGCCGCTTTTTTCTCTATCCCGGAAAATAATTCCTCCGCTTCCCCCAGATCGCTGATATCATGGATATTATTCTGAAAAACAGCTTCTTTTTCCTGAAGCTCCTCCTGCGCAAAACGGGAAAGCATCGACTTAAATTCCAGGCGTTTCATGAACGCATACGCTTCTTTTGTATAGATATTCCCAAGACGGCATTCCTGTAAGGAATAAACCACCGGGGAGTTTATATTGATGGCGGCAAGCTCCTTACTCAGCCTTGCAAGCTCCGTATGCTCCGATAAAGCTTTCTTTGCCTTCGCCGGAGTAATTTCCTCCACATGCTCAATCGCATTTTCCACGCTTTCAAACTGTCTGATAATTTTTGCCGCGCCTTTTTCCCCAATTCCCGGAACTCCCGGGATATTGTCAGAGGCATCTCCCATCAGCCCTTTTAAATCAATAATCTGAAGCGGCGCAACGCCGTATTTTTCTATGACTTCTTTTGTATTATAATCCTCTATTTCCGTGCCGCCGCGCTTTGTTTTCGGAATCCTGATTTTTATATTATCCGTAGCAAGCTGCAGCATATCCCGGTCGCCGGAAATCAGGGAAACGAAAAGCCCCTGCTCCTCGCTTTTTTTCGCAATCGTTCCCAGAATATCATCTGCCTCATATCCCGGCAGCTCTGTCCTTGCAATGCCCATAGCGGACAGCATTTCTTTCAGCAAAGGAACCTGCTCCCTTAATTCCTCCGGCATCGGCTTCCTTGTCCCCTTATATTCCGGATACAGCTCATGCCGGAACGTCGGCTGCTTTACATCAAAGGCAACCAGCAAATATTCCGGTTTTTCCTCGTCCAGAATTTTAAATAAAATATTCAAAAAACCATACACCGCATTGGTATGCTTTCCCTCGGAATTGGTTAAATCCGGAATCCCGTAAAAAGCCCTGTTGATAATGCTGTTTCCATCAATCAATACTATCTTTTCTGCCACGTTCTGCCCCTCCTAAACTTCACTGTTACCATTATTCTTCCTCCTGCCCGCGCCAGGCGCTCAGCTCTCTCTGCAGTTCACTGTAATGGCTCCTGACATACTCCGCCGTCACAGAAGGCCGTTCCCGGAAAAAATCATATTTCAGGGTAAAATCACTTCTTTCCGGCTCTTCCCTGGTATCTACAATGGCATCCAGGCAAAAGCCACCTATAATAAGCGCAAGAAATAAAAGGCGCCTTGTCACCCTGCCCCGTTTATAGCGCAGGATTTTCTCCTCGCTTTTTCTTATTTTGCGCTTTAACTCCGCCTTAAAATCCATATTAATATTCTCATCCGCATCCAGCTTTTTCATTCCGGTCATAATCGTATAGTAAACGTCTAACTCCTCTCTGCATTCGCTGCAATGGAGGGTATGCCGTAAAAACTGTTCTGTTTCCTGCAATGTCAGATTGTCATTAATATAGTCCATAATCTTTGCCTGGGCCGCAGCGCATGACAGCGGTTCCTGCTTTTTTTTGATCATTTCCATCTCCCCACATTTAAAAAAAGGCTTCCCTTCTGGAAGCCTATCAAAATGCAGGAGATGGGACTTGAACCCACACATAGTCACCTACGTCAGATTTTGAGTCTGATGCGTCTGCCATTCCGCCACTCCTGCGAACAACACAGCTATTATAACACAAAAATTTTATATTGCAAGCTTTTTTTTCATTTTTTCCTCCTCTGGGCATAAAAATTACAGGCAGTTGATACTCCTGCCTGTAATGTGACTGCCGGGAAACAGCATAAAAAACATTAAAATAAATCTACGCTTCCAGCCAGACCGTTTACCAGATAATAAATCTTATGCTCTTCCGGTTTTACATACATGGTAATCGATTCGATTGGGCTGGTATTGCCTTCTGCCTTCCATGCAGCCTCGACCTTCTCAATCATATCTTTTTCTTTAATTTCATGGCCTGAATACTGTAAAATCGTCTCTACCTCTGTTACTGCGACACCCTCTAGTGCTGGCGCTTCTGCTGTCTCTGTCTTCTTTTTCCGTCCGCGTTTTGCAGGCTCTTTTGCCGTTTTTTCCTTTTTCTCTTCTGCTGCCGTTTCCGTCTTCTTCTTGCGTCCGCGCTTTGCAGGAACCTTTACCGGTGCTTCTTCCTTTCCTTCCTCTGCCGGCGCTGCTTCTTCCACAGGCACTTCTGCGGCAGCTTCTTCCTTTACCTCCGGCAGCGGATTTTTTCTTGGGCGTCCGCGTCTTGCCGTCTTTTTCTCTTCCACAATCGCTCCGCTTGCTTCTTCATTGACAGTTGCATTTTTTCTACCTCTTGGCATGTAAATATCCTCCCTTAAAAGATAAATTATTTTTTGTTATTTTTATTCTTAGTGGTATCATACAACGGATTTTCTAATTTTGCAATATTTTTTTTAAATTTTTTCAATAATAAGCAATTTCACAAAAAAACGGATTCTTTTTTTATTCAATACAGACATATTGCGTAATAAAATTTTGCTCCTGTCCTTTACAAACGGCAGAAAATACGTTATGATAAAATATATTTTTTTTCATAAACCATTATATCATGTAACGGAACCGGATTTGGTTCCATTTACAGAAAGAGAGGAAAACATGGCTGCAAACAATCCAATTGTCACTATTAAAATGCAGGACGGAAATGAAATTAAAATAGAGCTTTATCCTGACATTGCAAAAAATACGGTCAATAATTTCATTTCCCTTGTTTCAAAAGGTTTCTACAACGGGCTCACTTTCCACCGGGTCATCGCAGGATTTATGATCCAGGGAGGATGTCCTGACGGCAGCGGCATGGGCGGTCCCGGCTACCACATTAAAGGGGAATTTTCCGGCAACGGCTTTGAAAATAATTTAAAGCACACCCGGGGAGTGATCTCGATGGCGCGTTCCCAGTCCCCGGATTCCGCCGGTTCCCAGTTTTTCATTATGCATGAAAACGCTCCTCACTTAGACGGGCAGTATGCCGCCTTCGGCAGGGTAACGGAAGGCATGGACGAGGTAGACAAAATCGCACAGACAGAGGTAGACTGGAACGACAAGCCAATGAGCAGACAGGTGATGGAAAGCGTCACAGTGGAAACCTTTGGCGAAACCTACGAAGAACCGGAAAAAGCATAAAGTAAAAGTAAAAAAAAGGGAGACGGTGATATTATGAATATTCATGCTTCCGCAGAAGATTATCTGGAAACCATCTTAATTCTTTGCGAGCGCATCGGCAATGTCCGTTCGGTCGATATTGCGAACGAGCTTAATTTTACCAAGCCAAGCGTAAGCATTGCGATGAAAAATTTGCGTGAGAATGGATATATTCTTGTCAGCGGAGAGGGGTATATTACGTTAACAGAAAAAGGGAAAGAAATTGCCGATAAAATCTATGATCGGCATACCACGCTTACCGCATGGCTGAAAAGCCTGGGGGTCGATCCCGCAATCGCAGCGAAAGACGCCTGCCGGATCGAGCATGTCATCAGCCCGGAAAGCTTTGCCGCGGTCAAAAAATCCGTTCTTTCCCAAAAATAAAATAAACAGGATGAGGGAGTTTTTTGACATTTGATAATAATTGTAAGAAAGGAACTTTCCTATGATAAAAGAAACCCCAAAACAATATTTATTCTCCAACCAGGCATTATATAAATTAATTTTACCTTTATTGGTCGAACAGCTTCTCGCTGTGGCGGTCGGGCTTGCCGATTCACTGATGGTAGCTTCCGTAGGGGAAGCTGCCGTTTCGGCCGTATCTTTAGTTGATAATGTCAATGTCTTATTAATCGCCGCTTTTTCCGCGCTCGCCACAGGGGGCGCCGTAGTCGCCGGGCAATTTATCGGACATGGAGATAAGAAAAAAGCCTGCCATTCCGGGGAACAGCTCATTGTATTTGTCACGCTGATCTCCCTGATTATTATGGCGCTGATGTATGGATTCAAATCTTTTATCCTTCATACTGTTTTCGGGAAAATCGAGGCTGACGTTATGGATTACGCCAGCCGCTATTTAATGATTGTCAACGCCTCGATTCCGTTTCTTGCTCTTTATAACTGCGGCGCCGCCCTGTTCCGCGCACAGGGAAATTCCAAAATTTCCATGAAGACTTCCCTGTTAATGAACGGAATTAATGTTGCGGGCAACGCTATTTTAATTTACGGGCTTCATTTCAGCGTGGAAGGCGTTGCCATTCCTACGCTTGTCTCCCGTATCGTCTCTGCCGTTGTCATCATTGTTTTACTGCACAATCAGGAACTTACTATCCACATCAGCAAACCGTTCCGTTACCATTTCGACGGAAAAATGGTAAAAAGGATTCTTGGCATCGGGATTCCAAACGGAATAGAAAACAGCATGTTCCAGCTCGGAAAAATTGTCCTGCTCAGTTTAATTTCCACGTTTGGCACCACCGCGATTGCCGCCAACGCCGTCGGCAACACAATCGCCGGAATTGAAATTCTTCCGGGACAGGCCATTGGCCTTGCCATGACTACCGTAATCAGCCAGTGCGTCGGGGCGGATGATTTTACGCAGGCGCGGTATTATACAAAAAAACTGATGTCCTATACCTTCCTCGCTATGGCTGTGCTCAATATCGTGATCCTGGCGCTGCTGCCGTTTTTAATGGAAATTTATCACCTGATGCCGGAAACCGTTACGCTCACGAAACAGATTTTAACGCTCCACGGCATTATGGCAATTTTCATCTGGCCCCTGTCCTTTACGCTCCCTTCCACGCTGCGGGCAGCCAGCGATGTCCGTTTTACCATGTTGGTAGGGATCGGCTCCATGTGGTTTTTCCGGATTATCCTCGGATTTTTACTGGGGAAAACCTTCGGATTCGGAGTTTTCGGCATCTGGGCTGCCATGATCATGGACTGGGTTGTAAGAAGCATTTTCTTCTGCCTGCGCTACCACGGAAAACGGTGGATGAACCATTCTATGGAATTTTAACATGGAAAATTTTTATCGTAAAAAGAGGACGGTGCGCCGTCCTCTAAATATTATACTTTTTTCAAGAATACCGTGACCGCTTCTGACATGGTAAGCCCCATATCGTCCAATGCCTGTTCTACCTGCCGCTTCACATCCTCATCAATGCGGAAACTGATTTGTGCCATCTGTGCCATCATATCAACTCCTTTCGCTATTCACTGAACCGACATATTATTTTGTATAACTCTTTGAACCTCCTCCAAAGGTTTTTTCACAATCTTTGCTATAAATTCTAACGTGGAACCTTCTTTTTTCATATCAAGTATCATCTGAATTTCCGTCTCTGTCTTTACCCTGGCTTCCGTTTCTGCTATGGCCTCTGCTCTTGCCTCTGCTCTTGCCTTTGCACACTCCTTAGCTACTACGGCATCAATATCCGGCTTCATAATCTCCATTAACGCTTCAAACATTTTTGTATTCGCCCCTTTCAATTTATCCACAGATTCTTGATTTGCACGGGCAGCTACCTGCCATACATCATTAGCAAGCTGTTTATCCTTATCATCTTTTAACCGCCTTGTCTTTTGTATCAGCTTACGTAATTCTTTTTCATCAAGATTCCGGGCTAAAGACCTGACCCAAAGATGAGCATTTTCCGCTAATTCCCTTGTCACAATGATTTGTGCGGGAAAAGGGATTGAGCCTGTCACCCAATACACACCGGAAAATTTCTTTGCCACATGAAATCCATTGTCCTTCAGTCTGTCAAACAAACCGATCGGCTTTGCCTCCCTCACCATAGAGATGGTAATCTCCCCAAAAGACCGTTCATCCACAGTTTTACCATAAGATTTGTATAAAAATGCATATGCGCATACCTTAGCAAATACATCGATATTCAAAACATCTTCCGGCGATTTATATTCCACGATATTATACTTTCGGAATAATCTTCCCATGCTGTTTTTAATGATATAACCGGGTTTCTTTTTGATGATCAGAAGGTCAATACGCAGCGGCTGTGCATTTAATAAATTTTCTCTTTCATACTCCAAATCTGCCTGTTCTTCCATAAACTCTAATTTTAAGGCGGATGCAAACCCTGAGTGCCAATCATTGATCTCTGGCTTTTGCTTCTTCATACATGATTCCTCCTGCTGACAGTATAGTCTATTCAAGAAGAAATTTCAACTACTTTTTGATGGAATATTTAAAAACTGGTAACTGTTCCTTTCACTCTTCGGGATGTTTCCCGGTAATGGAAAAGCTCACCCATTCCGCAATGTTGACCGCATGATCGCCGATACGCTCGAAATATTTTGCCGCCATTAATAAATCCGCTGCCTGCTCCCCGTCCTCCACATTCTGATTGATGCTTTCAATCAGTTCATGCTTTGCCTGCATAAACAGCCGATCCACGATATCGTCATGCTCTATCACGCTCTTTGCCATTTCCAGATCCTTTCCCACGAAAGCCTCCACGCTTTTGGAAAGCATCCACATGGTTTCTTTTGCCATTTCCTGGATATGCTCCAGATTTTTTTCATACGGCTTTCCCGAAAGCAGTACGGTCAGTTCTGAAATATCGGACGCATGGTCGCCGATACGCTCCATATCCGTAATCATTTTCATTGCTGCGGAAATCAGCCGCAGATCTTTTGCTACCGGCTGCTGCTGCAATAACAGCTTATAGCACAGGCCTTCTATTTCCCTCTCCATCTGATCAATTTCTTCATCGAGTCCGATGATTTCCTCCGCCCTCGCCATATCCTGCTTTAACAGTGCGTCCACAGCCCCTTCGATAGCTTTTTCAATCTGCGTTCCCATTTCCACCAAATCTTCATTTAACTGTTTTAACTGTCTGTCAAACCGATTTCTCATTTCATGTCCCCCTTTTTAACATTTTTTATTTATCTGAATTATCCAAACCGCCCTGTAATATAATCCTCTGTCCGCTTATCCGCCGGCATGGAAAACAGGCTTTCCGTTTCCCCGCTCTCAATCACTTCACCGAGCAGGAAAAAAACAGTTTTATCGGAAATGCGGGTCGCCTGCTGCATGTTATGCGTCACCATAATAATGGTATATTCTTTTTTTAATTCCAGCGCCAGATCCTCAATTTTTGATGTGGAAATCGGGTCAAGCGCAGAGGTCGGCTCATCCATCAGGATCACCTCCGGCTGGACAGCTAGCGCTCTCGCAATGCAGAGCCTTTGCTGCTGCCCGCCGGAAAGCCCCAATGCGCTTTTTTTCAGGCGGTCTTTTAATTCCTCCCAGATAGCGGCATCCTTTAAGGATTTTTCCACGATTTCATCGAGCTTTGCTTTGGAATGAATTCCATGCGTCCTCGGGCCAAATGCAATATTGTCATATACGCTCATCGGAAACGGGTTCGGCTTCTGGAACACCATGCCGACGCGCTTCCGAAGCAGGCTGACATCCATATCGCCGTAAATGTCCTCGCCGTCAAGACGCACGCTCCCGGTAATTTTACAGTCCTGCACCAGATCATTCATGCGGTTTAAGGACTTTAAAAATGTGGACTTGCCGCAGCCGGAAGGCCCGATAAACGCCGTAATTTCATGCTCGCAAAGCTCTAAATTAATATTTTTTAACGCCTTAAAATCCCCGTAAAATAAATCCAGCCCTTTTACGGAAAATTTCGCTTTATGATTTGCCATCTTTGATTTCTCCTTTTCTGCTCCGCCTATTTTGCCGCTACTTTTCCTGCAATGATACCGGAAAGCCAATTCATAATAATGACAACAACTAACAGCACTACCGCCGTCGCATACGCCTGGTTCGTATGCAGCCCTTCATTGGAAAGAAGATACATATGAATCGCAAGGGTACGCCCGGAAGAGAACACATTTTTCGCAACTTCCGGCACCGTGCTGCTGGTATAGATAAGCGCCGCCGTTTCCCCTATCATTCTCCCCATAGCCAAAATAACGCCCGCCAGGATTCCCGGCACTGCCGACGGCAGGACGACGACAAAAATTGTCCTCAGTTTCCCTGCGCCTAGGCCGAAACTTCCTTCCCGGTAAGAATCCGGTACGGCGAGCAGCGCCTCTTCCGTCGTCCTCATAATCGTCGGCAGCACCATAATGGACAATGTAAACGCACCTGCCAGAATACTGTGATCCCAATGCAGCGCCGCCACAAAAAATAAGCTTCCAAACAGCCCATAGACAATGGAAGGAATTCCAGATAAGGTTTCCGCCGTAATTCTTATGACAGAAACCAGACGGTTTCCTTTTTTCGCATACTCCACAAGATAAATTGCGGAGCAGATCCCAAGCGGGACAGAAACTATCAGGGCGATCCCGACAATCATAAAGGTATTGATAACCGCCGGAAACATGGAAGAATTTTCCGAGGTATATTGAAAAGAAAATAATTCCGGCGTCAAATAAGGGATGCCGTTTGCCAAAATATGGAAAATTAAAAAGCCCAGCACGCAGACTGTAAAGACTACAGATACTGCCACCAGAAAAAACATTATCAGCGCAGAAGGATGCCTGAGATAGGATTTTAATTTCTGTAAAAACATATTTTTATGCGGGCTCTCCTTTTTCTGTGAGAAGGTCTGTCGATTGCTTTCTTCCACAAGCCTTCCTCCTTTCCTGTATAAAACTTATTGTATCTCTGATTTCCTTTTCACAAGGGAAAAAGCCAGATTGATGATTAAAATAAAGAGAAATAAAATAACGCCTGTCGCAATCAGCGTTTCTCTGTGCAGATCCTGGGCATAGCCCATCTCGATGACAATGTTCGTCGTCATGGTACGAACGCCTTTTAAAATGCTGTCCGGCACTCTCGCCTGGTTTCCGGCTACCATTACGACCGCCATCGTTTCCCCGATGGCGCGCCCGATTCCAAGAATGATGCCTGCGCTGATTCCAGATTTTGCCGCCGGGAGCATCACGGAAAAAATGCTCCTTTCCTTCGTCGCCCCCAGCGCAAGCGCGCCTTCGTAATAATTTCTCGGGACGGCGCGCAGCGCGGATTCCGACACCCCGATAATGGTCGGAAGAATCATAATTCCCAACAGAATTGAGGCTGTCAGAATACTTTCCCCGCCTTTATGAAAAATACTTCTAATCCACGGAACCAGCACCATGACGCCAAAAAAACCATAGACAACGGACGGGATTCCGGCCAACAGCTCTACTGCGGGCTTTAAAAACCGATACAGCCAGACCGGGCAGTATTCCGACATAAATACCGACACCAAAATGCCGATGGGAACGCCGATAATCACGGCTCCGGCAGTAATATAGACCGATCCCAAAATCATAGGGAAGATTCCATAGATGCCGTTTCCCGGCCTCCATTCTTTCCCGCCCAGGAAATTTCCGATACCAACCTTTAAAATCGCCGGAACCCCATTTACAAACAGGAACACGCAAATCAGCACAACGGCAAGAATGGAGACGCACGCCATCAAAAGAAACACAGTTTCCATTATTTTTTCTTTTTTCATGCCTGCCGCTCCTTTATGATAAAAAGCTCCAATCCGTTACCGTTCCGGTAAAAATATCCTTTACCTGATCCTTCGTGAAATCCTCCGCTGGATTTTCTTTATTGACAATCACGGCAATGCCATCCAATGCGATCGCCTGGGACTCGGCTCCTTTTTCTGTCTCGCTGTCCTCCAAATCCCTGGAAGCCATGCCAATATCACAGGTGCCTTCTATCGCGCTGGTAATGCCTGTCGTGGAATCATGCTCCAAAATCTCAATATCCGCATCCGGATTGACTTTCTCATAAGCCTCTTTTAACTTCTCCATGACCGGAGTAACCGAAGAAGATCCCTCTACCACGACCTTTCCCTCCGGCTTGCTTCCCGAATAAGCCTCTGCGTTATCATCGACGGCAACATAGCCGTTTTCCTCCACGACAGCCTGCCCTTCTGCGCTCATGATATAATCGACAAAATCCTGCGCTGTCTCGGAATACTCTCCTTTTTTCACAATATTAAACGGACGGGAAACCTCATAGCTTCCATTTTTCACATTTTCCGCCGTCGCTTCCACGCCATTAATTTTCAACGCCTTCACCGTATCATTCATAGAACCCAGGGAAGAATATCCAATCGCATACTCATTTCCCGCCACGGTGGACATCATGACCGAAGTGCTGTTGGAAACCACGGACTCCACTGTCGTATTGTCAATTTTATTCCCGTCGGCGTCCTTTTCCTCTACCCCAAACAACTCGGTAAATGCGCCTCTTGTGCCGGAACCATCCTCTCTTGACACCACTGTAATTTCATAAGAAGGATCAAAATCAGAGCCTTCCGAACCGCCGCTTTCCTGCCTGGAACCGGAAACCTCCTTTTCTGCATTTGCGGAATTTACATCCGAATTTCCGCTGCCGGAATTTCCATTCCCACAGCCCGCCAGAACACACCCTGCCATCAGGACAGCCGCTAAAACACAACAAATTTTTTTCATAATTTTCATCCTTTCCTGTTTTTAAATTTTATTCAGCAAAAAACAAACAAAAAATGGCGTTTGCTGAACTGTCACCAGAATAGCACCCGCCATGTAAAATCCGCTATCATATTTTTGTAAAACTTTTGTAAAATCGAAGTAAATCCAAAACCTGCCTGATTTTTCCGGCCATTATTTTTCTGAAAACCCGTCAAGCAAAACACAGCATTCCTTTTGAAAAAAAGAAATGCCATATTTCCATACATCATATCCCTCCTCAAGAAAGGGATCGGCATACCGTTTTTCTTCTATCTGCTTTAACGCCTTTTTACAATTTTCCGCAAGCTCTCTGCGGCTTTTGGAATTTTTAACCTCAATTACAGCAACATCATTCCCAAGCAAATCCGTAACGGTAATATCGCTTCTTCCCGCGCCGTTTTCCCTGTTCGAGCGAACGTCATACCGATCCCCGCCGATCTAACCATTTTTCAATCTGATCTACAAAAAGCTCGCGGATTTCTTTATTCGGAATCACAAGCTGCACAAAAGAGCTGTTTTCGCATTCCTTTGCTAACGTCAGATATCCTGTCAAATACATCATACTCCATAAATGCCCCGGATCCTCCCGAAGCTCCGAATACGTCAAATTTTCACTGACAGATGCCGTAACAGAGCCTCCCTCAATTAAAGTCTCTATCTTTCCCTTAACCGACTTGTCCGCAATTTTTAAAAGCTCCCGGATAATATCATTAGAGCTTGTATTTCTCCAAAAAGACTGCGGCTTCGCCTGCGGATTATCCAAAAGTTTATCCACATAATTCAGGACATCCCACGGGCAGTACATCCCTTCCCTGCCAAAACGGTATCCATCATACCATTCTTTCACCCTGCTGTAGGCATCCGATACCTGATAATCGGCAAGCAGATGTTTCACCTCACTGTCTGTAAAACCAAAATACTCTGCAAACCTTGTGTCTGAAATGGTATCCACTTTAAAATTATTCAGCCCTGTAAAAATATTTTCCAGACTGACACGCAGACATCCGGTAAGCACGGCAAATTCCAAATCCTCATTTGTCTTTAAAGCTTTTCCCAAAAAGATCCGCAGAAACCGGACCATTTCATCATAATAGCCGCTGTGATAAGCCTTATCCAGAGGAACATCATATTCGTCAATTAAAAGAATCACTTTTTTCCCAAAATAATCGTGCAGCATTTTCATCAGGGAACTAAGAGAAGCCTTAAGCTCTGCATGATCCGCTTTTTTAAACAATAATTTTTCCAATATGCCTTTATCCCGTCTGCTCACCTTTTCACTGTTTAATAAAAAGGACAGTTTATCACATTTGCCGGAAATGAAATCTGCTAACTGGGCAGCCGCTTCCTCAAAATTATTTCCTTCCACATCTTTCAGGGAAAGAAAAATAACAGGGTACTTTCCCTGGTACTGCTCACATAACTCCTTTTCCCTGCTGATTTCCAATCCTTCAAACAGCAGAGGATCGGCATCAAGGCTGAAAAATGACTGCAACATACTCATAGCCAGCGTTTTCCCAAATCTGCGCGGGCGGGTAAATAAAGTTACTTCTCCACGGTTAACAAGCAGCTCCTTTATAAACTTTGTTTTGTCTACATAAAAATTTTCCCCTTTTTGGATTTCTTCAAAATTATCATAACCAATCGGCAGCCGCTTCATAAAATCACCTTTTTCCCTGAAAATTTTCTTTTAGCACCAGTATATCCTATATCTCAAAAAATTTCAACAAAAATTTATATTTATTTAAAACATTTTTTTCTTTTTAAAAACAAGAATACAGATCACAATAATCACTGTCACCCCGACAAATACCCACGGATATCCTTTTTCCAACTCCGGCATATTTTTAAAATTCATCCCGTACCATCCGGTCAGCAGTGTCAGCGGCGCAAAAACGGTCGATACAATAGTCAGAAACTGCATATTGTCATTCTGCCTGGATTCCATCTGCGCCTGATAAACATCCCGGATATGCTTGGACTGCTCTAAAAGCTTGGCGGCTTTTCTCTCCATCCGCTCCGCCCGTTCTGTCAATGTGCGGAAATAATGCAGTTTTTCTTTTGCAAAATACCCGTTTTCATTTTCCCGCAGTTCTTTTAAAACATCCGCCATCTGGTCATAATAACATTCCATCTCCAATAAATTCCTGCGGACAGGCATTAACTTCCCATGAAAATTTTCCACCGGGTTTAACATAATTTTTTCTTCCATAGCAATAATCTGCTGCTCATATTCTTCCAAAACATGATTTCCATCATTAAGAAGCTGCAAAAGAAAATAATATAAAAATTTCTCTGCGGTTTCCGTTTTATATTTTCCTTCTTTCTGTTCCTGCTGTAAATTTTTTATCATCTGTGCTGCGAATCCTTCCTGATCGACAATAACAACATATTCCTGGTTAATAAAAAAAAGAAGTTCCCGTTTTCTCTCCGAATGATCCAGGATCTTAGGAATGCAGAAAGTTCCCAGCAGATAAGAGGGCTGGCACTCCAGCTTCGTGCAGCTTACCGGGGAATAGCAGATATCCCAGTCATATTCAAAGCCAATCCTGTCCATAGCCGAAACCCATTCTTCTTTATTAAAAACAGCAAGCAAAGCTTCCCCTTCCCGCTTCCTGCTGACATCCTCCAGCTCCTCTAACTGTTCTCCGAAACGATAAAACATAATACGCTTCCTTTCCAAAAGCAAATTCTTTGTTTTTTCCTTTAGGTTTCCCGCTATTTTTTTCTTTATACGGATTTTCCGCAGCTGCGTCAGGAACTGTAAGTAATATTCGTAACAGTTCAGCCATGCGGCAAAAATAGGAAAATTGAACCGTCGAGTTTACTCGTAAGGATCAATTTTCACTATTTTTGACATATGGCGCTCTGCCAGAAGCGAGATTTTAGCCGCTTTAGCGGCGAAACAGGCTGCGGAGCAGCCAAATCGAGCTGATGGCTGAACTGTTACCAATATTTAGAATATTCTCTAAATATCTCTTGACTTTTTCCCTGTTTCATGATAAGCTCTATTTAGATACTATTCTAAATACTTTCCTGTATTTTTTCTGGAAAAATTGATCGTTTGAAAAGAAAGGAGGTTTTTTCTATGGGGTTTTCAGAAACTTTTAAAGCGCTGTCCGATCCTGTCCGCCGGGAAATTCTGCTTCTGTTGCGTTCCGGACGTATGCCCGCCGGGGAAATCGCTTCCCATTTTGATTTAACCGGGGCAACGATATCCTATCATTTAAGCCAGCTAAAAAAGGCGGATTTGATCTTTGAAACCAGAAATAAAAATTTTATTTATTATGACATCAATACTTCCGTGTTAGAAGAAATGATGCTTTGGCTTTCCCTGTTCCAAAAAGAAGAACAGGCAAAAACCAAACCGAAAAAAGAAAGGGGGCTTTCCTATGAAAGCATATAAATCTGTGATTATTATTACCTCTGTCATTACGCTTCTGCCTATATTAGCCGGACTGTTTTTATGGAACCGGCTCCCTGACACCATTGCTACGCATTTTGGCTTTGGCGGTAATCCGGACGGTTACAGTTCCAAGTCTTTTGCCATTTTCGGGATGCCGCTTTTCCTCCTGTTGATGCATATTTTTTGTATTTTTTACACATTTTCCGATCCGAAGAAAAAAAATATCAATGGTAAAATACTCTCTTTTATTTTCTGGATCGCCCCTGTTGTTTCCCTGTTCTGCTCCCTCCTGATTTATGGGTATGCGCTTGATATCCGGTTCCATACCGGATTTATCGGAAACCTTTTTGTCGGCATCCTTTTTCTTGTTATCGGAAACTACCTGCCAAAATGCAGGCAGAATTACACCATAGGCATCCGGCTTCCCTGGACGTTCCACAGCGAGGCAAACTGGAACAGGACCCACCGCTTTGCCGGATGGATCTGGATGATCGGAGGCGCTGTTTTAATTGTCAACACCTTATTTTCCAGCACGGCGGTAGTGTTTATTACCATCATTGTCATAGCTTTTATTCCATCGGTTTACTCTTTTGTTTTATACCGGAAAGGAATTTAAAGTAATTCTCTGCAAAAGCTTTTAAAAAATCATTGCTGGAGCTTAATTATATCAACAACAGCCATTTTACTGATTTGCCCCATACCTATGGAGCGCATGATGCCATACTGCTTTGTCCGATATGCTGCTGTCAGCCGGAACAAGACTGCGTATGGCAGAAATCGTTTCGTCACTGCCAGAACTACGATCAAAAAACCGATGACTGTTCTGGCAGTCAATCCCCCTATACTGAACTGAATACGAAAGGTACTCCCATCTTTGGCATTTTCATCAGCAATCCGGCAGAACCCAATTTGTACCCAAAGGAATCACTCAAAATCACTAATTACAATTTCCACTTCTCGTCCAGATACGGTTTTATCATATCCATGATCTTTTCTGCCCTCTCTATCTGCTCTTTTGCCATATCCCTAGAAATAATTTCAAAATCCTTATAATCTGCATTCTCCCGCAATCGGTATGCCTTATCCAGCATTTTAGACAATGTTTTGTCAAATATTCCTTCTTTCACATACATACGATTCACATAGGCAATTACGGCCGAGTGTTTACTGGCATCAAAATGATCTAGTGCAGTGACAGCTCTCAGCATATGAAAAATTGCATAATAAGAACGATTAACAGACGACTTAAAACTGCCTGCATCCATAAGAAGCTTTGCATCATTCAAATCCTCGCAGGCACATTGAAATCGATATTTAGATAACTCAATCAGGCTGCTTTCCATAACACAATTCCCTCTTTCTCCACACTTTGATAAAAAGGCAGTACTTCCAACCATGTTTTGAAATGATCTGCATCAATATCAATGACAGAAAAAACCTTATCATACTTTAAATTCATATCAACTACAAAATCCGATAACCTGTCTTCTGTATCTGAATCCAGCTTACCACGCATAACCAGAGCAATATCAACATCCGATCCTTCTGTATCACTGCCTCTGGCAACAGAACCATATAAAACGATTTTTTCAAGTCTGCACTCTAAAATACGCAAAACGCCATCTACAAACTCGCTGCGCACCCTTTCTTCCATCATCCTCCACCTCCCTGATATCATATGATAGCGTCTAAGGTATGTTCCACTTCATTCAACGAAGCAATTCTACTGCATAAATCAGACACAATAGGTTTATATTGAAAGTATGCCATCTCATTTATTTTTTTCAGTTGTAATGCAATTTCCTTCGTTCTTTCATCAACCGGGTATTTCCCGAACCATTCAGAATCCATATCATCAGACCAAACTGTCCAGTGATTTTCCGGCTCGTCCGAATCTTTTATTGCAATAAAACAGACGATTTTCCACCAAATTTCACCCAGTAATAAATTTTGTCCTTCCAACAAGCACTAACATCCTTATAAAAGCTACATCCTATATTTTCTAAATATTCAATAAATTCCAGTGCTGTTTTCTGCTCATGCAATGATAATTCTTTCAATGTATATTCTTTTATATCGGACATACAGTTAATTTCCTTTTCTGTTTCAGTAAATATTTTTATATCTTTCAGCATTTGCATATATGCAATTCGAGCATATTTCAAATACATTTCCATATCTCTGCGAATGTCGTCAGCAGTTGCATCTTTAAAATCTCGCAGCACTCTTCTCGCCATTGCTATGTCCAAAGGTGTGTCAATAAATATAGCAACGTCGATATACTTAGACGCAATTACGGTCGTAATTCCTCCATGAATTTCTGCATACGTTTGGTTACCAATTCGCTTTCTTTCATAGAGATGAGTTCATTTCTGCTCACCCACTTATACGCAATGGTTTCCCCATTCTGCAAGATGATACTGTCTTTTTTACAGTCCGTCACACAAAGAAATTCAACATACAATGTATTATGGCCTCTCACTCGTCCTATTTCAATCAAATGATCGGCTTCAATTCCGGTTTCTTCCCGCAGTTCTCTCACCGCACATTCCAAAGAAGTTTCTCCGCGTAATGCCGAACCTCCCGCGGTAGCCTCCCACATACCCCCGAAATGTTTGCGTTTGTCACGTTGCATCAGCAAATAGTTTCCGTCGTTATGTTTCACGATGATCTCGCTAACTAAATGGAAAAGCCCGTCGGGAATAGGTTCTCCCCTTATCAACGTCATATTGCTGATTTTATTGAAATCTTTATCATAAGCATCCCATATTTCCATATACTTTTCCCTCCATGCAAACAAACAGTCTTTCACCTGCTCCCGGCGCACATTTTACACCGTAAACGAAATTTACATCCCAAAGGCGCACTTTTCAATTTTTCCTCGGCTTTGTATCAAACTCTGCAAGATTATATCACAAACCGTTATAATCTTTTCCCGCATCAAAAATGTAACAGTTCAGCCATCAGCTCGATTTGGCTGCTTCGCAGCCTATTTCGCCGCTAAAGCGGCTAAAATCTCGCTTTTATGGCTGCGCCATATGTCAAAAATAGTGAAAATTGATCCTTACGAGTAAACTCGACGGTTCAATTTTCCTATTTTTGCCGCATGGCTGAACTGTTACTCAAAAATATTATCGCATTCCTCTGAAATCAAAATCGACACCAATAATTTGATAATATCCCTGCCTGTATAAAACTGTCCTGCATCCACATTCTGATAAAATCTGCCTATCAGATTTTCAAATATGTATCCCATTTTAATATTGTCAAAGACTTTGGGACTTAAATCCAATTCTGAAAATGCTTTTACTACGGAATACAAACAGCCATCCTTATCATTCAGCTTTATTCCATGCTGTTTTGTCTGCTCATTAAAAAATCCCCCGCTTCCATCTTTTTTCCGTCCAGCACGCATTCCTTTAATTCATCGCCTTCATAGCGGAGCTTTAAAGAAAAAAACGGCGCATCTTCCGCCAGAAGCTTTAAAAAAATAAGATCACCTTTCCACAGGTTTAATTTGCCCAGATCTGTTTTTTTCACCCAGCAGAGCTCCCCCTCGTCACATGGGATCAGTTCTCCCTCAAAGGCGGACGCGGTATACAGGCACATATACTCCGTCTGCCACTGATCGGAAAGAAATGTCACAAGCCCGCGGAATTTCCAGGAAGTCAGCGTAAGCCCCGTTTCTTCTTTCGCTTCCCTTAACAGGCATTCCTCCGGGCTTTCATTTTCCTCAAAATGCCCTCCAATCCCGATCCACTTGTCCTTATTGATATCATGCTCCTTTTTAATGCGGTGCAGCATTAAATACGAATCTTCTTTTTCTATGTAGCATAACGTTGTCAACTGGCTTTTCCCTTTCATATACCAATCCCTTCTTTATTCATGATCCGTTTGATACAATTTCCGAAATTCCTCTATGCCATATTCGGAAATATCCGGTTTCCATTTCCGTTCTTTCAGCCATTTTCGCAGCATTTCCAGCTCATCTAAAAAAATGCAGTACTCCGGATCGTTTTCCTTCACATGGCGGAAACATTCCTCAAAATCCATCCATTTCACGGATTCCACCTCTTCTTCCTGTAAGGAAAGCTTAGAAATTTCCACTGGTTTCCGGTAAATATAAACCTTGCTGATTTCATGGTTTTTAAACATTTTCCCATAAAATTCGGCTTCCGCATACCCGGTATGTATGCCGACATATTCCAGATCCTCCGGCTCCGCCATAATGCCAAGCTCTTCTTCCAGTTCCCTGAGCGCCGATTCCAGATAATTCTGCCCTGCCGGAAGATGTCCTGCGGAAGAAATATCATAACAGCCCGGATCGGCATCCTTGCAGGCACTTCTTTTTTGGAGCAAAAGCTCAAAATTCCCATCCGCTCCATTTTTCACAATCCAGACATGCGCCGTCGCATGGAGATCCCCGTCCTCATGCACTTTAGAGCGTTCTTTAATTTCACCCGTAACCTTTCCATCCAATGTCCTGATATCAAAATATTCCATCATATATTCTCCCAAATTCTGCATATAATAATACAAGATTAAATTTTTCTGAGGTCGAAATGAAACCTTCTTTTTTCAAAAAACATTTTCTCAAACATCCCGGTTCTGCAAAGCCCTCTCCCATCATGCTGCAAAGAGTGAATGCAGATACAAAAAAACGGGACGGAATCCGGGACTTTATCCGTACCGGAGTATTTTCCTTAAGCTTCGTGCTCCTGATGGCCGGAGCCGTCTATCTGCTCCAAAATACCGTCACTGTCACCAGCAGCCCTAACGGGAAAGAGCTCCCGATTTACTGCGTGGACAGAGACGACAACAAAATCGCCATTTCCTTTGACGCAGCGTGGGGAGACGGTAACTTGCGGAAAGCTTATTCGGCTGACGCTGCTCTATTATGCCATCTGCATAATCTCAGCTTCCAGTTTTCTTAATTCATCCAACGATATTAAAGGAACATAATCTGCAATTTCTTCCAGAGACATCTTTCCTTTCCGTATCATTCTTTCCGCAGTTTTCCGTGCCTCTCTGAATGCAGTATTATCCTCAATATCCTTTGCATATGCTTCCCAAATTTCCTGATCATCAAATAATGTCATCATAATATCTACCACCTCCTTTTCCTTGCTTTCCAGATATTCCTTCAACACATTTCTGTTCTTGCAGATACGGATTGTCTCTAATACTGCTTCTTTTGTCTGTCCGTATTTTTTTCTCTGCTCATTATATACCTTACAGAAAATAATATACTCCCCGATAATGTTGCTCTCATCTTCCTGATACAGTACCCTGACTTCTGCGTCCACTGCCGTCTTCTTTTCATCAAAAAAATCTTTGGAAAGAGAAATAGAATCCGGCGGGTTTTTAGGCTTTTCGCCCGTAAATATCACATACAATTCCGGTTTCGGCATATTCACTTTTTTATAACCATAAAGGTTTTGTTTTGTTCGTTTAAAATAATCGTGATAAGTCTGCATAAGATACATCAATGCACGAATAATGATATTTAATGTCCAGCTTGACTGGCTTTCCACCAATATGATTAATTTGTCGCCAATGGAAAAACCAAGATCATTATAGTCCGCATCCACCAATATATGCTTCATAGTAACATCCCTGATATCATCTTCCGTTACACTGTTATCTTCCGGATGGAGAGCCTTATACAGCCGGAGAAGATATTTTTTATCCTGAAATAAGTTTGTAAATACGCTGTCTTTTATCTTACGCTTCGGCATAGATTGTGTCATTTTACCACCTCACTTGTAATATCCCTCTGGAAAACATCGGTCTCCACGCTTTCATTATACCGAAAAAGCCCGGATTTACAATACAAAAGCTTTTTGTTACTTTTCTTTTTCTATATATACTGTTTTGAAAAACGCTTCCAATTCGTTTGAAAAATTGTAAACAATCCTGATTTTGTGGTTTTCAAATACGGTGATTTCATGTATCATTTCCACCACAATATCCCTGTCCAATGTTTCAATCGTTCTAAGCTCTAACAGGCGTTTGATCCACGGATTCTCGAAAATATCCGGCGTGGTTTCTTCCTGCCTGTCATCAAGGCTTTCAAGCTGCTTTTCCAGTAATTCTTCTTTCTTTCGGTAATCTTGCCGATATGTGACAAATTCATCTTTGGAAATCAGTTCGCTTCTGTAATCTTCGTAAACCGACTTTTTCAGCTTTTGAACCTTTTTAAGTTCAACAGTCAGGCGTTTTTTTTCATTTTCATTAATCCGCTTTTCTGTAACGGCTGCCGTCTGGTTCTGTTCAATCATTTCACGCATATTGTCAATGCTCTGCATGATAGCTTTCAAATCTTCCAAAATAATGTTTTCCAAAACCGAATGCGGTATCGGGTGCGGAGTGCAGTATTGCCTGCCGGAGCGTACATAGGTCCCGCAATAGTAATTGATGTTGCCATTGCCGTGTCCCGGTGTTCCGATTTTCTTTGCTAAAGACCTGCCGCAGTCACCGCATTTCAGGAAGCCCGCAAAAATGCTCCTGTTGCTGTTTAAGTCAAGGTTGCGTGTCCTGCGCTTTAACAAATCCTGCACTTTATTCCATGTTTTCTCATCGATGATTGCTTCGTGCGTGCCTTTTACCACAATCCAGTCTTCTTTGTCCTGGCTTTTTGACTTTCCTCTCATTTTTTGGCTTTTTTTATTCTGTACCATATTGCCGATATACATTTCATTTTGTAAAATGCGGTTTATGGTTGAATATGTCCAGTAAGAGGTGCTGTCTAAACGGCTGCTGTTTCTGTAATGATCTCCGTTCAGCTTTTTGTATTCAGACGGGCATACAATTCCGCCCTCATTAAGCATAGCTGCAATACGGATTTTTCCATGTCCCTCTGTGTAGAGCCTGAAGATTCTGCGGACAACACTGGCGGCATATTCATCAATCACCAGCTTGTTTTTGTCGGCAGGCGATTTCTTATACCCATAGGAAGCAAATGCCCCGATAAATTCCCCTGCCCTTTGCCTGGTTTTTATGGAAGCATGGACTTTTTTTGAGATGTCCCTTGCGTACTGCTCATTAAAAATATTTTTTATGGGCAGCAGCATATCATAAGCCTGCTTCCTGCTGTCAATATGATCCGTAATGGAAATGAAACGCACACCGTTGTCAGGAAAGTAGCGTTCCAGATATTTTCCAGTATCAATGTAATCGCGTCCAAACCTCGAAAGGTCTTTCACAATCACACAATTCACGCTGCCTGCTTCTATGTCTGCTATCATTCTCTGAAAGCCCGGTCTTTGGAAATTTATCCCCGTAAAGCCGTCATCAATGTAGGTGTCATACAAAACAAAATCGTCCCTGTCTTTTAGGTAATCCGCAATCAGTTTTCTCTGATTTCCGATACTGTCACTTTCTGCCTTATCGCCGTCTTCTCTGGATAACCTGATATATTCAGCCACGCTGAAAAGCATATGCTTTCCCATCATCGTTTCCCTTTCAACCGCTTCCCTTGTTCGTATTTTACTACAAAAAAGCAGATTTTCCAATGCTTTTTCATGAAGAAGCCGTTTCTTTTTCGGCTTGTTCTTTCGCATGGGTCTGAATAATTCGATTTATAAGTTCCGTGACAGTGATTTTGGCTAAAAATTCTCTTTCAATGGTATAGCATATTACTTTCTGTCTGCCATTCTCCAATCGGCTATCCCTCCTATACATGACTAATTCATAAAAAATATACAACCTGTTTATAACAGCATATTAGATACAGCTTATCCAATATGCTAAAAAAATTTTGAATATAACGAAGAGCTGTTTTTCACCCAATAATCCTTTTTATATATGACTAAATATAAATTGACATTAATCACACATACAGTATAATATTATTAAATAGTCGGTTAAGCAAAAAAGAGGAGTGTATGAAAATATTTTATAAAGTACAAAGTGTTGAACCCAAAAATAATTACATTCTATCGGTAGTATTTACAGACGGGATAAAGACAGAATATGACGTAAAACCGTTATTTGCAAAATGGGATGTATTTAATAACCTAAAAACAATCAAAGGGCTGTTTCAGCAGGTAAAAGTTGATGCTGGCGGTTATGGCGTCAGCTGGAATGATGAAATTGACTTAGCAAGCGAAGAATTGCGGATAAACGGAAAACGTTTATGAATGCAGACCTTATTACTTTCCGCAAGTTACCGCCACCGTGGGGAAATGAAGACACACGGAAGCTGTTAAAAATCCTTGCCGACCACAATGTTCATGCAACTTTTTTTATGACTGGCGGATGGGTGGAAAAATACCCCGACGACGTCAAAGCCATTGCCGAAGGCGGGCATGATCTTGGAAACCACAGTGAAAACCATAAGGAAATGTCAAAGCTTTCCAAAGAGGAATGTGTTGATGAAATCATGTCCGTACATAAGAAAGTAAAGGAACTGACCGGAATGGATATGAAATTATTCCGCCCGCCCTACGGCGACTACAACAATACTCTGATCCAGGCTGCCAGGGAAAACGGCTACTACGCTATCCAATGGGATGTAGACTCCCTCGACTGGAAAGACTACGGTGTCGAATCCATTATCCAGACAGTCACAGAACACAAGCATCTGGGAAGCGGTTCTATCATCCTCTGCCATAACGGTGCAAAATTCACCGCACAGGCACTGGACACTGTGATAACGAAACTTCAGGAAAAAGGCTATGAGCTTGTTCCTATTTCCGAACTTATTTATACTGGCAATTTCACTATGGATGTAGAAGGTCGCCAGCACAAAACAAAATAAATTTATCAGATGGGAAATTGACAGACACAGAAGTCATCTCCCATCTGATATACTGAATAAGTTAAGCGCAAAAGAATAGAAAACGTAACCGTTCAGCCATCATCAAATTTACTCGTAAGGGAAACTTTTCCTTATTTTTGACATATGGCATAGCCATAAAACTTGTATAATTTTGGGATTGTATTTTTCAAGTTTCCGACATATAATAAAAATGTGATTATGAAGCACGAAAACTCCAATAAAAGTGTGAGGAGTGAATCTATGGAACGATTTATTTTGAAAAAGCTGCTGGACTGGAAGAATTCTCCCTATCGCAAGCCTTTGATTCTGAAAGGTGTGCGGCAAGTAGGCAAAACCTGGATTTTGAAAGAGTTTGGTAAACGTTACTATGAAAACACCGCTTATTTTAACTTTGATGAAAACGAGGAATACAAACAGTTCTTCGAAACTACCAAAGATGTCAACCGTATCCTTCAAAATCTGATACTGGCCAGCGGTCAGAAAATCCTGCCCGAAAAAACCCTGATCATCTTTGATGAGGTGCAGGACTGCCCGAAGGTCATTAACTCCATGAAGTATTTCTGCGAAAACGCACCGCAGTACCATATCGCCTGCGCGGGTTCTCTTCTGGGCATTGCCCTGGCAAAGCCTTCCTCTTTCCCTGTGGGCAAGGTCAGCTTCATGCAGATTGACCCTATGACCTTCTCCGAATTTCTGATTGCGAATGGTGATGAAAATCTTGCCGCTTATCTGGACAGCGTAGACACCATCGAACCAATCCCTGATGCATTCTTTAATCCTCTATATGAGAAATTGAAAATGTATTATGTCACTGGCGGTATGCCCGAATCCGTGCTGATGTGGACGAAAGCCCGTGATGTTGCCGCCATGCAGGAAGCCCTGTCCGGCATCATTAATGCCTACGAACGTGACTTTGCAAAGCATCCCAACATCAGTGAATTCCCGAAGATCTCCATGATCTGGAAGTCCGTCCCTTCCCAACTGGCACGGGAGAATAAGAAGTTCATCTACAAGGTTGTCAAAGAGGGCGCAAGAGCCCGTGAATACGAAGATGCTCTGCAGTGGCTGGCAGATGCCCGTCTGGTATATAAAATCTACCGCAGCTCTGCTCCCGGCCTCCCTGTGGCAGCCTACGACGACCTGTCAGCCTTTAAAATTTATCTGGTAGATGTGGGTCTGCTTCGCCGTCTGGCGCATCTGGCACCCACCGCCTTCGGCGAAGGCAGCCGCCTGTTCACTGAGTTCAAGGGCGCGTTAACCGAAAATTTTGTGCTGCAAACCTTAATTACGCAGTTTGAATTGATTCCCCGCTACTGGACACAAACCAATCCTCCCTATGGGTAGATTTCCTGATCCAGCGGGAAAATGATATCTTTCCTGTTGAAGTCAAATCCGAAGCCAACACCTCCAGCAAGAGCCTAAAGAAGTTCAAGGAGCTGTTCCCTGACAAAGTCAAACTCCGTATACGCTTTTCCCTGAACAATCTGAAACTGGATGATGACGTGCTGAATATCCCGCTGTCTCTGGCTGATCAGACCGATCGGCTGATTGGTATTGCTCTAAATCAATAGAAGATACATCGGGTTGGAGCGAATGAAAGAGCAAGAACGGAAAAACACTGGACAAACCGTTTTAAAAGAAACCGCCCTGCAGGAAATTTCAGCAATTTTTCTGCAGGACATTTCTGTATTTAAAAAACTCCGCCATGATCTTTAATATATTTCCTTACCTTTTCCTCTGTGATATTGGGAAGAAAACGCAGCAAATCCAGGTACATGCCATACCCGTCCAAAGTAATCAAAGTCGGCTGCCTGAAAAGAATCTTTTCCTTGCTTAAAAGGGATATCATCGTATCTTCTACCAGAATCCGCTCCTTAAGCTCTTTGGATTTCTTGATCCTCTGTGTCCTCAGCCGATATTCCACTACGATTCTTGTAACGGCAAAAATATTTCTCATAATATCAAACGCCTGCCGGATCGTCTCGCAGTCCGATTTTACCCAAATCAAGGTCAGAATCCGGTCATACTGCATTTTCTCATAATACTCCCGAATGGCAAGATCCCTTGTTGTTTTTTTATCAAAAGAATATACAATCAAATCAAAAGCCAGCGAACTGACCGCATTTTCATCTGCCTTTTCATAAAGCTTCGGATTCTTTTCATAATGATTATATGTATACATAAACTGCTCTGTCAGCTCATCCTTTATCAGATTCATAACACACACCTCCACATCTGGGTTTTGCTGGGTTTCTCCTCCAGTCAGATTATATTATACTGCCTTTTGGATAATTTTTCAATTTAGGCTGTACTTTTTCCCAAAAATCTTGTAAAATAGAGACGTATTTATTTTTTACCGATGGAGAGGAGTATTATGAAAATTTCAGATCTCAGCAAAGGAACCCCCATTACGCTCATTGCTATATTCCAAAATAAAAAAATAGAGTTTGAAACCAAGATATCTTTTATCAATGAGAATCTTCTGCTGATTCCGCCGATTAAGCATAACAATAAAACAGTCGGCTTTAACAGTAAATTTATGATTGATCTTCATTATATGGAAGGCGGCAAGCTTTACCGTTTCCCGGATGTAAAGATATCCCTGGTCCGCTACGGCCATACCCTGTTTCATAAAATTATCGTAGAAAACGAAGGCAAGGTTTACAACCGCCGCGGGGATTATCGGCTCTATATCGGGCGTGACATGGACATCCAGCTTGAATTTCCCGCAAAAAAAGAAAAAATAAAGAACACGACCATTATGCTCAAGGATATCAGTCTGTCCGGTTTCGCCTTTATCTGTAAAGAGGAATTGGAGGTACAAACCGCCGTGAAGCTGAAATTTGTCGATGAAGAGGATCAGTTTTCGATAGAACTCCCGGCAAATATTCTCCGGGCAAGCAAAAATGAGCATCTAAATTCTATTGTTTATGGGTGTAAAATTACAGAATCTTTTCCTGCGTTAGGACAATATTTAATCGAAAAACAGCGGGAAATTCTCAGGAAAACCCGTGCCGGTGAAGTTATCCATCACTAACTGCTTCCATTCCCTGCATATATCTTATAATATTTCATATACTATGGTAACTTCCTTTAAGAAAGACCTGAAACTATGTTAAATCTTCTTTGGGGACTGATGATCCTCGCCGGAATCGTGACGGGCATTGTGACCAATAATATAGAAGCCACAGGCAGCGGCTCTCTGGAAGCAGCGAAAGAAGCCGTTGAACTCTGTTTTACTATGCTCTCCGTCATGTCTTTATGGATGGGCCTTATGGAAATTGCAAAAGAATCCGGCATGATCGCCGGACTGACAAAGAAACTTCTGCCGATGATCCATTTCTTATTTCCCGGCGTTCCAAAAAACCATGCCGCTAATGAATATATCGCTTCTAATATGATCGCAAACCTGCTGGGCCTGGGATGGGCTGCCACTCCGGTCGGCTTAAAGGCCATGAAAGAGCTGGAGACAGTCAGGAAAGAACAGGCGGCTTCTTCCGGCAAAAAGGACAGACACAGGGCAAGCGCCGATATGTGTACTTTCCTTATTATCAATATCTCCTCCCTGCAGTTAATCCCGGTCAATATCATCGCCTACCGCAGCCAATATGGAAGCGCCAACCCTTCCGCCATTATCATGCCTGCCATAGCGGCTACTACTATCTCCACCATAGCAGGCATCCTGTTTTCCATTATCGCACGAAAATGCTTTCAAAAAACTCCATGACAGATTACGCTTCCTCTGTCAGTCCTGCTGCCTTTTCTTCTTCCGTAATTCTGTCTTTTAAATCCCTGGCCATTCCCTTGATCCTCTCATTAGAGCTTCTGGATGTAAGGACTCTGGAAATAAACCGTTTGGCGTCCTCATATTTGCCAAGCTGCCTTGCCAAATCCGACACCAGGTAAGTCAGCGTCAGCTCGTCCATGCCGCAGATCGGGAAATCTTCCTTAGAAAAAGCAGTAGAAAATCCCTCATACGCATTGGCAATATATTCTAATTCATCCTTACGGGCTTCTTCCCGGATTCTTTCCAGGTCCGGGGTATCCTCCGGCAGGGTTTCTATCTTCCCTCTTGTCAGCCATGCAAGCTTTAAGCAGACATAAGCGCGCTCGCTCGCCTTTGCCTTCTTTACAACCGTACTCAAAAGGGCAAGCTTATGGCGCATAATCGCCTCATCATAGGTATAGACCGGGGCGTCCGTTTCCACTCCCCCTTTAAACGTCGCTCCAATCTGCTCTTTAATCATCCTTGCCTGCGTGCTGGTCATATAATTAAAGAAACGGCTCAGGGCGGCATACCCGCAGTGAGGGCAGAGCACCGCATCATATTTCAGCGGATCTACGATCTGGTACCTTGTGCGCAGATCGCTGTCCTGGCCGACACGTTTCGCTTTTCCTGTTTTTACCACCTTTGTTTTAAACTCTTCGTCACAGACAGGGCATTTCATGGTCTTATCATAAATGCACTCTTCCTCCGTAACTTTTTTAGCTTCCTTCTTTTTAAGGGCCTCCTGCTCTGCTTTTTTTTGCTCCTCGTCCACAAAAACATCTGTATTCTTTAATTTTCCCAACCCTAATGCTTCCAAACCTGAAAATATTCCCATGATTTCCTCCATTCTGCTGCATTAATCAATAACAGCTTTTTTTCCTCTCAATTTTAAATTTAGTGACAGCCCTGCAAACCTTATCATGTAGGCTTATAAGAGCTTTTCAATGATACAATTCTGTTAAATACAAGATGTTCTGTTGAAGAATCTTTTGCATCCACGCAGAAATACCCATTCCTTAAAAACTGAAAACTATCATACGCCTTTGCATCCTTTACCGACGGTTCTATATAACAATTTTCCAAAACAGTCAGGGAATTCGGATTCAAATTAACGCTTCCGTCTTCATTATAGACCCCCTTTTCTTCATCCACCAGATTCTCATACAGACGGACAGTCGCTTTTACCGCCGTATCTGCATTTACCCAGTGGATCGTCCCCTTAACCTTCCTTCCAGTAAAGCCGCTCCCGCTTTTTGTTTCCGGATCATAAGTACAGTGAATTTCCGTTACATTCCCCTTTTCATCCGTCACATAATCCTCGCATTTCACAAAATACGCATTCATCAGGCGGACTTCATTTCCCGGATATAATCGGAAATACTTTTTCGGAGGCTCAATCATAAAATCCTCCCGTTCAATATAAAGCTCCCTGCCAAACGGAATTTTCCTTACGCCAAGCTCCTCATTTTCCTGATTATTGGCAGCTTCCAGATATTCTGTCTGCCCCTCCGGATAATTGGTAATAATCAGTTTTACCGGATTTAAAACTGCCATGATACGGTTTTTCTTTAACTTTAAATCCTCCCGGATACAATATTCCAGCATGGCATAATCCACCGAACTCTGGCTTTTGGACACTCCGCAAAGCTCCATAAACATCTGAATGGATTCCGGCGTGAACCCGCGCCTTCTGAGCGCGGCAATGCTTACCAGCCTCGGATCGTCCCATCCGTCCACAATGCCGTCCTCTACCAGCTTCTTAATATAGCGTTTTCCGGTAATTACATTTGTCAAATACATCTTGGCAAATTCAATCTGCTTCGGCGGATGTTCATATTCCAGCTCACGCACTACCCAGTCATATAAAGGACGGTGATCCTCAAACTCCAAAGTACAGATGGAATGGGTAACGCCCTCGATGGCGTCCTCAATCGGGTGTGCAAAATCATACATCGGGTAAATGCACCACCGATCCCCGGTATTGTGATGGGTCAAATGCGCTACCCGGTAAATCACCGGATCTCTCATATTCATATTCGGAGACGCCATATCGATCTTTGCACGGAGCACCCGTTTTCCGTCCTCCACCTTTCCTTCCTTCATTTCTTCAAACAAAGCAAGGTTTTCCTCGATACTGCGGTTACGGTAAGGGCTGTCCTTTCCCGGCTCCGTCAGGGTCCCGCGGTACTCCCGCATCTGCTCCGCCGATAAATCACAGACAAATGCCCTGCCCTTTTTAATCAGCTTCACCGCCGCTTCATACATCTGCTCAAAATAATCGGAGGCGTAAAATAAACGGTCCTCAAACTTTCCGCCAACCCATTCCACATCTTTCTTAATGGAATCTACAAATTCCATCTTCTCCTTCGTCGGGTTGGTATCGTCAAAACGGAGATTGAACTGTCCCCCATACTTTTCTGCCAATCCATAATTTAACAGAATGGACTTCGCATGTCCAATATGCAGATAGCCGTTCGGTTCCGGCGGGAACCTGGTTACGACTTTCTTACAATGCCCTTCTGCAATATCTTTGTCAATAATCATTTCAATAAAATTCTTAGAAACTACCTCTTTTTCCTTCTCTGCAGTCTCTATGGACGTCTCTTCTGCCACAAATATATCCTCCTTGGGTCGAAATACTTTTCTTTATATCATAACACATTTTTTTCCATAAGAAAAGAGGCTGATGAAAAAATCGCCTCTTTTCTTCGTTCTTTTATTTTCTAAAATAATGCCCGCCCAGCTTATAATAGGAACAGGACGGTTTCACATTATTAAACCCATAATAATCAGAAAAAACTTTTCTTTTATTTTTCACGGTGATTTTTTTCGCTCCGTTTAACGCTTCCTTCGCGGCACGGATGCATTGCTTCTCATCCTTCGACGTAAAATTTCCCGCGTCATAGCTCTTTAATGTCCTGTCCAGGATGCCGGAAGAAACCGGGCCGAACTGGAATTTCTGGTAAATAACGCCCTTTACTGTATCGGGATAGGCACTGGAACGCACCCGGTTCATAACAACAATCCCAACGGCAAGCTTCCCGCTGTAAGGCTGGTTTCCGGCTTCACAACAGATGATGGAAGCAAGCAGGCGGATATTCTTCTTTGTGCAGCGTTTACTCTTAGCCGCCAAAACCTTTCTGGATACCTTTGCGCTCTCCTGTTCTTTTGTAACAGAGACGGCACTCTTCTCAACCTGTCCCGCCGTTATATGTGCCGCTTCGGTTTTCGCTGTCCCCGCCAGCATTGCCGCAGCCAATAATGGTATGAATAATTTTTTAAAACTCATTGCAAAACCCTTTCCGACTTATTACATTATATACATAATTCACTAAAATTTGTAATATTTATGTAATAAGTATACCACATTTTTACCATATTTCAAGAGTTTTTTGCAATTTTTGCTAACAGTTCAGCCAACAGACGGATTCAGAGGAAAATTGTGCTTGCACAAATTTTCCTCTGGGTTCGGCTGTTGAGGGAGCGCCATGATAGAGGCGCCTGATGGCGCGCAGGTAACAGATTTCCTTTGGAAATCTATTACATGACATGAGCAATCCGCCTGCGGCAGCAGGCTTTGAAGCACGAAGTGCGAGATTGCGAATGGCGCAGACGAACAATTTACTTTCCGCAGAACTCCAGCACTGCTTCTAATTTTATACTCCCCCCGAATAAATCCAGCGCACTCCCAATCGTGACATCCACATGCCCGTTTCCCAGTGTTTTTAACAGTTCGAGATCCTGAAAGCTTCCTACACCTCCGGCATAAGTCACGGGAATCTCCGGAAACCGCCCCAGCATTGCCGCCACTTCTGTTTCAATGCCGTTTGCTTTTCCTTCCATATCCACGGCATGGATTAAAAATTCATCGCAGTAAGCGCTAAGTTCCCGCAGGGTTCTTTCCTCCAGTACGGTATCCGTGAATTTCTGCCATCGGTCTGTGACGATATAGTATTTTCCATTCTCTTTTTTCCGGCAGCTTAAATCTAATACCAGATGTTCTTTCCCCACAGTCTTTACCAGCTTTTCCAGACGCCCGTAATGAATTTTCCCGTCCTGGAAAACGTAGGAGGTTACAATGACATGAGACGCGCCAAGCTTTAAAAAGGATTCCGCATTTTCCGCATGGATCCCCCCGCCAATCTGAAGCCCGCCCGGATAAGCCGAAAGCGCTGCCTGCGCCTGCTTATAATCTTCCTGGTAATACGGGCTGTCCGCAGGATTTAACAGGATGATATGCCCGCCGTAAAGCCCCAGCTTTTTATAAAGTTCTGCATAAAACGCCGCATCCTGTCCGGAGACAAAATTTTCCTTTGCAAAATCCCCGGCATCCTGCAAGCTCCCGCCGACAATCTGCTTTACTTTCCCATTATGGATATCAATACACGGCCGAAACCTCATCTTCTGCCCCTTTCTTATTCATTCCAAAAATGCTCCGCAGAATCCAAATATTCATCATAATCTTCATAGCTGTCGTCCGGATCTTCTTCCTCATCCTCCACAAAATCATCCCCGACAGAATAATAATCATTATCGTCATACTCGTCAAAGCCTTCTTCATAATCATTATTGTAATCGGACAAATCCACATAGGAATCATCATTGATTTCCGGAGTATGCTCATTTTCTTCTTCAATTACCACAACCACCGTCCCCAGCATACTTCTGATGCCGTCGATGGTCTGGTAAACATCCAGATTGACCCCTGTTGTCGTTTTTTCCGCCGTCATCGTTTCTTCATCCAGGGTCAAAAATTCATCATCTGCGCTCACATAATCATATGCCACATTATTGGTAAATGCGTAATTTACCGTAATCACATCGGAAATCTTCAAAGACTGCCCTTTTAACATCGTAATCCGCTTTGTCGCAAGAGTCGGCTTTGTGACCGTAACGGCAATCTTCCCTACGACCGTGTCTTTTCCATTATAAAATTCCTGAACGGTCACATTTGCCTTCCCTTCTGCAAGCGCCATAACCGTAAAGGAAGTCTCTCCTGTGCCTTTCATCGTTTCCTGCACTTTGACAACGCTTTCATTATCCGATTCATAGGTATATCCTGCCTTAGAATTCTGATAACTGACCACAGGCGAAATCATGCCGTTGATGGATACGGTCATTTTCTTATTTTTCTTTGTAATGCTTGCCTTCTTTACCTTCACGGTACAGACGCCGATGATTTTATTCTTTTTCTTTCCTTTCTTAATCAGGGTAACTTTCGCCGTCCCTGCTTTCTTCCCGGTCAGAAGCCCCGTCTTTTCCCCAACGGAAACAATTTTTTTATTGCTGGACTGATACAGATAAACCGTGCCTTCCGCCGGATTTTTTACCGATAACTTTTTTTTCTTAGCGCCATGTATCGGAATCGTCATTTTCGTTTTGGAAATTTGGGCAGCCGCGGTTTTTTCCGTCTCATCGGTTTCCTCCGTTTCTTCGGTGTTCCCTGTTTCTTCGGTTTCTCCGTCTTCCGCCCTTAAAATGCCGGAAGGCGGCAGAAACATACTAACAATAAGCAGCATAAGAAAACATTTTTTTATTTTTATCTGTATTGCCATAAAGAATCTCCTCCTATCTGTTCCTTAGTATAGCAGATTTTCCCTTATTCTAAAAGCGGTAAATTTCCGGCAGATTCTTCCAGGATCTCGTTCACCAGGACACGTTCATCCATCGGATATTTCACCCCTTTGATCTCCTGGTAATCCTCATGCCCTTTTCCGGCTAAAACAATGACATCTCCTTCCCTGGCATGTTCCATGCAGTAACGGATCGCTTCTTTCCTGTCCGGAACCGTGACATATTCTCCGTCCGCGCGCCCTACCCCTTCCAGGATATCCGCAATAATCGCTTCCGGCTCTTCATTTCTCGGATTATCGGAAGTCACGACCGTCAGATCCGCAAGCCGGGAAGAAACCTCCCCCATTTCATAACGGCGGCTCCTGGAACGGTTTCCGCCGCACCCGAACAGGCAGACAAGGCGTTTCGGCTGATATTCCTTTAACGCAGCCAGAAGGCTCTCAAGGCTCATGGCATTATGCGCATAATCAATCATCATGGTATAATGAGGCGAAACCTTCAAAAGCTCCACCCGTCCCTTCACCTGGATTGTGGACAGGGCCTGCCGGATATTTTCTTCCGATACCTTAAAATGGCGGCAGATGGAAATCGCCGTCAGGGAATTATAAACACTGAATTTACCCGGAATATCAATTTCCACCGGAAACTCCAGAATACCTTTTAATTGATAAGAAACTCCCAAAACTCCCGGTCTCTGTACCAGTTTTACGTCCTTCGCCCGCAGATCAGCCGCCTCGGAAAAGCCAAAGGTTTCCACGCTGCAGGTATGCCCTTCCAGAATTTGGGGAAGATGGCTGTCATCCGCGTTAAAAATCCCATGACGGCACTGCTGGAACAACAGACTCTTGCAATGGATATAATCCTCCAGATCCTTATGCTCGCCCGGCCCGATATGATCCGCCTCCAGATTGGTAAAAACGCCATAATCAAAGACAAAGCCGCTGACCCTGTGGAGCATTAACCCCTGGGAAGAAACCTCCATCACCACACACTGGCAGCCTTCTTTTACCATCTCTGCAAAGGTTTCCTGAACAATATACGATTCCGGCGTAGTGTTTTTTGCCGGGATATGGGTATCTCCGATAATCGTCTCTATCGTGCCAATCAATCCCGTTTTATAGCCAACGCTTTCCAGCATTGATTTCACCATAAAGGCAGTCGTTGTCTTTCCTTTCGTTCCCGTAATGCCAATCGTCGTAAGCTTTTTAGCCGGATGGTCAAACCATGCCGCCGAAATGCAGGCAAGCGCCAGGCGGGTATCTGTTACTTTCAGCACCGCCACCGACTCCGGCACTAAAACCTCCTCTTCCACGATCAGCGCCGACACTCCTTTTTCCGCTGCCTCCGAAGCAAATACATGCCCATCGCTTACCGTCCCCCTGATACAGACAAAAACCGTCCCCGGAGCTGCTTTTCTGGAATCATAAACCACGCCTGTGATATCCTGATCCATGCTCCCCTGGATACATTCATATTCTAATCCTTCTAATAAAGACAACAGCTTCATAAATGAAAACCTCCCCAGCCACTTTTTAATCCTCTATTTCTATATTTCCTTCAAAGACCGTCACGGCAGGCCCGGTCATAAAAATTGTATGCTTTTCCCTGTCATAACGGACGATCAAATCTCCTCCGAGCAGATGGACTAACACCTCATCCTCCGTATATCCGTTTAAAATACAGGCATAAACGCTGGCGCAGGCCCCTGTCCCGCAGGCAAGCGTCTCACCCGAGCCCCGCTCCCATACACGCATATCAATTTCTTTCCTGTTAATAACGTGGACAAATTCCGTATTGATCCGATCCGGAAACCTTACATGCCCCTCAAACCCCGGCCCTGTTTTTTCAAGATCAAGGACATGGACATCCTTTACAAAAACAACCGCATGAGGATTTCCCATGGAAACACAGGTCATCCGGTACTCTTTTCCGTCCACCTCGATAGGTTCCCCTGCCAGACATTCCTTCCCTTCCTCCGCCTTCACCGGGATTTCCTCCGGCTTTACCACAGGCGCTCCCATATCAACCGTAACTTTTGACACTTTTCCTTGTTCTATCTGCAAATCCAGGTACTTTATCCCCGACTTTGTTTCCACGGAAATCCCGGTCTTCTCTGTCATCCCATGATCGTACACATATTTTGCCACGCACCGGATGCCATTGCCGCACATCTTCCCTTCCGAGCCGTCCATGTTATACATCGCCATCCGAAAATCCGCCGTTTCTGACGGGCAGATCAAAATCAATCCGTCGCCGCCAATCCCAAAATGACGGTCACTGACAAACTTTGCCAGCTCACAGGGATTTTTTATGGTTTCCTCAAAGCAATTCACATAAATATAATCGTTTCCGCAGCCTTGCATTTTCGCAAATTTCATTCCGGCACCCCTTCCCAAATCCATTGTCTGTACATCTATCTGTTTCCTTTTTTCTTTAGTTTACTATAAAAAAAACCTTTTTTCAATCAAGGATTTTAATTTCTGCGATGAGTCTTTTGACACATCGTTTTTCAACAGCCGCGCAGCCAGACATTTCTTTTAACAGAATCCAAAAGACTACTTGCAGTTTAATTTTTTTCTTCCTTTTATCTTTTGATATATTTGTATCTTTTATAGTTAATTTTCCAGCGGATTATCACTTTATTGTAATCTTTTTTCAAACCATAGTCAAAAACAAAATTAGACAGTATTCTTAAAGATAGTAACAGTTCAGCCATAAAATACAACATTTAGGAGGTACTGCATGATTTCATATGAACCATTTTGGGAAACTTTGCATTCTTCAGAGGAAACCACTTACACCCTGATTCAAAATCACCATATTTCCAGCTCCACAATCCACAAGCTCCGAAAAAACCGACCCATGAACACTACCACAATTAACGATCTATGCAGAATTTTTCATTGTAATGTACAAAATATTATGACTTATACCCCTTCTGATGATGATCAAACCCTGTAATCCCCCTTTAAGCCCAAGCCGGAGGAGGCATTATTGCTGTTCATCCTCCTCCGCCGGTTTCCATGCTTTCCCAAAATTGATATCTTTAAACAGCGCGGCAAGCCCCGTAATCTGCTTCAGCCGCAGAATCTCATCCCGATCCATGCCAAGATGCTTCGCTATCCAGTTGTCCGAACGCCCCAGATCATGCAGTTCCTTTACAATATTACTCATCAAATCAACATCATGGCTCCCTCTCGCGCGGTTATGGCGGATTGTGCTTGCCATTCTCTGATCCAGTGATTTATTAATCAGGGACACCGGAAGCTTTCCTTTTTCCCTCTCATAAATATCCTCATGCTCCAACATCACCCGGTAGCGGTGGAACCCGTCCACAATGATATATTCATCCGCTTCCTTATCATAATAGCAGACAATCGGCATTGTATAACCATCAATTTTAATACTTTCATAGAGCAGCTTCATTTCCGGAGGAGCTACTGCATTCGGATTATACGTATTGGGCTTTACCTTTTCAATCGGAACTGAAATCACATTATAAACAGGACTTTTATAATTCATACCCGGCTTTTCCCTTCCTTTCCATTTACTTTTATCTGCTGCCTAAATTCCCTTGTACTTCTCCCGAATGGCATCGACCTGCTTCTGCTGCTGCCTCGTCAGGGCAAAGCCCATAGAACGGCAGATATGGTCATTTTTCAAAATACAGCAGCACATCCGCTTCCAGCTTGGGATATCCTTGCTCAGCTTAATATCGTCTGTATTATCCGGGATTTTCTGAAGGAAAACCACCCTTGACTTCTTATTTAAAGTATAATTAGAAACCCCGTTCCGTTTGATTTTATACCCATGCTCCTCCAATTCCTGAATAATATCTTCATCCAATCCCCCTCCGGTCGTGTGCCAGAAATGCATGGAAGCATTGAATTTTTTCACATAATTATTCCGGAGCCTCGCCGGGAGCGTATCCAACAAAAACATGGTAAACGATTTCCAGGTATGTCCCTCCGGCAGGGTGATATTGCGGTACGCCATTGCCTTCGTCCTTCCGTAAATACAGGCAAAATTTGCGCCCTGCACCCGTCCTACCAGCTTTACCCATATTTCCGGATCAATGACACGGTACAAATTCAGGGAATCTTTGGAATAATCATTAAACGGGGACGCCACCCGCATCTGGGATACCTTCAGGCCCGCTTTATAATACAGGTCATATAAATGGTTATAATCATAGTTAAACAGATAATTGGCGTGCCAGATATCTTCCGGGGACCAGTCATACAGCGGGGACGCACACCAGACATCCTTAAACTGCCGGCTGATCCAGCACCGCCCCTGATAACCGTATTTCTTATTTAAAAACCCGCTGTACCTCTGTAACGATTCCTCCGCCCGAAGCCCCAGAAGGCAGACTGTTTTTTTATTTCCGTGGGACAGGCGGTACCAGCGCCCAAACTGCTTTGCCAGATCCTCCTGGTGCATTCTGTACCGATAGGTACTGACAGGGTTGTTCTCCAGGTTAATGACATACTCTTTCTTCGGCATCTCCCGGACCCAGCACTCCGGCTTTTTATCATCCCAGGGATACCAGTACATTTCATAACTGCTTACTGCCGTCCTCGTCGCCATCGGAAGGCATACCCAGAACGGCTCCACTTCTTCTTTCACCCGTTCAAAGGTCCTTTCCACATATTCCGTCGTCAGGGTATACTGCGCCTCAAAATCCTGGTGGAAAACGCCAATTTTCTTCTGCGGGTAATACTTTTTCTGAAAATCCAGCGTAAGGTTCAATAACAAACCGCTGTCTTTCCCGCCGGAAAAAGAAACATAGATATTCTCAAATTCTTCAAAAATAAATTTCAGCCTTTTCTGCAGCGCAGTATACACATCATCTTCTAAATATTCCCGTACCATAAAAACCACCTGATATCAATTACTGCTGAGAACAAAGCAGGCAAAGCCCGCATCTGTTTTCCTATGAAATAAAAAAACAGTTCCCTGAAAGTACCATCCACCCCCAAGGAACAAAAATATTAATCATGAAAGACAAAATTTCCAATTTCTCGAAAATATATTCCCTAATTTATCATATTGTGCCAGAAAAGTCAACAAAATATGACGTTTTTTGCAATTAGTCTTTTGGATTCTATTAAAAGGAACGCCACTGTCACAGACAGTTTCTTTTGAAAATCCTGAAATTTTTTCTGCCAAAAAGTTATCAATTTATAACGGACTTTTCAAAAGAAATGTCTGGCCGCGTGGCTGCTTAAAAGCGTTATGTCAAAAGACTAATTGCAGGACGTTTTTTGACATATAGCAGACCATCAACAAAAAAAGGGGGGGGGCTGCCGCAATAAGAATTCCTTACTGCGGCAGCCCCCAAAATTCAAAACTCACGAAAGCATTTACCATAAACTTTTCCAACTGTCAATAGCAGACAATAATCCCGCCGTCGCTTGCATACATCGAACTGATTCCCCTCGTAGCGGTAATGATAATATTTTTAAATGGCACTTTTTCCAGTATCGCTTTTTTCGTAAATAAAGCTCTTTCATAGTTATTGCAGTGCGCAATTCCCAGTATCTTCTCCTCCGGATTTTTCACATTCTCTGCAATATGGTCTATCATGCCAAGCAGCGCCCTCTTCATTCCCCTGCTCTGCCCGATTTTCATAATCGCCCCTTCCTCCGTCGAGGACATAATCGGCTTAATGTCCAGCGTATTGCAGATAAACGCGGTCATATTGGAAAGACGTCCGTTTTTGCGCAGCGTCTCTAAGGTTTCCAGCACAAATAACGTCAGCATATCATCCCGGTACTGGTTCACTTTCTCCACAATGCTCTCAAAAGCATCCCCGGCATCCGCAAATTCCTTGATCTTTGCAGCAATCAATGCCTGGCCGACCGAAGCAGATTTGGAATCAAAAACTTCAATCTTTTTCTCCGGGTGCTGTTCCAAACAGAGCTTCTTCGCAACCATAGCGCTGTTATAAGAGCCGGAAAGCTGCGAAGATAAGGTAACGACAAAAATATGTTCCGCTTCTTCATAAGCTTCCAAATACATTTCCGGCGACGGGCAGGCAGACTTCGGACAGTCCTTGCTGTTCGCTACCTTTTTCAGAAACGACTTCTGATCAAACGTATCATCATCCACAATGGTTTCCTGTGCAACCTCTATTGTCAGCGGAATAATCCGAAAACTTTCATCCGCCCTCTGCTCCGGCGTCAAATCTGTGCAGCTATCGCCTATAATCTTATAATCCATACTCTTTTCCCCTTTCCCAAAAACGGCAAATACACAGCCTCATTTTAAAAAACTACTATATGTTACTGAAAACCTTCACTTTACTGTCTGTTTTTTATCCCCATGCTTTCTATATCTCGTTACTTTTTAATATAGTTTTCAAAACTACTTATATTATACATGATTATCCGCAGATGTAAAGTATTTTTTTCAGGAACTGGAAAAAAGTGTAACAGCCTGGCTTGTTTCTTTCCAAGCCAGGCTGTTATATTTACTACAATAACATTTTCTTAAATTTATTTATAAACCGGCATTTTCCAGCTTCTCAATCCCAATGGCAATCCTTCTTAAAGATTCCTCTTTTCCCAGGATATACATGATTTCAAAGGCCCCGCCCGGCGTCATCTGTTTGCCGGAAACCGCGGTGCGCAATGGCCACAGGCCCTGCCCGTTTTTAATCCCTGCGTCAGCAATGTATTTCATAATAACCGTGTTTAACCCCTCTTCGCTGAAATCGTCCCAGTCCTTTAAAAGCTCCTGCTCCTCTTTCAAAACCTTCAGGGAAATCTCCGGGTTTGTCTTCATCTTTTTATGCGTATACATCGCGGTATCATACTCCGGCAGTTCCTCAAAGAAATCAATATGACCCGCAATATCAGGAAATACCTCGATTCTCGTCTTTACCAACTGTGCTATCCGCTTCTTATCTACATCCTTTGTCACCACTTCGTCAATGTACGGCTTTGCCAGCTCATAAAACTTTTCATCATCCATACGTTTAAAATATTCGCCGTTCATCCATTTTAATTTCTTATAGTCAAATACTGCCGGGGATTTCGACATATGATGATAGTCAAATACCTTCACCAGCTCGTCCAATGTAAAAAATTCCTCGTTTCCCGCCGGGCTCCAGCCAAGCAGCGCGATAAAATTAAGGACCGCCTCATTTAAAAATCCCTGCTCAATCAGATCTTCATAAGAAGAATGTCCGCTCCGCTTTGATAATTTCTGATGTTCCTCATTCGTAATCAGCGGGCAGTGGACATAGACCGGCACCTCCCAGCCAAATGCTTCATACAAACGGTTATATTTCGGTGCAGAAGAAAGGTACTCATTGCCGCGCACCACATGGGTAATGCCCATTAAATGATCATCCACAACATTAGCAAAATTATAGGTCGGGAATCCGTCCGACTTGATCAGAATCATATCGTCAAGCTCCTCGTTCGGCACAGTAATTGTCCCATAAATATCATCTTCAAAGCTTGTCTCACCCTCATTCGGAACATTCTGGCGGATCACATACGGAATCCCTGCCGCAAGATTTTTCTCCACTTCCTCTTTGCTTAAGTGGAGACAATGCTTGTCATACTGGACAATTTCCTTCCCGCTGCCATCAACATCCTTCTTTAACCCCGCCAGGCGTTCCGGCGTGCAGAAACAATAATAAGCCTCACCCTTTTCAATCAGCTTTTTGGCATATTCCAAATAAATTCCCTGCGCCTGCCTCTCGCTCTGGATATACGGCCCGACACCTCCGTCACGATCTGGCCCCTCGTCATGGATTAAGCCCGTCTTTTCCAGCGTCCGGTAAATAATCTCCAATGCACCTTCCACATAACGCTCCTGATCGGTATCTTCAATGCGCAGGATAAAATCCCCGCCCTCATGCTTCGCAATCAAATAAGCATACAGCGCCGTCCTTAAATTCCCGACATGCATTCTCCCGGTCGGGCTCGGCGCAAACCTCGTCCTTACTCTTGACATGATTCATTCCTCTTTTCTGTTTATAGATAACTTTATCTTAGTATATTTTACCTTATTTATCAAGCTAAAAATCAAGGCATCAGCCAAATCAAGCTGATGGCCTGAACTGTTACATGACATATCACTTTTTTTTACAAAAATCCTTAAATTTTTCCATGTTTCGTTTAAAATATTAAATTGCAATCTCAGATATAAAATGGTATAGTTATGTTGTCAGTCAGACAGAGGTGTGGCTGACAAGATATAGCTAACTCCCTCTCATTTTGATAGCCGCCAGGTTCCCCCTCCCCTTATACCTGGCGGCGTTTTTCATTTTATTTATCAAAAACATTAATCTTCGTCCGGAAGAGTAGCTTCTATTTCTTCTTCAATTTCCTTATCAATATTCTCTATCATTTTCTCAAAGTCAACATTGGTGTCCCCTGCTGTCCGCTGCGGAATCTCCCCGCTGGTGTCAACATCCTTATCCTGCTGATTTCCTGTTTCTTCTCCATCCCTTTTCATCTCTCCGTCCCGGTCTTCTGCCCGGATATCACTGTCAGGATTCTCCTGCCCTGTTTCTTTTGGAGGCTCTTCCTGCAATTCTTCCCCCTGGTCGGTCTCCTCCTGTGAATCTCCTGCCGGACTTTCTTCTTCTGGAATCCTATCCCCTTCCTCCTCCACTTCAGCATTCCCCAAAATTTCCTCTAAAGTACCGCCTGTCCCGCCTTCGCTGTCGTCAGAAAGCGTATCATCCTCTTCCTTCTTTTCCTGTTCTTCCGTTTTCTCCTGCTCCTGCTGATCTATCGAGACAATAAACTGATATCCAAGCAGTAAAAGAAGGATTGTCAAAACAACAAGCAGCAGCTTTCTTTTCCAATCCATAAAACACTCATTCATTTCTTCCACTATCCAGCAATTTTTCAAATTCTTCCCTGCACACCGGGCGGGAATAATAATATCCCTGGAGCAGCGTGGCATCCATTTTCCCGACAATATCCGCCACTTTCCGATTTTCCACGCCTTCCACGATGGAATCATACCCCAGCCGTTTGCACATTTCCAACAGATTGTCAATAATAACATAATCTATGTCATGCCCCGGCTCTGACAGCTCCCGTACAAAGGAATGCTCGACTTTGATATAATCCACATGGAGACATTTTAACATTTCCAGAGAAGCGTAGGCTGTTCCAAAATCATCCAAAGCAATCCGGAAACCGCGGCTGCGCAGCCGGTCAAATAATGCGGAAAGTTCCCCCGGGTTATCCACCTGGCAGCTCTCGGTAAGCTCAATAATAATATAGGAAGGATTCACGCCGTATTGCTCCGCATAGGAAACCAGCCTTTCCTCAAAGGTATCGTCCATAAACTGCTGATACGACACGTTAAAGCTTACCTTCAGCTCCCCGTAAGTACTGCGCCATGCCACCTGCTGCTTCATCGACTGTTCCATGACCCAATACCCGACTTCCTGGATGCCGCCGTAATCCTCCAAAACCTTAATAAACTCCATCGGGTAAGAATCCTGAATCTGTTCGCCCTTCCAGCGGAGAAGACACTCACAGCCTGCGATGATATCCGTCCCCGGACTGACAAAGGGCTGGAAATACAGCTCAAACCCCTGGAAATTATTTTTAATGCACTGTTTTAAATCTTCCCTTAAGGCCAGGCCTCTTTCATGCTTCTTTGCAATCTCCTCTGAAAAAAACACCAGATCTCCTCTTTTGCTGTTTTTGGCATATTCTAAGGAATGCTCCAGCTTATTGATCAGCTCTTCCCTGCTGTCCGCGTCCTTCGGGAACAGCACCCCTCCGGCCGACGCGGAAATTCCTATTTTCTTTCCGTTTTTCAGCTCTATGGCATCTATTTCATGGCATACCTTCCTATAAAAATCAACTATCTGCTGTTCCTGCGCATGAAAAGCGAGCAATAAAAACTCATCCCCGCTGAACCGGAATAATTTCCAGCCGGAAGCGCACAAATCCTTCACCCTTCTGGAAAACTCAATTAAAAGCTCATCTCCAACATTATACCCATAGTTGCTTACTACCTTCCGGAAGCCGTCCATGCCAATCAGCAAAGCAATCCCGCTCTGTGCGGAAAAATCAAAATGGTGCAGCTCCAGCGTCGTCAAAAGCCCGGTCAGGGAATCATATTTGCTCTGCCCGTCAATTCTTGTCATCAGCCCCGCAAAAATCTTGGGATTCCCTTCGGCATCCCTGATAACGCTCCCTTTGCATTCCACCCACACATACTCGCCTAAGGCATTCCTTGCCCGGTACTGACAGTCATGGCTGCGCTTCGTACCCGCAAACACAGCGTCAATATCTTCCGTATAAATGCTCAAATCATCCGGATGAATATGCTCTGCCCAGACATTTGCGGCATTCTTAAGATACTCTCCTTCCAACCCAAAATACTCTACGGAAGCTTTCGACCAGCGGGAAATATCCGTCTTCATTTCACAAACGTAAATATATACGTTATCGGATGCTGCAGCAAACGCCTCAAACAGCTCATTATTAAAAATATCACTCATACTTTCACCCTGCCTTCTCAACTCTATACGAAAACTTTCCCTGTCTTTTGCCCATTTTATCACAAAATTTACTAAATTTCCAGACTTTTCTAAATTTCAGTAACAGTTCAGCCCGCGCCTATTGTACACAGCAGTCTTTCGGTCTTCATGTCATGGTACACATAGCTTTCCTGATCGCCCACAAAATAGATTCCCAAAATATCCTTTAAGCCCTCCCCTTCCGGGCAATACTCTGTCAGCCGGTTTTCCAGCGCCCTGATCTTCTCCGGCGCAAAGAGCTTCGTTTTTTCATTTTCAAAGACAGCCGTGTATAAAATCTCCGCTTCGACCAAATCCTGGAAAATATGGCTTCCGTAGGAAAGCTCCGGCATATAGCCCGCCTTAGACTCCGAAACCTCGCAGATAATGTTAAATTCACTGATATCGGAAAATGTCGTCGGGACGCCAAGCTCCGGCGAAGTGGTCCCGATCCTGCCCGGCGCAAGCAGCATAAGGCATTTCCCCTTTTCGCGGAAATAGCGGTTCAGGCTGCCCAATGCCCTTGCAACCTTATATTTGTCGTGGTAAGGCATTTCATAATAAGCAACCGAATCCACTATGACAATATAATCTAACTTCACCTTCCTTGACAGCCCCATAGAAGCATGGCTGCACTCTAAGAAAATCCGATCTTTGCTGATATTTTCCGGAATCACCACTTCCTCCCGGTCGTCCATCACCTGGAGCGGCCTGCACTGTAACAGGTTAATCACGTATTCCCCTGTCTCGGAAACATTGATGGTATACTCAATATCGACCGGATACTGGTATTTTCTTTGTATCACTGCCAGCAGCTCCTTCATATCTCCCATCAGTTCCTCATTGCCCACAAGCCCCCTGCAGGAAATGAACATAACATATCTCCACTGTCCCCGGTTACGGAACATCGCCTCGGCGTCATAATCATGTTCCAAAAGGATCTTTTTTAAATATACCGGAAGCTTTTCCTCTATTTCCGATAATTCTTTTCCAACCACTTTCCCTTCCGCCAGATCAATCACGTCAATCCTCCTCTGGGAAAACTGGTGTCTCTCCTTGCTGGTAACGCTTGTCGTCATCTGCGGGTTGTCCAGGTTCACAAGGCGGGGATAAGAACCTTCAATCCTGTCTACTGCGCCTGTCCCAAGCCCCATAACCAGGCGGAGCATCCCCGCCTTCGGATCGATTTCCTCAAAACAGCGGTACGGGCTGTACGAATAGCCGACGCCCGCCGCACAGGGCATGAAAAAGTTATCATAACGCGATCCAGAAACCCTCTGCACCAAAAGCGCCATCTGTTCGTCCCTGCCTTCCAGACCGCGGCGCAGGCGGTAATCCAGGGCGGACGGGCTCATGGCGCTGGCATAGACCGTCCTCACCGCCTCCTCAAACTCTGCGAGGCGTTCTTCCAATGTCCCGCTGTTGGCGCAGAAAACCGATTCATATTTGCCCGCAAACGCATTTCCAAAGCCATCCTCCAAAATACTGCTGGAACGCACGATAATCGGGTCCTGCCCGTAATAATCCAAAAGCCGGATAAACTGCTCCTGCTCTGTATCGGAAAACTTTCCTGTCCGCAGGCAGTCCGCAAAGGTTTCCGCAAGGCTGAAATATTCCTCTTTCCTCCTCTGGCGGATTCGGATATCCCAGAAATTATTATAAACAATGTAGGAATAAAACACATCGGAACCTATGTAATAAGAATCATGCGGCTCCAGCCTTTCATACAGCTTTGGGGCATGGTTTTCAATCAGCTTCCTTGCAAGAAGCATTCCGCAGGCTTTCCCGCCAATCATGCCCGTCCCAATCATGCGGCTGCGGATCTGGAAATAATCCTCCGGCTTAAAATTCGCCTTAATCAGCTCCCGCATCCTTACATCCCTTGTCAGCATAACGTCGCACATCCGGCCGCATGCTTCCGAGACATCCATACCGTTCTGGTACATCTGCTCCGCAAAGCTGAAAAACCGATCCCAGCTGTCATTATTTTGATCCGCACCTCCGGACTGGCTGCTGTTCATCAACTGATAAAAACGGCTGACCTTCACCCCTTCCCGGAGAGGCGCAAAATCCCCGTTTTTCCTGTTATAGCTGTGCGGAAGAAACATCGTCTCCGAATAACGGTTCCAGACCTTCAAAGGGCGCACATAGACCTGCGACTGATCCGAATACACGTCCAAAAAAAGCTGCGTCGTGTCCCGGATCTTGGCGATTGCCTTAAACGAGTGTTTTCCCCGGATTAACGGGAAAAACGCCACTGTGTCCAACTGAAACAAAAAAGGGCAGGTCACGCGGAAAAAATTCCCCATCATCAAATCTGTTGACCATGCCGTCTGGAGCTCGGAAAGGCAGTCAAAGACATAGAACGCCTCCGCCCCTTCCTGCTCGATAATATTATGAATCTCCACGGTAAATGTCTCAAAACGGTGAGACAATTCTACATAAGCAATTTTTAACCCTTCCCGTTCTTTTAAAAGCGGCTCATGCGATGCAAAACGGATATAGGTAATATTTCTCCCGTCCCGGATCGCCTGATCGACATACGGCTCAAGAAAAAGCCGGAACTCCTTCAGGTTTGTTACCTGCCATACCAGATTATCCCCTAACCTGATATTGTCCAGTGCCGTATCCATTGCCGGAATCCCCGATAAAACCCTGTCAAACGCTGCCATATTCCATCATTCCTTCCCTGAGAATTTATTGAAGCCCGTATCATAATTATATACATTCTCATTCCCACAGGCAAGAAATAATGGAAATTTTTCCCTGACAGAAGTAACCGCTATTCCATTTTGATTTATTTTTTTAATGAGGAATTTATAAAAATAAAGCTTTTTAAAAAAAATTGGTAGAAAACAGAATTATTCATCCTGCTCGTCCAGATGATCCAGATGATTGATAATGCTCAATAATAACTTCATGAGAATTTTTTTCATGGTTTCTTTTGCCGCCTGGCAGGTTAATTCTAAATCCCTTTCATGGACAGACTGCGCACAGGCAAGAACATCATAAATATGCCTCATCTGTTTTTTGGTAAGTCCCATCTGCTGCAGCTTGTCCTCCAGTTCTGCCAAATCTTTTTTATCTTTCTGGTAAATCTGATCTTTTTCACACAGCCGCCTTCTTTCTGTATCCATCATATCTTCATAACGGCCTGCAATTAATTCCATTAGCTCTTCCAGTGTTTCCATCTTAGTTTCCCCCTGAGAATTTAAGATATCAGATATACTATCTGTTATAACTCTGCCCATTATATCTATTTATATGACAAAAATCAATTTCTTTCGTTTGACAGCAATCGGGGAAATTCGACAAAATTACGGTAAAAAAAATAAAGATACCTGTATGCAGAACCACCCAAACACAGCCAATGTATCCGGGTGGTTTTTCTGCTTTGTTTTCTTTTGCCGGGAGCCTGATTTTTAATTCAAAAAAATCCCAATTCCCTTGTTTTCTTCCCCGGCTTTTACCTTTAATATATGATTTTCCACAACCGCTTCCACTTCCGTATCGGAATATGTTTTCTCTATCCTTTCCGGACAGCCGGACGGCAGCGGGATCTCAATCTGCTCCGGGAGCTTTCCTGCGAAGGTATGGAGAACAAGATAAGCCGTGTCATGCGCCCCGCCGTACAGCGGAAGCCCTTTCTCTATCAGGCCCTCCTCTGTATGTACGCGCAGAAGCGCCTGCCAGCCTCTCAAATGACGGTCGCTCCCTGTTTTTTCTGAAAAGAAATAGGAGTACCCGTTTTTAATCACCGGGGCAATCGTGCGGTAAAAATCCATCGCGCGGTCAATGACATCCCACTGCTCCCCGGTAAGCCTTGTGACATCCCCGGAAAAGCACATTCTCC
>CANREH010000008.1 GCA_947629585.1 uncultured Lachnospiraceae bacterium | reverse complement strand
GCATAAGAAAAATCATCATACCCGCTTAAAATAATAATCTTCATATCGGGAAAATCCTTCCGCACAAGCTCGGTCAGCTCCAGCCCGTCCATAAACGGCATTTTAATGTCCGTGATTAAAATATCCGGCTTGATCTTCTGGATCAGCGGATAGGCAAGCTCCCCGTCGCTTGCCTCCCCTGCAAACTCAATCCCCTCTTCCTCCCAGTCGATATTGTTTTTAATTCCGTTCCTTACAATAACCTCATCCTCTACTAAAAATAACTTTATCATAACCTGCCTCTTTCTACTTCTGGTTCAATTCTTCCCGAAGTACCCTCCCTGCTTCATATTCCGAAATCTCTCCCGAAACCGTTTTCGGCAGACAGACCTTTACCGTCGTCCCCCTGCCATATTCACTTTCTATATCCAGATACGACTCTGCGCCAAATTTCAGCCGCAGCCTTTCATTAACATTATAAAGGCCGTAAGAATCCTTTCTCCGTCTGGCTTCCGGCTTTAATGCCTCCCGTATTTCAGAAAGCCTCTCCTCCTTCATGCCAATCCCGTTATCGGAAACCCATAAAAGAAACCTCTCTTCCTCCTCCCTGCCCCCAATCTTTATGCTCCCCTGTCCCCGCTTATTTTTAATGCCGTGGTATAGCGCGTTTTCCACCAAAGGCTGGAGCGTAATCTTCGGGATGCGGTACTGTTTAAGCTCCTGCGGAATCTCAATTTCATACGATAAAATATCCTGATAACGGATCTGCTGGATTTTCAGGTAGCTTTCCACATGGATACATTCCTGCTCCACAAGCGCCATATCATCCCCTTTATTTAATGTCACGCGGAAAAAACTGGACAGGTTTTCCACAATCTGGACCACTTCCTTCTGCTTTCCCGCCTCTGCAAGCCATACAATCGTGTCCAATGTATTGTAAAGGAAATGCGGGTTGATCTGCGTCTGCAGAACCTCCAGCTCCGCTTCCCGCAGGCGGATCTGTTTCAAACGGTTTCTCTCAATCAGCGAACTGATCTGCCCAATCATCAGATTCAGGGAATCGCTTAATTTCTTTACCTCCGCCCCGGTCGTCAGCTCCGAGCGCACCGTAAGATCCCCGCCTGCCACCCGCTGCGTCAAGTTCTGCAGATACAGGATCGGCTTTGTCACCGTCCGGGAAACCATAATAGTCGTCAGCGTAATCAGCAATAAGGCAAACACTAACAGCCCTCCGCTTAAAAACAGGATCTGCCCTCTTGCCTTTTCCATCTGCCGCCTCACGTCCGCAATAATCTTCGTTTCATTATGTAAAATATTCAGGATATTTTCCTGGATTAACGTCGTCACGACCATGACGTCATTTTCCCAGATCCGCATTTTCTCATCATATCCCGTGCCTTTCACAATTTTATCGTCCAAAACCCCGGTATACTCCCGCAATTTTTCCAGATATTTCCGGTTCTGCTTAATCTGCTCAATATTTTCCGCAGCCTCCTGGGATAAATCAATGCTGGAAAGCACCTTCTCCGCCTCTTCTATATAAGGGATCGCCTTAGTCTGGGACAGCCTTAAACTGCCGACAATCATCAGATAAATTTCATAGTCAAAATTATCCTTAAAATCAAGGCTGAACTCGCTGAGTATCGTGGCGTTTTCGGCAAGCTGATCATACTTGTGGTTGTAATAAACCGTATACAGAAACCATGCTGTTAACAGCATAGAAATCGGGATAAAAATGCTGAGCATTGTCAGGGCAATCCTTGTCGCCAGCTTTAAATTCTGAAATTTTTCCTTTATTTTCATTCCAAAACTCCCATGCCGGGCATGCCCGGCACTGCCATGAATAAAAGCCCACCGGGGTTTGCACTCTCGCTCCCCTGCCCATATTCGCAAATCGTGCTGCTCTCATTCGTTCGCATCACTGTTTTGCTCATACGGGTTAGCGTCTCTCATAGTAAAATACGGCAGAAAAAACAGGGGTTGTCTCCAATCCTGCTTTTTCTGCCGCCTCCTGCAGCAATTCCTGAATCAATAAGCCCTGCCGTCAATGACGTCCTGCGTCAAAACAGTAACCTCATAAGAAGAGCCGTCCACATCGATGCTTGTAATATCCTGCGGGGAGGCAAAAATTTCCTCGTCCACATACTGCTGCTTTTCCACCGTCTGCCCTGCTTCCAGCGCTTTGATGATTTCCTCCACCCTGGAGCCGTGGAGCGGATTGCACTCCGTATCGCACCCAATCTCGCCGGACAACGCGCTTGTAAGCCCCGGGTTCGTGCTGTCAAAAGCCATTACAAGGATTTCTCCTCCCGCCAGATCCGTCCCAACCTGATATCCGGCTTCTTTCAACGCTTCGATTGCCCCAAAGGCTTCATCATCATTTTCGCAGTAAACCACATTGATATCATCGCCAAACTTATCAATAAAACCTTCCATAACGGTCTTTCCCTGTGCCTGCGTAAAATTTCCCGTCTCTGCGCCAAGCAGGTTCCAGCCGTTCTCCTCCACGGCAGCATTCAGCCCCGCCGTGCGCCCAATCTGCGCCGACGCATCCATCGTTCCCTGGATATCCACAATATTCAATTCCGTCACATTCTGGGAATCGGCATAAGCCTTCAGCCATGCGCACGCCTTCTTCCCTTCCAGTTCAAAATTAGAGCCTACCCATGCGGCATACAAATCCTCACTGGAAACCTTCGCCATACGGTCAACCATAATGACAGGGATCTCTGCATCCTTCGCTTCCTTTAATACATCATCCCATCCGTCCTCCGTCGCCGGCGCCAGTACAATATAATCTACTTTCTTTTCAATAAAGGAGCGGATCGCCTTAATCTGGTTCTCCTGCTTCTGCTCCCCGTCCTCAAACAGCAGGGTATAGCCGTTCTCTTCGGAAAACGTATTCTTCATGGATTCTGTATTGGCAATCCTCCAGCTTGACTCCGCGCCAACCTGCGCAAAGCCAACCACAATATTACCGTCGGAACTGCTGCTCCCGCTATCTTCCTTCTGAGTATCCGCAGCCGCAGAACTGCTCCCGGTATCCGCAGTGCCTGCCGCCTCCTGCGTTCCCGTTTGATTCGTCGTGTCCGGAATATACGGCTCCTCAACCACCGCATCCCCGCACCCTGTCAGCAGCCCAAGCACACAAGCCAAAGCTAAAAAACGTTTCTTCATAAATAAAAACCTCCTCTGCCTGTCAGCATAATTTTTTCCCATTACATCCATCTCACCCTGCTACCATCATATCATGTAATTGGAAATCTGTCAAAACTATTTTTCTCATTATTTATATCTGATGGGAAACGGTCTCTGCCTCCCGGCGCAGGCAGGCCTGCAGACTGCTTCGTGCTCTGCACTTGCAACCTTTGAATGTACATGCTATAATCTGACTAACTAATTATAGAAGATTCATTGAGAACGCCATTTTCCGGGAGGTCTTAGCATGAAGGAATTACCGCCAGATTTTAAACCGCTTCCAATAGGGATTGATGATTTTAAGGAAATTATTGATAAGGGATATTATTACGTTGATAAAACACTGATGATTCAGGAATTATTAACGCTAAAAGGAAAAGTAAATTTATTTACCAGACCGCGCCGCTTCGGAAAAACCCTGAACCTAAGTATGTTACAGTATTTTTTTGAAGACTGCCAAATCCCGTCAAAAAATAAAGAACATAAAAGATTATTCGACGGATTAAAAATTATGGACTTGAAAGAAGAATACGAACCCTGCATGTGTCGGTTTCCTGTCATTCACTTGACACTAAAATCCGCAAAACAGCGAAGCTTCCAATCTTCCTATGCGCAATTAACCGATGAAATTTCCAGGGAATTTGAAAGACATTCATATTTATTAGACAGCCCTGTTCTCTTAAAACATAAAAAAGAGCGTTTTCAAAAAATAATGGAAAAAAATACTGATTATGATAATTATGCAAATTCTTTAAAATTCTTAAGCGACTGTATCTACGAGCACACTGGCAAAAAGCCTCTTGTTTTTATTGACGAATATGACGTACCATTAGAAGCCGCTTATTCCGGCGGATTTTATCCAGAAATGATTGATTTTATCCGTTCCTTATTTGAATCAGTGCTCAAAAATAACCTGTCATTGGAATTTGCCGTTATCACAGGATGCCTGCGCATCAGCAAAGAAAGCATTTTCACTGGTCTAAATAATTTAGACACCATTTCTATACGAAACCAGGAATACAGCGAACATTTCGGCTTTTTGGAAAAAGAAGTAAAAGAAATGCTGTCCTTTTATGGCTGCGGACCGTCTTATGACAGCATAAAAGACTGGTATGACGGCTATTACTTTGGCAATACCAATATTTACAACCCCTGGTCTGTGATTAAATTTGTTAAGGCATTAATATACAACGCCTCTGCCAAACCGGAACCTTACTGGGCTAATACCAGCTCTAACAGCATTGTAACCGACGTTCTTGTAAAAACAGATCCTTATACAAAAAAGCAGTTAGAACGCCTGATTCGAGGAGAAACCATTCTGATACAGATCATGGAAGAAATCACGTATTACGATATATCAAACCACAAAAAGAAAAATAACGATAATTTTTGGAATTTTTTATTTTTTACCGGATATCTAACAAAAGTAAAAGAATTGTCAGGAAAAGAACTCGAAGAAATACACAAACAAAACTTTACAGAACTGGACAGGGATCAAATCTATGCCCTTGTAAAAATTCCCAACCGGGAAATCAGAAGCATTTATAAAAACATTATCCGGGAATGGTTCGAAGAAATTACTATGAACCATCAGGAAAAACTGTACACAGATACCCTGCATGGAAAAACAAAAGAAATCCAAACGTCCATCAACCATATTTTGATGCAGTCCATCAGCTTTTACGACAGCCAGGAATCCTTTTACCATGGATTCATGCTTGGATTATATAAAAACTTAGAATGCTATCAAATAAAATCCAACCGTGAAACCGGCACCGGCAGATCAGATTTAATTTTTTATCCGGAAAACACAGAAAAACCTGCAATCATCATGGAATTTAAACATGTTTCCAAGCCGAATCAAATGGAAAATGGATGCAATAGGGCATTACAGCAAATAAACAACGAAAAATATGACTACGAATTTAAAGACACCGGATATCAAGTGCTTAAATACGGGATCTGTTTTTGCGGAAAATCCTGTATGGTAAAATCAGAATGAAAATAACAAAGAATAAAGCCCAGTGTGAATTGGATGCATTCCTCTCAAAAGAAAGCAGCCTGCATGATCTCGACATAGAAGCCACAAGGGTAATAAGTGTGTGTACGAATACGGAAATTATTATTGATGATTCGGAAGTGATTGACATGTGCAAAACTGTTCAAGACATGACGGATAAGGCAAGACAGGAAGACAGACTCGAAAGCAGCGAAAAAGCAAGACTGAAACTTTCTTTAATGAATGACGTCAAGAATATCATGGATTCATTTAAGGTAAGCGTTGACGATACCATGAAAGCATTAAAAATTAAAAAAGAAGATCAGGCCATTCTGATGAAAATGTTCTAACTGAATAAAATCAGGAACAATTATTCAATCAATTTTTTGTAAGTACAAAGCGTTGATGGCGAACATATAATAATCCTGTGCAACTCATACCTAAGCATATTCGTAATAATCAGATAACACAAAAGAGTTTTTTCGTAGGATTAAAGCGGATTCAGGATACCTATGATGGAACCAGATGCAAGGTTGAATATTATGATGGCAGCTATGGCTTTACCATCCGCTCCCTCTTTCAACTAGTATAAATGTTTTTAAATTAAGTAGACTCTATTTGAAAACATTTATACTAGTTGTCGCACCAAATTCACGAACTTCCTGCTTATTGTCTTTTCTGAAGCAGGCTATTTGGCACATCAATACCACATTTATGATTATCAATTAATATTTATTATTTTTTTCGGATGTACCTGTTAATATTCAAACAATTTTTTACTGCAAACAAGATGAGCCGCTTATTAATAAAAAAACATACTATGCAGGATGCAGTTACCAGTACCAAGCACAGTGCAATGGATGTATAATTAACAACAATACAATAGACAATAATCGTAACGATAAGCACACACATCATTTTCCAATCAACGCGAATAGAGAAATATTTTTTTGTCTGCTTGAGTCTTACGCACCAAACAACAACATAACCAACCAAGGTTGAAATACAGGCAGCCCATATTCCAATCTTCTTCATCAACAATAAATTAATCACAATATTAACAATGGCACCAACTCCTGTAGAGGAAAACGCCTTTTTTGTATCCATAGCACTAATATAACCCGTGCCGTAAAAATTCGAAAATGAATAAAAAAGCGTACTCAAAAACAGTACACCCACATAAACATAACTTGCTTTATAGCTTTCATTCATGAAGCGCATAATAAACCACTTAGAAAATGGAATCAAGCAAAGTATTATGCCTACAGAGAATCTGGCATAAACATTAAAAACTTTCGAATAATAGTCATCTCTCGAACAGCTTTCATATTCTTTTACAGCCTGTTCTTGCCATGCTTGATAAAACAATGAATGGAAAATGGACAAAACCGTTGGGAACTTACAGGCCAGAGAGTAAATGCCCGTCATGGAACTCCCCACCAACCACGTCAACATAATCCGATCAGATGCATTCATAACCCACCAACTAATATGATTCGGCACAAGCATAATAGAATACAATAACATCTCATGTGCAAGTGACTTACTGAATCTTATCGGTGTTATTTTGAATAGATCCCTTAATTCTACTATAAGATACATTGCAGCTAAAAAATGCGCAATCGCCATCGATATCAACATTCCATCAACACCGCAAGACCAGCAGACTACAAGCAGTACATTAAGCAAAAGCACAACGACCGTATAGATGATACCAGATATGGCAAACACTTTATTCTTCTGCGCACCTCTTGCAATAAACTGCATAACCGTCTGGAGGGTAGATGATGTCAGAAGAAAAATAAACACCGTCGAATGTTCCCATTTCCAGAAACTAAAAAAACTGATGAGTATTACATCCAGCACTGCTGTAAAAACAAGATACAGACCACATCCTGTACCTAATATATCGCCTTCCCGCTCACTGGACTTCAATAACCAGCGCAGAAGCCCCTCATGGATCGCTAATATGCACATAGGAGTCAGCATATTTACAATCGATACAGTTGTATCATATATCCCAAATTCTGCTGTTGTAAGATGATATGTATAAAGCGGAAAGATTAGAAACGTCAATATTTTAGATCCAAAATTGCTGATTGAATATAGTAATACATTTTTCAGCAATGATTTTTGTTTGTCCATGCTATTTACTTTCCCTTCTCTACAAGTATTAAGATATCCTACCGCAGTACCTTTTTGATTTTTTTCTTGAACGATTCTGGCAAAAGATGGGAAACACTGTTCTTAATAAATCGATAACGTACTCGATTGAGCAGTAGATCCGTCCTCAAGGCCTTTCTCGCAGCATATTCAAAGTTTGCTGTACTGCAATAGCATCTGAGAAACTCTGATCGTTTTCTATGAGGGATTAAGGGTGCTTTCAAATTCTTTTCATAATGCAGCGCTTCTCCAAGAGGCCGCTCTTCAAATGTGACCAGTTCAGAAGTTACTAACTCATTCCACAGCCTACTCCCTTTTTCGCTAGATATGAGAACACATGAAACCGAATGGTTATTCCCCTTGTAAGGTATGATCTTTCCCAAACCGCTGAAATCGGATACTGTTATGTCCCCTACCCGTTCCGGCCGTGCATATTCACAATGATAACAATTTTCTCTGTATGTCAAAGCTCTGTGATAACCATAATGATAAACATCCTGGGCATCCACTTTGGAACTGTAAAACCTTTCACGTTCCCCATAAATGGCAAAGATATAATTATGTGTACCAAATGCAGGATCCCGGAAATGAATTGCGGTGGCTATTTTCCCCTGGTGACTGCATATTGATTCCAGATGGTTGTTCAAATAATCCACCGGGCACACACCATGACAAACGATATCTAGAACGATCAAATTATCCTTTCTGCCTCCACAAACACCGATAACAGCCGCTGCCTGGCATGGTAAAGCAGGTACAATCACTTTTTCATCGGCAGCAACCAGTTCCTTTATTCGCAACAATATCGGTCTTATGTCACTGAAAACATATTTTGAGTTCCTGCATTGCTCTGCCTGCTCTTTTGTCTTTACCTCAATATACTTGGCTTTTTTCCCAGGCTCATAGACAACGCCAAATGTTCTGTATCCTTTATCTAAAGCAAGCGTATATATGGCAGACACTATACCCCCCGATGCCGATGCGAGCCGCTTTTCGGGATCCGTATTCCATGCAGCGTAAGCTTTGAATGGACGCTCTTTCCAGTACCAACGTTTCTCTTTGGGGCATACATTTTCACACCGAAGACATCGAATACACTCTTGTTTTTTGACCTGCGGATAAAGACAGCCATACTCATCTTTTTCCATTCTAATACACTTCATAGGGCATACACTTTCACAGGCACCGCACCCTGTACAATGCTCATCTTTTCTTATCTGCAATGGAGACTCCTTCTTTCTAAACACTTAATCATCAATTATGCTTTAAATAGTTACATTGGATATAGTTCTGCTTAATCTATCCAAATTTTCTCTTTTGATCCTATCAAGCTTCTTATCTACTTCTATCCTGTTGACAGCTTCCATCATTCTACGTTTAAACTCTGCGTAGTCACCAGTACTCCAAAGTCTATCTTCTATTCCAATATACTCGGCAACCTCTTTAACTTTAAGTCTCCTAGGATGATATAAAAAGCGTTTTGCAAAAAGTGTACAAAATATTGTTCCATGGAATGTTGAGGTATAACAATACTCTGCATTAGAAATAAAATTTTCAAACATATATGGTGAATCAACAACTATCTTATTAGCTATTCGTAAATAATGAAAAATGCTAATAATCGGCATTCCCTGCTCTTTTGAAAATTCTATTAACTTTGTTTGTTCCTCATTTGATAAATCGTATGCGTATACCATAATATAAGGTTCTTTAATCAATCTTTCAGTTTTTGCATACAGCCTCTTCTTTTCAACAAGAAGAGTCGGATCACAAACAAGTTCCAGTGGCCGATTAAGCACTTTTTCAAGAACCTCCTTTGAATGTTGATCTCTCGGAAACACTTTGTCAAATAGAGAAATGCTATTCACTATTTCTGGATGTTTCTTAAAATCTTTAACCGAAGATGTTCCAACACTAACTGCATAAGCAATCTTTCTTATATTCTCTCCATAACTTTGACAAGTATAAAAAGGAACCGAAATCGACGTATTATCAAAATTCCATATTTCATCACTCCCGCAGATAAGAAGATCAATATCTGACAGATCGTTCGGTTCTACTTTAGGCAAATAATTCCGTTCTATACTTAATACATCATATATTTTTTTGATCTCGTCTCTTCTCTTTCTGTCTTCTGAACGGTTGCATATAAATCTTTTAAAAATAGCAAAATAATTAAAAGGGAACTGTCTTGGTTTTGAAAATGGACGGTTTAAGAACATCTTTAGATTCTCTTCTTCCGTCATTCTCTGCACAAATACAACACTATGATTCATATCCTCGAGAATGCACTTTAATGCAACTGCCTGAAGAAATGACCCCATATTATTCCCATCATATATTGTAACAATCCCTATTTTCATCTTTTACCGCCTTTAGTTATTTCATTTGACACGAACATATGATGCATGATGATCATGAAAGAAGATTGGAAACAAAAATACATTGCTGTATTATCAGTTAAATAAGTAATTAGTGCGTATATTATAAATAGCAGCCAAATCCTTGCCTCATTATAACCATATTTTTTTATTATATATTTTGTCGAGATATAGCACATAAAAATTATCCAAATTATGAATTCCCAAAATCCATAATCAATGTAATTCATCAGAAGATCACTATGTCCTGTAAAATGCAATATGTTTTGTGCCACCAAATCTGATGCAATGATACGCCCGAAGGCCATGCCATGACCAAAATAGGATGGGCCAAAAGAAAAATATTTACTTAAATTATAATATACACGAAGTCTGCCGGAAAAATTGATATTATATACAGCAACTAACTCTGTGATCATGTTTGAATCAATTAGCCAGATAAAAGTTAGTGCACCCATAAGTGAACAGGCAGTTACTACTACCGACCAAAATTTTATACCATATCGGGACTTTCCTTTTATTAACACCGATAGTCCAATCACTACAAACAAAGCTGCTAACTGTATTCTTTTTAATCCAAGATATATAAAAACAACACATATAATAACATTTTTTCTTTTGTTGGGTTCATCATGAAACAAGAAAAAATAAATCAAAAAGAAACCAAATGCAAAAGTTATATCATGTACCTCAAGAAAAGCGGAAATGTTTAAATTTTCCAGTGTCCATGAGCTTGCATACTCACTTAATGGAACCAAACCGACTGTTATAAAATTCTTAATACCCCATCTTACTATTGCGAACATTATGACAATTATATTATTAATAACCGCCGCTTGAAATGTATACTTTAACAGTTCATTTTTAAAAACTTTTGCTACAACAATTACATATATGACAATCAGCATATACTGATTAGTCAGACTAATGGAACGGCTTATTGTATTTGGTTGAATGTAACCATTAATTACCCATGCAAAGAGCGTGGACATCCAATAAAAAATGTAAGGTACTCCAAAAAGATAAAAAATACTTTTCACTGGACCTGTAAACAGTTCCTTAATACCTTGCTTATTCAACACTATCATTCCCAGAATGGTCCAAATAATACAATGCATACTACTATACCACCATGGCATAGGTGATCTATCCAATCCAAAATACATTAGCATTGCTATACTTGTGGTCAGAATATATAAGTGATGCAGTTTTAACTTCATTAACCCTCTCCCGCACTTTGTCTTCTAAGCCATTGAATATTATTAATATTGAATTGCCCCTTACAAAAGAGATTTACTATTTTGCCATCTACTAATGACGGGTGAAACCACATTTCTATACTATTTTCTTTTATAAAATTTCCCTCATCTTTTTTTGTCTGTTTCATCAAGGAAAGATATGCACATCCCACATTAACTATCGGGAATATGCTTCCTTTAAAATTTTGTATATTAAAAGTCATTATTTTCCTATTTATATAGCTTTTATATATCACTACTGGCATTTTAGGAGAATCCGAGGGAATAATTGAGGCAAGTCTTATACTTTGAAATCCATTTTCTTTTGCAGCTCTCATTACAATTGGAAATAATGATGGCTTAATATGTGCGTGTTGATGAGAATCAAGATGAAGCAATGGCATATTCCAAGATATAAACTGTTTCATTTGGGCATCAATTTCCTCCGCAAGACACAGCAATATATTTTTATCTTTTATAAATCCGTTCTTATATTTTTTGTTTGAAATTTCACCGTTGAAAAACCCATTTTTACATAACCATGTATTTTTAATTTTTTCAGTTATTGGTCTACCTTCAACAAGGTTCAAATGAAGACCAATTTTATCTAAATATGCATTATCTGTTGCCATAGATACCGCTTCTTCTGTAAAAGGCATATTTATCATAAGCGTTGCTCTATCTATAATTCCATCTTTAATTCCCTTGCATATAGCCAAATTCACTTCATGGCTTATACCATAATCATCTGCATGAATAATCAGGTTTCCCATGACATCACTCCTAACTAACAATTCTATTTTGGCTTCTCTTGATCCTTAAAAATTCTATAATCCCAAATATAATCTTAGCGGGATAAAAACCAAGTTTAATTGCGAATACTCTTAATTTTAAGGCCTTTGTGACCCTGGAATTTTTCATAATCGAATTATAATATGGCATTAACTCGCTACGCAGATATCGAAACATCTCCATATCTTCTTTGCTCCCATTTGAAAGACCCGGAATCCATTTGCATACAACAATTGCCATACGCACCTTAGCAGCATTTATAATATTGGGATAATTGTATTTTATATATTCCAACTGTTCCTTTACAGCTTCAAGCCCGTAAAGATGTTCCTTTGTCACATGCATATGCACAATGCTTGTTTCCCTTTGTCTATAAAAATAAATTGGTTTATTTGTATAAACGATTTTCGAACATTTCCCTACAATTTTATACATGGCAGCTTGATCCTCATGCAATTTTCCAATAGGAAAAGGATTGTCTATTACCAATTTTCTTTTATAGAGCTTGTCTGGTCCCTGTACTCCATATTTTTGACCATATAGCATTTCTTCAAGCGCATGTTCCGTATCATATATTTCAGTTGTATAAACTGCGCTTGATCTAACCACAGCACCTTTTTTACCCCAAAAAGGAACTAATAGTCCAACACTTATATCTGCATGGTTTTCAATAATCAGTGTATACAAGGTTTCTACATAATCGTCCGAAACAACATCATCTGAATCTAAAAAAGTAATATAAACTCCCCTAGATGCTCTTGCTCCATTATTTCTAGCTGCTGACAAGCCTTGGTTTGGTTGGTGGATTACATGTGTATTTTTATGATTCAAAGCATATTCGTCACATATCTTACCACATTCATCAGGAGAACCATCATCAACTAAAATCACTTCTAACTCGTCAAATGTTTGTCTACTAATTGAATCAAGGCAAAAAGGAAGATATTCTGCAACTTTATAAACTGGTATTACAACACTAACTAAATATTTCTGTTCCAATCTTTTTACTCCTCTACCTTTTTACTTTTTACGATTCGCAAACCAGTTGAGCTGACGCCTATCGTATGAGGCAAAAATACAAGATTAACTCCTTTTTTAAACAAATCTATTTTTGTCTGTTCCCACCTTGGATTACCCTTCCAATCATCACCGATAAAAATCGCATCGAAGTGATAGAGTTCAAGTGCAACAAGTTTATCAAGTGTAGTTGTAATGACACACTCATCTACAGCCTTAATATTTCTCACTATCTCAGCTCTCTCGCCTTCCTTAATCACAGGTGTCTTATGTTTATACTCTTCAACTAATGCATCCGAATTCACTCCAACTATCAAATAATCACAGTATTCCTTTGCATGATTAATAAGATTAAGATGCCCAATGTGAAACATATCATATGTTCCCTGTGTAAAACCAACTTTGTATTTCTTCATTTCTTAATCCTCTATTACTTCTGATTCATGCCAATTTCTCTGATTTTCCGGCGGTAACTTCATATAGTCACCATATATCTGATTCAAATAAAAATCATAATTATATGGACCATTAAATTGACATCCTTCAAATTCATACATTCGACCATCCGCATATACTTCTTTTCGATTAAATATACTCTTGAACTTATATCTACCTGAAAAATTCAGAATATAATCAGATTCATAAAAGTCATATTTTGCAACATAATCATCAAACTTCTTAATCCTTTTCTCTCTTTTGAGTATTCTTTGTGGGAGCCCTGTCTTTCCAATTGCCAACAACACCTTCTCATGAAATGGTCTATCTGGTTTGTTGATTGATACATATTCATTAAACACAGAGTAGACATACATCATTCGATAATAAAGCAGCCTCACCTTATGGAATTTTAGCACAATTTTATCATTTGGAAGTCCGTCAAGCGGAAAGACATCAACAAAAACATCAACAATCTTATCTGTTATTGAATTTTTTTCAAGCATATGCTTAGTACGGTTACAAACCTGGACATGCTGAAGATTTGTTTTGCACAAAGAATAATGAACTAAATACAAGTCCTGTTTTAGTTCTTTCGACGCAATTTGAATAAATTTCCTATAATCCTTTCTTGGCATAGCAATATCCATATCATCATCCCATGGAATAAAGCCTTTATGTCTAACTGCGCCAAGAAATGTTCCTCCAGAAATATAATATGTCAAGTCGTTTGCATTACATATCCGTACAATTTCTTTGAAAATGTCAAGCTCCATTAATTGCACTTTACGTAACAGTGTCAATTCTCTCATTCCCCTTTGTCCATTATTTCTTTTCCACATAGGCTAACCACAGAAATCGTGGTATGATATTAAAATATCTTTTTGCCATCCTTTTCGGTTCTTGAAAAATCCTATATAACCATTCCAGATCATGAGTCTGCATCCACACAGGTGCCCGTTCTATATTTTCAGCATAATAGTCAAAACCTGCTCCCACACTCATCATAAAGCCTTTTAAAATTCCCTGATGATCTGCTGCAAAGTAGTTTCCCTTCGGTGCGCCAAGACTGAACCAAATAAAATCCGGATTTGTAGCGTTAATCTCTTCAACAACCTGACAGTCTTCCTCTTCCGTTAGGTTTCTGAATCTGGACGGTTTCATTCCAGCAATCTGAAGTTTAGGATACTCTTTTTCAAGCTTTGCTTTCATCTTGTCAAGTGTATCTTGCGTTGTTCCATAAAAATAATGCCGAAATCCATTTTTCTCAGACGTCTTAAAAAGTTCAAGCATCAAGTCTGGACCAGTGATACGCTCCATGTTGGAATAACCTTTTCTCCGCCCGTATGTTTTAAGCGGTCCTCCATCAGGTATAGACATCACACCACCATTCTGGCATTTAAAAAATTTTTCATCTTTGTATGCCATTATAATTTCATTTGTAGCGGTAATGGTAAGGTAATCACCAGAAAGGTACTTTATATTTCGTGTTAAATAATCTACTAACCATTCCATATTTCCAACAAATACTTCCGTTCCAAGAATCGTACAAGTCGGCAATTTTGTTTTATTAACTTTCCTTTGAAAACCAACATTATATACCATTTGATCGATGACTTTTTTGTTCATATCCATCTGCTATTCCCTCACAATGCTGTTATATAATCTATTATGTTCAGGATATCTCTGATATCTTCTCTTTTTCCCATTTCAATGGATACATATCTTTTATATCCAGCATTTCTCAGCAGTTCCATCAGTACCTTATGTTCATATCTGTGCTCAATTAATTTCAAATTTGGTTCACTAATGTGCACATGATTGATCAGTTCCACACCAGATACAACTACTGCAATATTTTCTTCGTAATAAATCATAGTGCCAAAATCAAGATTTAACCTGAATCCTTTGGAGTCAACTTCCCTAATTAGTTCAATAGCCTCTTGAGTCCTATTAATAAAGTTAGTTCCATAGATTATCGGATTTGCTTCCAATGCCAGAACTGTTCCATGTTCTACTGCGTAATCTCCCAATTCCTTGAAAAACTCTACTGCAATTATTCTATCCTCTGGCTTATCAGTGTTCCGATTTTTGGGACATCCAAATACAAGATTTTTAGCACCAATTGCCTCTGCAAAGTCTATAACCTTCTTTGTATATTTCAGAAGAACTGTTCTTTCTTCGGTTTTCCCGAAGATCCTTTCACTTCTTCCATGCCAAATTGACTGAAGCGAACAAACTGTCAGACCATAATTTTCAGAAAGTTTTCTTGAAAACTCTTTAGCTTCCTTTAGCTTTTCATATGGGTTATCAGGTAAAATACGTGTAGGTGCTATTTCCAACCCAGAGAATCCACTTTTCTTCATATAATCATAAACAGCTTCATCATTATCTGAAGCCCATGCGATATTTGAAATTGATAGTTTTATTCCCATATTCCCTTTTTCTCCTCACCTACATACCTCTTCAAGTCAGCAAGCTCATCTTCTTTCTTCACAAAATACCCGTTTTTCCCGCCAAACAACTCTGCATATAGACTCCTGATGTTATAATTATGTGGTGCTTTTGCAAATTCATTTACAAATTCTTTTCCAGACAAGTTCTTATACACTTCAGCAACGCTGATCGGCTCAGTGACAATATTTAAAAGATGAATATTATTCTTCAAAGCAATTTGTATATCAACCCACAATCTTCCAAGATTATAAAACTGATATATTGATCGGCTATCTGTGAAATTAACAGCATTAAAAGAACTAGAATTGAAATATTTGTAAACCATTTTCTTCTCATCCCCTTTAGCAATCAGACAATAGAAATTATCATACTCATGTTTGTACGCTTTCATAATCAATTCACTTTCCGCAGCAAGTTCCCGGTATTTCTCCTCATTCAACATCGACGGGATGATATTAATATAGTCGTATATAAAATTTTTTTTCAAATTAATACCATATAAAGCAGGAAGCCTCACTATTAATCCATTTTCACAGTTCTCAGCAACCCATTTCTCCAAATACAGCCTATTTTTCCCATACGGCAACAACTGTTCTTCATTGATTACGTGATTCTCGTCCACATCATAGGTTCTGTCATATACAGCAATAGATGATACCAATACAATCCGCCTTGGCTCAATTGCTTTTATATTTTCAATTGCTTGCAGGATATCCGCAAAATCAGACTCAGGATTTTCATTTGCTTTAAACATAGCCGCCGGAAGCCCTGCATAAACCAAAAGATCTGGTTCTGTTCCATATGCTTCATGAATATTCTTCGAGTTATACAAATTCGTGAATTGATATTTTGCTTTGAGATTTGATCCCACAAAGCCTGTATATCCAACCAAAGCAGTTTTCATTACGTTATCCTTTCTGTACTTTCTCTATGCTACTAATCAAATATTTTCTTCCCTTCTCATTAAGGATAAGCCGAGCATAATAGAGTAAAAGTATAACATCCATGAAAATCAGAAATATACCCATCCATATTGAAACTCCAAACATCCAATTCACCCCTGTGACCAATCCTGTGATTCCAGCTACAACAAACACAAGTAAGAAAATCAATGAAATCATACAAAACTTCTTAGTGACTTCTGTATAAAGAATAAAACTGTCAATAGCCAAACTCAATCCCCTGTTTTTTCTCAGACTGGCTGATCCTTTATATTCAATCCTAGAATTTTTCAAACCACAGGAAGCGTAAACTGCTTGTCTAAATGCACTACTCATATTTAGTTCCAAGACACGATTGATTGCTCTTCTACTCACAAATCTGAAAGCAGAAGCATGAATGTCATAATCAGCATTAGAGTACCTGTTGAATAGCTTATAAAACAGGCTTCTGCTTACATTGTTCTGCCTAGGTTCTACAGAAACAATATCATTTCCTTTCAACGCTTCCTGATAAACATTCCATAACAGACTCTTTTCAAAGTCTATTTCAAAAGTGTCAAATTCAAAAACAAAGTCTCCAATAGATACATCCAACCCGGCGCGAAGACAGGCTTCAATACCTTGCTTTACACCCATGTGGACTACTGTGATTGTACTATCTGCAAGAGATGGTAATACTTCTTTTAGGAATTTCTCATGTTTATTACTACAATCATCCACAATAATGACCTCATAATGGTCGAAGTATGATTTCAAGGAATCTAATAGATTTCTTATAAATTTCTCTACATCACTTGCAAAGTCCGAAAGATAAATAACTGCACTGATAAATACCGACTCCTTCTTATTCATTTAAGAGCACCTCATCCAAATCATAGATAGTGTTTATCTTCCCGCTAAATACGCTAACAAAAGTCGGATCACGCTTCTCTACCTTAATCATCGTAGGCCTAGAATCATCAATCTCAGCAACTTTAAGGATTGGTTTCATAGAGAATAGTGACTTTACATACGTAAACTTTAGATCAGGCAGCATGTATTTTTTTGCCAGTTGACTCATATAGGGCCAAGCTGATTCTGGTTTTGCCGGACAATAATTACAGTTTGCCAAATGCTGCGGTGAACAAACACCATTACTTCTACTCTGGCATTCGAATGTTGCGGTTTTATCATAAGATGTTATATGTGGCGTAAATGTCACACTAGTCAAGCTATGATATCCTGTCATACCAAACGGCATGATTGAGAAAAAAGGACCATCCATTACAGTTAGACCGATATTTTTTAACTTATCGTCAACCTCACAAAGAATTATTTCACATAGTTCATACTTAATATTAAAGGTATCATACCTCATCATCTTTTGAATTTCGTTAATCCCTGCATATGTTGCATTCAGAATAAATGGTGTTTCAAATTTATGCCCAGATGATATTATAATCCAATCCCTACCAACTTCCTCGATATTCTCTATCTTTTGATTGTACAAAATATCCACACAGCCAGACTTCAACAATTTGTTCAGGAAATAATCTTTGAGAATCATTGCATCATATGTAAACTCCTCTGTAAGAAAGGCACCGTCACAAAGTCCTGTTCTAAAATACTCTTCCTCATTGATTCTTTCGCATGGAGTGTGTGAATCATCACAGAACTTCTGAAATGCAGTAGCATTTGTCCATGATAAAGCCGCACTTGTCGCATATATTTGTTTAAAATCACGTTTTATACAAAATCCATAATCTTCACAAAAACGTTGAAAATAGTTTGCGCTTTTCAAAGCAGTCATCTTACTACGAGGATAATGATAACCCATATGGACTCTGGCCTGGTTTATATGAGTCGCACGCATAAAAGCGTCTGAATCTCTTTCAAGAACAAGTATTTCCTGTCCTTGTTTAGCACATTTCAACGCCGAATAAAGTCCATAGATTCCAGCCCCGAATATTATCTTATCATAATGCTTCACCATATTAGCTTCACCTCAATTTACATTTCTTTATATTATTCTTCAAGAAACTAATTTCTAATAGCTTGTTTCAGTACGCCACTTTACAATCGCCATCTACTTTCCATTCTCAGCACTAAATGTTGTCCATAATAAAACAGCATCTCCGAATATTGCAATTCTCCCTTTCTGTATCAAGAATCCGGAACTTCCAAATCAAATCCTTTTACACATACCACAACCTCTCGAGTTTATCGGCAATCTTTTGCGCTACTCCAAGTCACTCCAAAGAAAAATACCTACTAGCCTTTTTAAGCCGCGACCTCACACATTCTCAGAACGAGGTCTGAACCGCATTTTTTTAATTGTCACTCCATAACATTTAGCAATTCTCAAAAAAAGGATAACTGTCTGTCAAAAGCAATTCTGCATTGTCGCATATCTTTTTAAAATGACTGTCTGTTGCCATACAGAAGATCTGATCCATATTAGAAATCATTACCTGCCCGCTTTTACACAGTCTTTACATTCTTCTATGTGAACTATCATTTTTCCATAAGCACATTGTCAATATAAAAATTCACTAACTGTATTCGTTTTATGGCATAGCTATAATCTCCTACCCTATCAAAAATGTTTTTTCTTTACTGCTCCCTACCTTTCCAGTCCGTATTCTTAATCCTTATCCTGGCTATATTGAACAGCGTTTCAGAAATCAATTGCAATAAGACTGCTGAAATTCCAATCAGCGCCACTGCAATCACCATATTTACAGGAAAACAAAATCGTTCACTAAACCCGATGCAACGGAACTGTACAATATAAAAGTACAGCGTTAATGTACCTATTTTTTTACAAATTTTATAAACAAATAAACTTTTTTCAGCAAGATATGACTCTATTGAAAGCCCTAGCAGAAACACACCAATAACTAGAAGCAAAACGGAGAATTGATTCAAGCACTGAAAATGCATAATCCGGTTGTCTCTATTCATAAGAAACTTTATAAAATACAGTGACCCCCCCCCAATAAAAATATACAAAATATACAAAACTGGATACCTTCGTGTTTTATTGACATTGATCCGAAAATATTTTCCTATCATCATTACAACAAAATAATATATCAGCCTGAAAAAACCGTTCACCGTATATATCTTACCACTTTCAATCGTCCACACAGATGTATCCAACAGTAGAAAATAATACAGAAAGTAAACAATAAACAAAATAAAAAATAACAATGCAAAATGCCAGTTTTTTTTCACTCCTTGAATAAAATAATAGAGAGGATAAAACAGAATAATCGCTCCAATAAACCAAAACAGAGTAGGCCAAATAAATATAAAAATATATTCTTGCAATGATAAACTATACGTTCCTAACACAATAGAGATTAGCGTCATGATAAGAGTTGGAATATACAATCTTATAATTTTTTCTGCATACCAACTGCCAAACCTATTCTTGATCGGCCAAAGGCAAAATCCTGATACTGCAAAGAATAGAGCGTTTCCGATTGCTCCACCCGTAGCCAATACAGGAACAGGATATAATGAATCAAAATGTGAATTGATGATAATAATCGCGGCAAATGCTCTCACATAATCGATAAAGTAAAATTTGCTTTTCTCTAATTTTGCTTCTCTCTCCATGATTTCATTTCCTTATAATCTCGTTAATCAATGCTATTAGTTTCTCATGAACAAATCACTTGTATAGACCTTATCCACCACATCATCAAGCGCCATATCATATCTGTTAGCAATGATTGGCATCTGCGCCTTGTTTGAACTTTTTCAAATCGTTCACGACAAAGCTTCCAAAGAACGTTGTTTCCTACGGTAGTGTTGGTTCATATGTCATTACCGTCGTGCCCCATATCTCATTTCTTGCTTTATAAGTTTTGTTTACATTTTCTTTTCCTGCTAAATAGAATAATTATACAAGTGGTCAGTGCTTATTATTGCACCACTACCCCATACCACATATCTTCCAAGAAGTTTTGTACAAATTCTGATGCCCAATAAAAAGCTGTAACTTACTTCTCCGAAATTATAAATTGTTATCCGAGCATTGCGATGCTCACAGTTGTTCTCTATTCTCATTTTTCAATGCTCAGCACTCCTCAGTAAATAATCTTACTTAACGTAAAACGGCGTAGATAAACAAAATGTAGGCAAGCACTGTACAGCAGACACTCCACTCGCTGCTTCATCTGTACAGATCAAATCATTTATCTGTGTAGTTCCTCTTTAGGTTTGGTTTATCAAGCCACCGTACTGTAAAGCTCTTTTCCCTATATACCCTGTTCTTATCCATACCCTCAAGCCACATACTCAATTTTTCAAATTAACTGACTCATATTCAACGCATATTTCTGAAATAAATGGTTTTACATCCTTGACCTCAATCTCCCCCTCATTTCAGTCAAGCTCATTTATCCAGCTCATCTTTTTCCCGTTAAATAATAGGAAAATCCTTGATATTGCTGTATCCTTTCAAGAACATCAGCCTGCTCTCATACTCACATCTTCTAAATCCAAGTCATCTTCTTTAACCTTTTTACTCTCCCACCACTTCTACCTCTTACCCCAAGTTCCCTAACTGATGGTAATATCATCCACTGACATATGTTTCTTCACATCCCTAAATCGTTAAACAATACAATCAAACTGTCTGCCCTAAACAAAAAAGAGCGTGCTTCGCCACTCCCCGCCTCACAGCCGGAATTCCCTATGGCAATCCTTGCACACTCTATGTCCGCCAGTTTCCGGCAACGCGGCTTTCGACATTCCGGTTCCTGGTTTCCTGTTTTTTTCTCTTTCCAAAGCTTCATTAAAAAATCGTAGCAGTTCAGCCATCAGCTCGATTTGGCTGCTTTATATAAAACGGCTAAAATCCCTCTTCTGGCCTGCCAATATATCATAATGGAAATTGTCCCTTGCGACGGTTCAATTATTTTCCACAACAACTTCCTCCCCGGAAAATACCACTTCCATAGGGCTCTCAAACAACGAAATCCTTACCCGCCATTCATCCTTTGTTTCATTTTTAGAGATCAACGTCCCCTGCATACCTGCGAACACGCCGCTTTTGATACGCACGGATTTTTCTTTCCAGATTTCTTTCGTTTCCCCGCATCCCGAAATCTCCTCATACATCTCTAAACTGTCTGCCTTCAGCTTTTCAAATTCCTCTTCTGTCAGGCGGGCTAAGATTTCCAGCCCTGCCTCCACCGGGGTCGGATGCCCGAAGAAATTGATTTCCAGGCGGGCAGTCCGGCGGTGCCTGTCTATTTTTCGGATAAAGCCATAGTGATTCCTCAAAGGTCCTTCGGTGATGCAGATCCTGCTTCCGATAATCAATCCTGTGGAGCAGTTCATGACATGCTCCTGATCCAGCATACTGCTTAAAAACTTCTGTTCTTCTACGGTAATCGGGGAAACCAGTTCCGCATTCCGCAGGGCTTTTGTCAGCCTGGGCAGGAATACCAGCTCTTTTAAAACGGCGTCGATTTTTTCGGTATCTACAAAAAAATAACCGGGGAACAGGACTTTTTTTACATCATGCCACTGTTTCTTAAAATGCATTTTCCGGATATAGGACGGCACAAACATTTCTTTATAAAGGGCTTGATTTACCTTTACCCTGCACAATTCGGCGCATTCCTGCTCCTGCCCCGGCACTGTCTGAATCACATACCACATAGACAATCCCCTTTATAACTGTCCTTCTTCCGGCAAACATTATCCGTCTCTTATCTTTATTCTAAAGAATAATACGGATAATATCCCTTCACCTCCGGCATTTTCGCCATCTGGAGTGTCACCCTCTCCCCGTCAATCCCTGCCAGCGCGCAGAGCTTTTTAAATTCTTTCCATGCATTGGATCGGTTCCAGGGCTTTCCTTTTGCCGTCCGGAAGATAAGGCCGGAGTAAATCGCTTTTTTCTTTGCATAAACCAACAGGCTTTCCCGCAGATAATCCGGGATTGTAATCTGAAGATTATGCCGCCAGCGGCAGATGTCCAGATAACCTGTCTTTACTGCCTCCACGGTCAATGAGGGCAGCTCGGAAAACCGGATGTTGACATGGCACAGGGTTTGGATTAACAGGGCAATGCGGTATTTTCCAAGCTCCAGGGCTTTTTTTACCAACAGGGTATATTCCTCTTTTGTAAGATACTTATTTAACTCGCTTTTTTCTTTATAATCCAAAGTAAACGCATGGATCTGCAAATCTCCCCAGTCCATAGCATCGCAGAAGCTCCTTGCAGACAGGACATAGGCGTTGGCGCTGCTTTTTTTATAATTCTTTTCTTCCAAAAGCCACGGCTTATAACCGTCCAGAATTTCCTGGGTAACTTCCCTGCCGTTTAAATATTCCGCAAAACATTCTACTTTTTGAATATAAAGTTTTATGGTTTCTTTCATCATCCTGTCTCTTTCCAGAAGAATCCGCTCAAACTTCTCCAATCTCTCTCTTGTAATTGTCCTGTCCATTGGAACCCTCCATGATACAACATATGAATAAAAACGTTTGATTAAGACAGCCCCTATATTACCACAGTAATCAGAGAAATGCAAGAAGAAATTTGCAAATTTTCATAAATATTTTCTTCATTTGATAAAAAATGGTGATAAAATCAAAGAAAATTTGGATTTTTTAGCAAAATCAAATTATATCAAAAAATATATTATGTAGTAATTTGTTTTATATATTATTACAAAAAACATCTGTTAAAAGAAAGTTTTAAAGAACAGTTGCCACAGCCTGTATGATATGATAAAATAAATTCAATAACTATTCGGAACCAAATTTATCCAATATATTTTCATTTGTACAAATTTATAACCTTCATACAAGTGACGTTATGAACTTAAAAATAACGTAAACAAATGAAAGGATGAAATATATAATGAACCTAATACAAATACCAACTAATTTAGAAGATAAAATAAAAGAAGCAGTAAAATATTTTTGGGCAACAAGGAACGAACAAATTAAAAGACAGAATACTCATGGCAGTAAGGATCAAGGAAACCGCGGAGCAGTGACAGGCGGGAAACAGCTTGACGAATTTGTTCATTTAATTTGTGAGCTTTTAATTTTGAACGGAGTTCCTAAAGAATGTATTTTCTCTAATCATGATTTAGAGCTTCCCGGTTATTTCCGCCCCAATAAAAAATGGGATTTACTTGTAGTGGACGGAAACGAATTAGTCATTGCTATAGAATTTAAGAGCCAAGTCGGTCCCTCATTTGGCAATAATTTTAATAACCGAACAGAAGAAGCAATGGGTACAGCGCTGGATATTTGGACTGCTTATAGAGAAGGTGTATTTGGTTCCCAGAAAGCTCCCTGGTTAGGCTATTTTATGATCTTAGAAAATTGTAAAAAATCAAATGACCCTGTGTATGTCAGATCTCCACATTTTAAGGTACTGAATGAATTCGTTAATGCTTCATACAAAAAACGATATGAAATTTTTTGCAATAAACTCTTATTGGAACGCCAATATTCCGCAGCCTGCTTCATAACAACGTCCTATTCAGACGAAGACATTACATACGGTTTTCCAGATAAACATCTGTCGTTTGAGGAATTTACCATTTCTATGCTCACATCAGCACTTGCGCATTTTTTGAAACGGAGGCACTAATTTTGACTGATCAACTTTTATATCATGCTGACGCAAGAGATATGAGTTTTATACCAGATAAAAGCATTCATTTGGTATTAACATCTCCTCCTTATTTTAATTTAAAAGAATACAGAAAAGGTAAAAATCAGCTCGGCATACTGGAAAATTATCAGGACTTTATCAATGAACTTGAAAAGGTCTGGAAAGAATGTTATCGAGTTCTGGTTCCTGGTGGACGGATTGTTTGTGTAACAGGAGACGTATGTTTATCGAGGCGGAAATATGGCCGACATGTTGTTATACCGCTTCATTCCGATATCGTTGTTTCATGCCGGAAAATAGGGTTTGATAATTTAAACCCTATTCTATGGCACAAAATTTCAAATGCAAACTTTGAGGCAAACATAAACAGCTCTATTTTAGGAAAACCTTATGAACCAAATGCAATCATAAAAAATGACATTGAATATATTTTAATGGAAAGAAAACCGGGAGGATATAGGAAACCTACGGAGCAACAACGTACAAAAAGTAAAATTGATAAAAAAGATTTTCAAAATTGGTTTAGACAGATATGGGAAATGCCAGGAGCATCTACAAAAAACGGCCATCCGGCCCCGTTTCCATTGGAACTTGCCAGCAGGCTTGTGAAAATGTTTTCTTTTGTCGATGATACGGTTTTAGATCCATTTTGTGGCAGCGGAACAACAATGCTTGCTGCTATCAATAATGAAAGAAATAGCATCGGAGTTGAAACAGAAGCATATTACTGTGAGCATACAGTTCGTCGGATTGAATCTGAACGAAGTTTGTTTGACGACTACGCACTCCAATATATTGATTTAAGCCTTGAAAAAGATTCTTATTCAAATTAAATATAAAAAAACCATTCAAGGAGCTGTCACAATAAGGATTAAGCATACAAGATACTATATTGTTCTTATATTCCTTAATACGGCAGCCCCCTGATTAATTTCTAAGCCAGTTGCAAACTATCCACTCTGTTTTTAAATTTACCTGATCCTCGCCTCTACATCGATCGGCTCTGCCTTTTCCCTCGCCGCCTTTACGACTTTGGACGCCTTATGGACAATGAACAAATCGCTGATGCCGTCGAAGAGAAGGCTCGCGCCGATGATACGCAGCAATAATGCCGTAGATTCAAACGGCTTGGCTAATGCCACCGCGCCGAGAATCATGGTAATGGCGGCAAGAAGGAAGGTTACCCACCATTTCTTATAACCGCTCCGTTTCATCTGCATGGCGGTATTGAAGTCCTCGACTCCATGCACGAATAAGATCACGGCAATGATTAAAAATACAAATTTGACAATGCTTCCCGGATTGACGGCGATATAAAGCCCCAGAAGGGTTTCCACAATGCTTAACCCCAGCTCAAATCCATTTACCATCCCGACATTAAATACAAAGTAGCTCAGCAGCCCGAAGACTCCGAAGATCAGGATGATCCATCCTATCAGGGAACAGATTGTGGCGGTCACTTCCAGAGGATTTAACAGCAGCACCAGCCCCATGACCGTTGTGATTACGGCGCTTGCCATCATACCGATTTTAATCTTTTTCAAAAATTCAAACATTTCCTGCCCTTCTTTCATTTACTTACTCTGAAAGCCCAGTCTCCATACAGGAACAGACGGCAAGCTTGCTTGCCAGCCTGGTCCTGTATGAGAGACGGAGGACTTTTATTTATGATAGTGCCGGGCATGCCCGGCATGGAAGTTTACTTTTCTTTCTTACAGCGCCCGAAGGTTTCTGACAGCCCGCGGAGCCATGTAATTTCTTTCTGCCCGAACTGTCCCGGGAGCAGCCTCCACTCCCAGTTTCCGCCAAGCGTTCCCGGCGTGTTCATTTTTGCGCTGTTATCCAAAGAAAGGATATCCTGCATCTGGTTCATGACCAGGCAGGCAATGCTTGCATAGCCCGCGCGGACAATCGCATGGGGAAGATCTTTGACGCGCCTGACTCCCAGGTAATCATAGACAAAGGACAGCTCTTTCTTTTTCCTGCTCTGGAAATATCCTAACAGCGGCTCATTGTCATGGGTTCCTCCGTAAATGACGCAGTTTTTATCGGTCAGGTTATGCGGAAGGTACTCATTGTCCGGCCCGTCAAAGGCAAACTCCAGGATTTTCATTCCCGGCCAGCCTGTCTTTTTCTGGAGGGAACGGACGGCAGGCACCACCACGCCCAGATCTTCCGCAATGATGTAAGTATCCGGGATTGCTTCCGCAATCGCATCGGTCAGTTTCTTTGCCGGCCCGGGAACCCACTTGCCCTCCATTGCCGTAGGGCAGTCCGCCGGGATGCTGTAATACCGGACAATCCCGATAAAATGGTCAATTCTGATGACGTCATAGAAATTGGCGTTTGCCTTCATGCGGCGGCGCCACCAGTCAAACCCATCCGCTTCATGCTTATCCCAGCGGTACAGCGGGTTCCCCCAGCGCTGCCCGGTCTCGGAAAAGCAGTCCGGCGGCACGCCTGCGATATTGATCGGCTTTTTCCTCTCGTCCAGCTCGAACAAATCGCCGTGTACCCAGACATCCGCGCTGTCCATAGACACGTACAGCGGAATGTCGCCGATAATTTTAATGCCTTTTTCATTGGCATATTGCTTGAGCTTTCCCCACTGCTCATAAAACTTATACTGGCAGAAGGAATAAAAGGCAATTTCCTCTTTTAATTCTTTCTGGTATTTTTTCACTGCCTCCGGCTTCCGGAAACGGATATCTTCCTCCCATTCTGTCCAGGAAACGCTGTCAAAAGAATCTTTGACCGCCATATAAAAGCTGTAATCGGCAAGCCAGTACTGATTTTCTTTTTCAAAGGCTTTATACGCCTTTGTATTCTTATGGCGGCTGTTTTTGTAGGCTTTTTTCAGGACAGAAAAGCGGCTGTTGTAGATTTTTTCATAATCCACCCGGTCCGGCCCGCTTCCCCAGTCCGCTTCCTTCACGTCTTCTTCTGAAAGAAGCTCTTCTTCGATCAGGATATCCAGATCGATAAAATACGGATTTCCCGCAAATGCCGAGAAGGACTGGTACGGGCTGTCCCCGTAGCTTGTCGGCCCGATCGGGAGCACCTGCCAGTAATTCTGCCCGGCTGCCGCCAGGCTGTCCACAAACTCATACGCCGCCTTTCCAAAGGTCCCGATCCCGTAATTGGAAGGCAGGCTGCTTACCGGAAGCAGGATACCTGCTCCCCGTTCCCACGTTTTTTTTCTTTTCATACTTGTATTTTGCCAAAAGCGTGAAAATCACGCTGCAGCGCATGAACCGCCGCCTCTGGCTTCTCCTTTCTTTTATTTTTTTCTATTGCTGATCCCGGCGGAAGGATACCGGCGTCGGCATCGCTTCTTTCCTCTCCGGCAAAAGCTTCCCATGCCCATAGATATGGAAATCCAGGTTATTTTCCATGTACCGCAGCCGGAAAAAACTGTATGTCCATCCGACCAAAGCCCCGATCAAAGCCCCGATCCCATAAAACTGTATGGTAAGGCTGCGCGCCCAGAGGCTTACCAGGAATGTCACCAGCCAGAAAAGGAAGGCGGCGATAAAGGCGCCGACATGGTCGGAGAAGTAGTACAGATAGACAATATTGCAGTACATGATAAAGATTGCCAGATATCCGACGGCAAGCACCGGGTAAATCTGGATAATTTCTCCGGAAAACCCCATAAGCGGGAAGAATATTTCCACGATCAGGAAAATCAGGCAGCTTAAGATTGCCTGGATTTCCACGATATAGGCAATCTGGTTTCCCAGAAGACGGAACATATCCTCCTTTGCCTTGCGGATCTCCTTTAAGGTGGAGCGGAGCACCGCCTCGGAATAAATCTGGTACCTGTCATGGAAATCCGTTTCTACAATGACAATAAAGATAACCATTGTGGAAATATTCGTCATCATGGCAAGGTAGGACGCCATATCATACGGCGGGGCGGAAAGGAAGGTGTTTTTTACGACGACCGCCATCCTTGTGGTCCAGGACACAAAGTTATGGATATAAAGCCCGAACACATAAAAGAAGCTGGACAAAAACAGCAGCTTATAACGCCATACATACTGGAGGCATTCCTTATAATTTTTACTGAACACCCGGAAATAACGGCGCACATAGGTAAACTGCCCGACCGCAATGACAAAAAAGCCGACGGCAAGCCCGGTAAGGATTGCGTCAATCAATGCGTCTCCCGACCTTACCAGGAAAAAGGCGACCAGCACGCCAAACAACAGCCCCAGGAAGAAATATAAAGTAATAATCTTATAATCCTTCGTCGCCGAAAGGTAAGTCATGGTGAAAAACACCACAATCAATGCCATGTACAGGCAGTACCCGGTAAACAAAAACCGTATGGTGATATCGCTCACAAACCAGGAGCGCACTAAGAACGGAACGCCCAGCAGCGCGCCTATGGCAGCCACGACAACAAGCCCCACATAATAAGAGGATAAAATGTCCTCAAACTGCTCATTAAAAATCTTATCCGCAATATAACGCGACCAGACGGTATTGATCGGCGTCGTTATCATAAACGGAAAAATAAAGGAATACAGAATCATGGAGGACAAAAGCTCCCTGTCAGCAAACGATTCCCGGCTGATCCCCAGCAGCTTATAGCTGATCAAAATTGCCGCAATCGTAAGGATGGTAGGGCCTACGGTTACAACGGTACTGTATCCGATTCCCTGAAGCATATTTTTCAGATTTCTCTTTTTATAAATCCGCTTTAATTCAAATCCAATTCCAGCCATATATCCCTTCCCCCTTTATTTCCTGTTTTTACTGGTCAAGGTCCGGTACAGATTACGGTAAGTCTCCATGCAGTCCGCATCGTTGTAAAGCTCCACCGCGCGGCGGTAGCCGTTCATCCCCATCTGTTTTCGCAGCTCCTCGTCCCTTGCCAGCGTCAGGATTCCTTCCGACAGCTTGGAGATGGACATAACCGGCGCTACAATCCCCGCTTCGCCAAAATCGTCCCGCTCCCCGTGGATCAGCCCGGCACAGTTTCCTACATTCGTTGCGACACACGGAACCTTTGCGGCAAACGCCTCCAATATGGACAGCGGCTGCCCCTCGCTGATGCTTGTCAGCAGAAAAATATCCATTTTCCCCAGGTAATCCGTGACATTGATAGGCCCGGTAAATTCCACATCCTTTAAATTCAGCATCTTCACCGTGTCAATACATTCCTGCGCATACTCCGGCTGCTCATCCAACGGCCCCATAATCCATAATTTCAGCCTCGGCTCTGTCTGCTTGGCGTAATAATACGCATGGATCATGGTCTTGACATCTTTAATCGGCGTGACACGGAGTACCGAGCCGACATTGATAAAGGTATCATCCGGAGCTTTTCCCTCCAGGTTCTGGAACCTTGCAGGCTTAATGCCGTTCGGTGTTACCATCGTCTTTTCCGCCGGACAGCCAATCTCCACCTGGAGCTGGCGCGCCGCTTCAAACAGGGAGGTCACGGTGTCCGCATAGGCATAGGCGCAGTGGGAAAACTTGGCAAACTGCTGAATCCAGATGTCCTTATAGATTCCCTTTACCCAGTCCGCCTTGATAATTTCCTCCTCACGCTCTCTGGTATAAATCCCGTGCTCGGAGATCAACAACGGCGACTGGTACAAATATTTCGCCATGCTGCCCCAGAGCCCGGAATACCCGGTCGCCACGCTGTGGTACAAATCCGCCTGCGGCGGCTGGTTTTTCAGGATAATGCAGACCGGAAGGTACATGGAGCGCATGGTCCACAAAAACCCGGTAAACGCCACACGGTCATAGCTTTCCTCATAATATTCCTCCACGATCTCCAGAAAATCCTTCCCCATCAGAAGATTATTTAACGTAATGCTCTGGTTGCGGAACAGCTCAAATACGCCCGGCCAGTCTACATTGGTTGAGAAAATAAGGCTCTTTAACGCTTCCCTTTCCCTTGCCGAAAGCTTCAGCTTCTTTACCGGACGCTTCCCGACCCAGTCGTCATCCTGCAGATAAATCTCCCGCACCTCCACCACGTTTTCCGGCAGCTTGTAGCGGAAATTTCCCCGCATAGAACGGTCAACAACGACAGTCTGTATAATAAACTCCACATCGGGCATCTGGCTTATCAGGTTATTGGTCCAGCTTGACACGCCACCCATGATATAAGGATAACACCCTTCCACAATCACACAAACTTTCATAGGCAACTCCATTTCTTTCCCTTTACTTTGTTACTTCTCTTAAGGTAATTTTGGTTTCCGGCTCTGTTATGGTCAGGAGATAGGCGTCATTCCCGATATCCTCATAAGATCCGGAAGATATTTTCTGCACTTTCTTTTCCGTCTGCAGAATAAAATACCCGTTTCCATTCAAATTTTCAACATTGACCTGAATTTCCTTATCCCCATAGGTAATTTTCGGTTCCATCGCCAGGTAATTGCGTACCCTCTGTTCCAGCTCCTGCGCATCCACTCCATCAAGATACTCGTATTTCTGGCACGCCGTATAATAATAAGAACCGAAATCCTTAAAGATGGTTGCCCAGTCTTCGTCTTCCTCCTTCGGCGGATAAATAATATCCTCCATCGGGATTCCATGCGTAATCAGCCCAATCGAAGCCGCCGCTTCATCGAACCATACCAGGAGCTCGTCATCAATGGTAAAGCCTTCCGTCATCATAGGGATATAGACATACCCCTCTTCACTTACCCCCATATAAGGGTAATAGTCCCATTTATGGACAACGGACGAAATATTTCCCGTATAATCCAATGCCGACATAATCTGTTTTTCCATCCGGCTGTTGTTGGTCTGAAACAAAATGGAAGTCACTTCCTTTTTCGTAGTCTCCTCAAAAAGCTCCATACTCTTGACAACCCTGCTTAACTGCTCCATATAGGCGCTGACCTGGATATCCCCGCCGATTTTTCCCAGTTCCTTATACAAAAAATCCACGCTGTTGGACTTAATGTCGCTGGCGGCATTCTTAAGATAGCGGGTGCCGTAAAACTGCGGCTGGATTTCCAGCTCCATCGCCAGGGAAATAATGCCCGGAATCGCAATTTCCTCCAGAAAACGCTCGGAATTTCTCGCATACCGCTCCTGCATTTCCTCGTCATTTTCCCTTGACAGATACGGCGCGTTTTCCACAAACAGCATTTTCGCATTGACAATCGGATAGACATAATCCGAATTGAGCTTGGAAAAAATCGCATTTAAAATCCCCATATGGTTCTCATCCGTAAAAAAGTTGCCGTTGACGACTAAAATCCTGCTGTTCTCATGCACGGTCCTCCAGATAATATCCGTGGCATCTTCATTCCGCATGATATCCTGTTTGCTTTTCTCCAGCATCCCTGCCAGATAGGTCTTACTGGTAGAATCCACCTTGACGCGCCTTGTCCTTACACGGTAATCCTCATACCACCGAAGTCCCCCGACCATAAAATTCCCCAGGGCAATCAACCCTTTCTGGGTATATCGGTCGCCGATAAACCGGACTCCCATCAGCTTTGCCCACTCTTCCTGGGTACTTTCCGACGGCATTACCGCAAAGATGATATCCGTTCCCTGTTCCGTGGCTTCTATCACATCCTCATAACTGTAATATCCTTTCGCTATACTGGAACAAAGAATCAGATCCTTCATGCTTTCCCGGACGGCATCCGGCACCTCGTCCATTGTTTTATAATATAAATACGGCTTTTTTAACAGGACTAATTCTTTGGCGATATTCTCCGCGCCAACGGTATTATCCCCCTGAATAATGACAACCTCTTCTTTTCCCGTGAATACATTTTCATGCAGAACCTCTTCTGTCTGTATTTCATCATCTGAGACTTCGTTTCCGCTGTCTTCCTCCTCTTCCGGCTGATATTCCGTCTCTTCACTGACGGCAACGCTGCTGTCCTGATAGGAAATACTTGTGGCAGTCAGCAAAAACAGCACAAAAACAAGCAGAATCAAAAGCGTAAGCTGCACATACTGCGATCGTTTAATCAATGCCCTGCCCCCTTTTCTTTCTCCGGTACCGAAGCATGACGGATGTCGTGCTGATACACATGACAATCATATACAAAATCGGCTTTAATCCGGAATGAATGCTTTTTCCTTCTTCCCGCGCATACATCACGGCAGGAAGTTCTTCTATGCGGTACCCCAGCAACAGCATTTTAATGATCATGTTAGCATCCGGATATTTTAAATCAAAGTTCTGATAGCCGGCATAATAGCCAAATGCCCGCTGATTGAGCATCTGAAGCCCGCTAGTCGGATCAGTGATCTTCCCGCCCGTGCTCCGTTTAATCAAAAACCGGAAATAGGTAATCGCAATTTTTTTTGCGGAAGAAATCGGAAAGGATATGCTTCCTTCCATAAAGCGGGAACCAATCAGGATATCCGGCGCACCCTCCTTTGTCATCCTGTCATACATCCGGCTCAAATTAATCAGGGCATGCTGCCCGTCCGCATCCATCTGGATCACATACCGGTAATTCCTGCGCTGCGCATAGCAGTACCCCGTTTTTAAAGACGCCCCGTACCCCTGGTTAAATACATGGTTCACCAGGATGACCCTGCTGCCAAAGGAAGAGACGACCTCCTTTGTGTTGTCGGAAGAGTGGTCATTGATCACCAAAATATCCGCAAAACGGGACGCGTCCGTATTTAACAACTGATCCAAAAGTCCCCCGATAGTCTTCCCTTCGTTGTACGCAGGGATAATAATTAACGTATCCTTCACTCGCCCCTCCCCTTTCCTCCGGCAGAATTTATGAACTGCATAAATTCTGCAATCTGTTCTTTCCTGGAAAAATCAATCTGAGCATTTGCCTGCTCAAAACGTCTTCTCTGTCCTTCCTCTTCCATTAAAGTAATCACGGCCTCTGTAATCTTCTCCTGATTAAGCGGCACTAAAAGCCCGTTTTCCCCGTTGCGGATCTGTTCCCTGTTCCCGGGGCAGTCCGAAGCAATGACGGCCTTTCCAAGCGCCTGCGCCTCTTCAATCGCAATGCTTTTTCCCTCATATCTCGTCGCATGGACATAGAGATCACACTGCTTTAAATACGGATACGGGTTCCTGACAGCTCCCAGGAGGATAAAGTCCTTCTCCGCCCCCGCCTCCTGAATCCACTGCTCTACTTCCTTCCTCTGCGGGCCGTCCCCCAGCACGTACCAGCGGACATCATATCCCCGTTCTTTCAGCTTCATCACTACCGGGATGGTAATATCATATCCTTTCTGGTAATGAAGCCGCCCTATGGTGACAATACGGAAGCCGCGGAAACCGTCTGTAAAGCCTGCGCCCTCCTCCGCCCTTTTCTTAATTAAATCGGTATTGATCACATTGTTGAATATCTTTGTCTTCCCGGCAAGGGCAGGGTACATCTGTAAAAACGACTCCTTTACCCCAAGCGATACCGCATAAATGCGATCCATCTTATCATAACAGCCGTGATCCAGAACCGGGGTAAACCCTGATTTCCCATATTCAATATGGATAAACGCCATCTTCCTTTTTGCCTCGACATGGTCGGCGACATAATACGCCGCGCCTCCCTCCAGATAGGCAACCGCCGCATCATACGTTTCCTTTAATACTGCCGTCCCGTCGCTGACAATTTTCCACAGCAGCTTATCCGGCTGCACTCTCCCGGCTTTTTTCTGTTCCTGAAAATTTCTAAAAAGCCACGGGATATTTCTAAAAAACGACGCATTTCGGAAAGACTTCCCTATCACAAGCTTTGCCAGCGCAGGCTTTGCGCCCGCAAGCACCGAGCCGCTGTCCGGATTTGGATTCAGCACCTTCACAAACCCCGGCACCTCAGAAAACAGCTCGCCCCTGTTCAACAGGACCAGTAGGGAAATCTCATAATCCGGCAGGTTCATTAATTTCATCAACTCCAGCATGGCGCGCTCCGCCCCTGCCTGCCCCATCGTATTAATCACAAATAATACCTTTTTCACTCACTGCCCTCCCCGCTTTCTGTCACTTCCTCCTCTTCTATTCCTGTTCCTTCCCCTCCTGTTTCTGCCTCTGTTTCTTTATCCTCCTCTGCTTCTTTCTCTTCTTCTGTTTCCGTACCTGCCTCTCCTGGCTGTACGGCATTCTTCTTTTCCCCTTCCGGCTGCGTATTGGTTCCTTCCTCAATCGGCAGCAGGGAATTATATCCATAGTCAATCTTTAAATTGTTCAGATAATAAGGCTCCTGTGTCAGGCAGTAATAGATGACATTTTCATCCTCATAGTATACCTTCATTTCCTCCGGGAAAAGCTCGGCATAAGCTTTCGCCCAGTAATAAGCTTTGGACATTACCTGTAAACGGTACTGGACATACAGCTTATCCGGGCTTCCCACGCTTGCCAGGTCAAATCCCTCCATTGCGTGCTTTCTGGAAACCTCTCCCTGTATCGGGATATTCTGCCCGGTCTCAATCACCGTACCATAGTCAATCGGCCGCTTCTCAATCGCAAAGAAAACATATTTTGTCGGGATCACAATATTAAGCGTCCCGCTGGAAAGATGGGTCAAAAGCTCCGTCCATTCATAGTGGTACCCGTTTTCCAGGCACATGGCATATTCCTGCACGTCCGAAACCAGCGTCCAGCTAAAATCGTCATAATTATCTATGATATGGTAAAAAACATCCACAATCTCATTCTGCTGGATGACAATACTCCTGGATGGCTGCCGGATCAGGTTCTGCGACACCAGCGTTACCAGCATAAAAATGGAAATCGGAATCATGCCGTATCTCCGGAACCCGCGCCTCCAGCTTTCTTTTTCTTTTTTACCGCTTAAGAAAACATTTTCCGCAATCATCCAGAGAGAATGCAAAAATACCCCTATCGTGAACGGAAGCGCATAGCATAAAAAGACCCTCACGCGGTAATCCTCAATAATGACAGGAAGCCCCATTCCCGCTGTTGACATTAAAAACGCCAGCAGCAGAATATAGATGACAAACGAAAGAATAAACGCCCCCATCAAACGCTTCTTCCCAAAGGTCAGATAATAGATTCCCAAAAGAAGCGAAGCTATTGTCAGGGCTGTAAATCCCCAGAACCCATGTTCCGTCACGCAGTTAATAATACAATATTTTTTTATATTAGAGCCGACCAAAACAGCCGCATTCCCGAGACGTTTTAACAGCGGTTCCTTCGGAGCCCTGCTCTCTTCTGACTCTTCCGGCTCTTTTGTCCCTGCGGCAAGGGAGCCTGCGCTGACCGCGCCCGGGCTCACAGCCCCCGGACTGACTCCTCCCATGCTCACCAGCCCGCCGGAATCCTCTCCTTCCTGGGAAGACAGCTCCTCCGCCGGCGCTTCTTCCCCATCGTCCCCCTCAATGACGCCAAGCGCCCAGTAAAGCGAGCCCTGAAGACGGTGCCCTGTCGCCACGCCAAGCACCATCGTAGATGCCCCGATCAGGCTGGAAACAATACCGCAGATCAGGATTGGGATTAACATTTTCTTTTTCCAGATATAGATAAGGTAAACAATGCCGATACTAAAGCAGAGCAGCAGGGCAATAATCGTGATATAGTAATGGACATATAATGTCATGGAAAACGCCATGCCGAAAAAGACCAGGGAAAATCGATCTTTTTGCCGGAAATAATAGAACAGGAAAATTGCCATAGGATATAAGAAGACCAGCCCAAATTCCTGCGGGTAGCCAAACCCTAAGCGGTCCCAGGAAAACTGCACAAAAATGCAGACAGCGGCATAAAAAAATGTCGTGGCAAACGCAATCAGGCGGTTTTCCAGCACTACCGCTACCATGCAGTACAGCATCAGCGCCATATAGACTACCGTAATAAAACCAAAATCCCGCAAAACCTGCTGGGCATGGATTCCAAATACCTTTGCCGTGGCATAAATCATTTCATGGAAGCCAAAAGGATAGACACCGTCGCCGTAAATTTCCCCGCCCATCATTTTCTGGACCCAGGACGCATGGACTACCTCGTCATAACCGCCATAGCCGGAATACAGGATCAGCCTGCGCGCCGTATAGGAGCCGTGGATCAGCAGACAGAACAGGACGCCCCCCACATCCATCTGGTGCTTAATAAAGACAAAGCGAAGCCCTTCCCTGACATTTCCGAACAAAGCCCTGCGGAGCCTTCGGAAAAAAAGATGCCATCCGTATCTTCCCCCAATCAGACGCCGGAAATTTTTGGAAGCCTTTCCAAAGTCCGGCCTCACGGTACGGAAATCAAAAATCATACGGAGGACACACGCCCCCGCAATCAGGAAAAAAATCGTTAAAAAACGGCTGGAACAATGGAAAAACAGCAGCAGAAAAAATGTCACATTCATCACATAGAAATTCCCGGCAAGAAAACAGGCCAGAAACCCTTTGGTAAATCCCACGCCGTTTAGCAGCGGCTTTAAAAAGAAGGCGGACAGGCCGAAGACCAGAACAGAATAACCCAAAAACACTTCTGTTAAAATGATTAGATTATTTATGTTCATCCCCATCGCCTTCCTTCTGTTTCTTTTTACTTAAAAAAGCGGACGATATCGAGAGTTTCCCTGTCCAGCACGATATCGGAAGCTTTTAACTGCCCCAGTACATTGTAGAATACGTTCTTATTTCCTACTTCATAATAATATTTTAAAACACCTTTGTAAGTATCCAGATCGGCAGGTCTGAGCTCCAGCGCCCGCTTTGCCCAAAGCTCCGCCTTATCCTTCTGCCCGGACGCCATCAGATGGTAAATAATATCCTTATACATGGTTCCGGTAATGGAATTCGCGTCCTGCACAAATAATTCTTCCATCAGGTTCAGGTAAATAGTGATATATGTCATTGCCTCGATTTCACTCAGCACATTTTTTCCCAGAAACTCATGGATATAGTCAATTAACATTACCTTCATGGCAGGATCGTCAGGATAATCCTTTAACTGCTCCTGCATGGTCTGCACCGTTACTTTGAACTGGGATTTCACCTCCGTAATAACAGACGCCGCATAGTGGGAAATTTCCGTATCGGGATTTTCCAGCGCATCCGTAATTACCGTCAGGGACTTCTCATACTCCCCCTTTAACACATTCAGCATGACACGCCGCTTATCCTGCGTATCGGAAACCAGCAGCGCCTCCTTTACCGGGACGACATTCCGCTCCTTATCCTCGTCCGGATGAAGAATGGTATGCAGCATATCCTTCCGGAAGCTTAACTCCCGCAGGTTGACCTCTTTCCGGAAGAAAATCTTCTGTATGAGCCACGACAGGATCAGGAAAACCGGCCCAATCAGCGGCGTTAATATCATAAAAATAAACTGCAGGAAATAAAAGGTAAATTCCCCTTTTTTATAAAATGTGATTATGTACGCAAACATCAGCAGTATGCTGCATACAAAAATCTGAAGAATGCGCAGCATCATCTACACCACTTCCTCCACTTCTTCCTCCAAAGGCTCCTTATTGATACGGATGCCTTTGCTTTCCAGACGATCGACAACAAAATGCGCCTCTGTCCTGTTCGTATTGGTGACAAGGATTTTCAGGTTATTATCCTCGTCAACGCCCAGATAGTCATGCTGGCGCAAAAGCGAAGTAATCTGGTTATCCAGCTCTTCCAGCGTTTTGTTTTCGTAATTGATAACCTCAAGCACAAAGAACTCGGTATTCTTCTGTTCCTGCCCTTCCTCCTGAATCTGTAAGATACGCTCGAAGGAACGGGTATTCAAAATCCTGGTATTCGGGACATAACGCGACAGCGCGCTTTCCTGCAGATAAATAGAAGCGGTGTGCATGGACTGCGCAATCAGGTTTAACAAAACGGCAAGCAGGTTGGAATGATACAGAGTCATGTTTTCAAACGGAACATTCTGGATAATAATCAGCGCCTCTAACACTTCCCCGTGGTAGACGCCTCCCGCCATATCCGGCTTCTGCGGATCAACGGCTGTATTCATAAAGATCCTGTGTTCCTTAATCTCTTCGTAGACATCTCCCATATCCTCCAGACGGAACGACTTTTTCGTATTTCCGGTCATATTTTTGGAAGAAGCCGCCAGACGCCCGTAATAGCTTCCTTTTCCTACGTTATAAATGGCGACGTCCGTGACATTCATAATCTTCTGGATGACATCCACCGAAGCAAGCATGATCTTATCCGGCTCCAGGTCGTTCAACTGCGTAACAATAGAATAGATTCTGGCAAAACTATCCTTATAATTCAGCAGACGCTCCTCATAAACCTGCTTAATGCGGACATTGCTGTTGTTGATTTCCTTTACATCCTCCAGCTCCCTGGAAATCGCCGCGGAATTTTCCTTTTCATCTTCAATTCTCTGGTTGTTGTTATCACGCACATAACCGACGCTCATGCCCAGGACAAGAAGCTGCAGCACCCAGATAAAGGTATTGTAGTCAATCATGCCCCGGCTGACCTGCCCGACAAAGCCGCCGTAGTTAATTAAATGCCCGGCAAAGCTTAAAACAATGGCAATCGTAGCCTTGCCTTTCCCGTGGACAATCGCAATCAAAATCACATACAGGATATAAAAATCTATGACTTCAAAATATTTGACATCCATCGTCAGACGGTCAAACCCGAAAAAAATCAGAAAGGCGACAATCGTCTCCGCATACGGGTAAAACCACTTCAAGAGTTCCTGAAGCCTTTCCCGGAGCTGCTGGAATTTTCCTTTCTTCTTCACTTCTCCGGTCTGGCTGTCCAGATAGATTTTAAACTTCCGCATAATTTCCGGGAAAGCCTGCTTAAAGTTCCCGCGGACAGAAAAGCCCCAGTCCTTTACCGCCAGCTCACAGGAAATCTCCCCGTTAAACGGATTGACAGCCTCGACTGCATTCTGGAGAGGGCGCTTTGCCAGATGCTCCTCATAAAAATCCAGAAAGCCTTCTTCCGACAGAATATCATTCGACGCTATATTATAGATCATATGCGGAAGCTGATCCGCCTTCAGGACATTAACCAAAGCTTCGGCAACATCCTGCACATGGATCATATTGTGGCTCCTGCCATGCTCGACAAAAACTGTCTGGTTCATTAAGGACGTCTTCAAAGAACGGATAAAGAAACTGTCCATATAAAACTGGCCGTTGCATTCCCCGTAAATATCCGAGCAGCGCAGGATGGTAAATTTTGTTTTCGTGGAGGTCTTATAGCGCAGAACCAGATCCTCCCCGCTCCTCATGGTCATTTCCCGTATATTTCCGGTGCTGACACTTGCCGAATGCTCAGCAACCTGCCCCGACATCGAGGCGTCGTAAACATCCGTCGTGGAAAAATAAATGAATTTCGGCACGCTCCCTTTCACCGCGCTGATAATGATATTGTTAAGCCCTGCCAGGTACTTCGCGGCATCGGCCTGCTCTTTCCAGTGAAACAGTTCGTCAAAAGCTCCGGTGTAAATCACGGCATCCGGCTTGACGCTCTCAAATACATAATATAAGCTGTTATCTGCATATTCCACAAAATAAGCGTCCACTGTCCCGTCGTGGTGCTCCTCCTGGAGCTTGCGCCCCGTTACCACGAACAGCTCATGCCCCTCTTTGTGAAGCTTCACAATAGCAGATTCCATTAACAGCCCGTATGAACCAAATAAAAGGATTTTCACTGTCCTTCCCCCTTTTTTCTATTGCTCCTCTTCTGCCGCGGCAGCTTCTTCCCATGCCTTTGCCGGTTCCTGCTCCCCCGCCGCCGTCTTGGCACGCGCAAGCTCCTCCTCCATAATGGAAAGCTGGATGGCAAGCTCCTGTACCTGCGACGTCAGATCGGAAATCATGACGGTATTTTCAAACACGATCAAAAGAAGGATCAAAATGGCCGCCATAAAAACAAACGCCGGCGAATATTCAATATAAAGCTTTGCCGCAAGGTTTGTCACAATCTCCGGACAGCATCCCGCAAGAATCGTCACAAATCCAATCACAAACCAGAGGATAGAATTAACCTCCGTCATCCTCCTCTTTACCAAAAGCCGCATCGTGCTGTAAATGAGCGCCGCCCCGGCGATAATCATAAAGATATAGATAAACCGATACAGACCATGCACCTCCCCTGTTTTTATTATTCTTTATAACAACAGTCTGTCGTATTCCAAAGCCCGCCTGCGGCTCCTTTACTGCAAAATTCCTGCCTTCCCTGCCTGATCGATAAATTCCCTGATATCCCGGCGGGCTGTCTTTTCGTCCACCTGATAATCCAGCAGGACAGCTTCCAAAAGCTCTTCCTCCGTCTTCTCCTCCCGTAACTGTTCCCATAAGAATGCCCCCGTCTCATTTAAAGAGAGCATATCCTGAAATTTCAACTGTTTTCCCGCAATCGGCACAATCACATAGGAATTCCCCAGCTCCCGGAGAAGATACCCATTTTTTCTTTTCACGCTTTCCACAACCTTTCCTATGACTCCCAGTCTTCAAATAATTTCAAATCCTCCAACAGCTTTCCCCGCTCCCTTGCGCTTTTGATAATGTCAAGCGCGGAGGTATTCCGCAGATGCTTATTATTATAAAGAAAAATAATCCCTGTCGCCGCCCATAAAAAAGGCCAGAACAGCGGAACCTTCCCTGCCCTGTGGAACCTTAAAAGCATCTGCCTGTGGAGCTCCTTAAAATACCCCAGCTTCCTGTCCTCCACAGCCAGCATCCGTGAACTGTCGCATTCCCCAAACTCACCGCCCAGGAACATATCCTCTAAAAGCCGCTCCATACGTTCCTTTTCCGGCATCCTGCCCTCCATCCACGGGACGCATTCCATAGGAAGTCCCAGATACTCCACGCAGATCCCTGTCACAAGATAATAAAACCCTTCAATTTTACACTGCCTTACCATAGACAGCAGCTCTTCGGAAGAAATCTTTTCCTTCTCCCAAAACAGCACCCAGTCACATAACAGGCGCACTCCCATGCCGCCGCTTAACATATGCTGCAGCATATGCAGCAGAAGGTAAAACGCATTTTCCTCCGGCGGAAGAACCGGAACACTGCCGTTGATAATCTCTGCTTTGCTAAATTCCTTCCCCTGCCCCGCGGCAAAAGGCGCAAAAATCTGATCCACCTCTTTATTAAAAGCGGCATTCTCCTGCGTATTAATCGGTTTAATATGTACCTCTAACTCAAACTTTACCCCGTCGGAAACATAATAATAGGTCCTGTGGTGATCCGTGACCGACTTCTCCCGTTCAAATCCATTTTCCTTTAACGTCTTACAGAAAGCCTCAAATTCCTCCGGCACGGGAATATACAAATCTACGTCCCCGGCCTTCCTTAACTCTTCCCTGGGATAATAGCCTGCCATCCCGACCCCTTTTAAAATACAGCCCTGGATTTTCTGCTTCTGTAACAGCTCCAGCACCATAAACACAAAATTTACCATCTGGTAATACATCATGGCGGTGACAAATTCCTGCTGCTTTAAATACTGTTGCTCCTGCTCCGGCATACGTCCGGATTCCCATGACAAGAGATAATCATATATCAGCGGGGACACTGCCTGCTGCCTGGCGATCTTCTTCATCTCCTGCCATACCTGCCAGAAATTCTTCCCGATCTCCTCTCCGGAAAGACGGCTCCCATGCAGCGACGCCGTTAAAATTTTCAAAAATAAATCCTGCACCCCTGTCATTGTACTCCCCATTCCTGCCTTCTGTATTCCATCTCTGCGCTATACACATACTTAGAAAACCTGTGGTTTTCTTCGTTCACAGGTTGATGATAAGCGATATGCCTAATTATACCACACCGCCGGAAAAAATACAATGAAATGGGTTAAAAATCCTGCAATTAGTCTTTTGGATTCTGTTAAAAGGAACGCCACTGTCACAGACAGTTTCTTTTGAAAATCCTGAAATTTTTATTATGAAAAGTTATAGGCCATACCGGACTTTTCAAAAGAAATGTCTGGCCGCGTGGCTGTTGAAAAACGATATGTCAAAAGACTAATTGCAGATTAAAAATCCCTCGTCATCTGTTCAATTTCTTCCTGTCCCAGAACAACACACTCCCCCTGGCGGATCGCATAGACCCTGGTACAGATATTTAATACGGTCGGACGGTGGGTGGTGACAATCACTGTACGCGGGTAGCTGTCCTTCATGATATTTTTCAACACCCTCCGTTCCGTCGCCACATCCAGCGCGGAAGTCGCTTCGTCCATTAAAAGAATCGGCGATCGGCGGATTAAAGAGCGCGCAATGGAAAGCCTCTGCGCCTGCCCCTCGGAAAAGCCTCCGCCCCGCTCCCCGACCTTGCTGTTAATCTTATCCGGCAGCTTTTCCACAAATTCCCATGCACAGGCAAGCTTCAAAACCTCTATAATTTCCTCGTCCGTCGCATCCGGCTTGACATTCCTCATATTCTGCGCAATCGTCCCGGAAAACATCGTATTGCCCTGCGGCACATAGGAAAACAATTTCCTTGTCGAAGGGCTCATAGCAACGCTGTCCTCTGCGCTTCCATACACAAAAGAGCTGCCGCCCTTTAATGGGATCAACGACAGCAAAAGCCGCAGCATGGTAGTCTTTCCTTCCCCCGATGGTCCGACCAGCGCAACGATTTCATGCGGGTGCGCCTCCATCGAAGCACGCTCAAATACGCGTGTCCCATTGTGGTAGGCATAGGCGGCGTCCTCTATCTTTAATGAAATTCCCCTCTCCCGGTTTCTCTCCCGGAAGGCAATTACTTCATCATCCTTACTGTAATCCTCCCGCGGCATTTCCACGATATCCATCAGACGCCCCGCCGACGTCGTCAGGGAAATTGCAGTAGGCACTAACGAGGTCAGGTTATGTAAAGTGTTAGTCAGCGTGCTTGACAGTCCTAAAAACAACGTCATTGTGCCGTAATCAATCGCCCCCGACCAGACCCGGTAAATTCCCCAGCCATAAGCAGCATAAGAAACCGCCAATGCCACTGTCGTCATTAACAGGGAGGTTCCCATCGACATCCGCTGAAATTCCAGCCGCATGGAAATGTATTCCTTCTGGAGCTGCTTTAACCGCCCAATATAAAGGGAAATCAAATCAAACGCCTTGATGGTCTGGATATTGGAAAACGCCTCCTGGTTAAAGCCTGACATTCTTGCCCCCATCTCCGCGCTCCGCTTATTGTTGTTTACCATGCGGTTCATCAATGTCTTGGACAAAATCAGGCTGACCGGCATACTTAAGAAAGCAAAGACTGCAAACGAAGCGTCATTACAGATAACAACGACAAAGGCGCTGATAAAACGAAATATATAAATAATCATGTTCGGGATAAAATTCAGCACGCCGCCGGAAATATTCGAGGCATCCGAGCTCCACCTTGTCAGCAGATCCCCGGTATGGTATGCCGTCAGGGATTCCCAATCCGTCACAAGGATCTTTTCAAAAATATCCGCTTTGATCTCCGCATCCACCCGCATACTGATCAGGCTCGACGCATAGCCGGAAATCTGATTCATAACCGTTGTTCCGATATTGAGTCCTATCATCATGGTAAAAGTCTTAATTACTTCCCCCGTTTCATGCCCCGTGATGATATTGACCAAATCCCTCGATACAAGGCTTGCCCCCAGCGAAATCACGGTTCCAACTAATCCCAGAGCAGTATAAAATATCATGGCGAGCCAGTACCTCTTTGCGTACCCGTAAATCCATTTAGTCTGCGCTGCCATCTCCTGCAACCTGCCGGCCTTAATGCGCCCCATATAAAAAGCCAGCCTTTCTTTTATCTTTCCCAATGTCCTTCCCCCATTAATCCAGGCTTACGTAAAAAGCAAAAGAAAGCGGCATATGCCGACAGAGCATAACCTGCCGGCTTACCGCTTCTTACATCACCCATTTAAAATTTTACCCTTAAAATCAATCACCGACCGCTAAACGCAGTCATTCACAAGCTATCAGTCATATCCTCCCTGGACATTGACTGCATGAGTACAGGTAATTCCCGAGCTAACTACGTCGATAGTCTTATAGTTATCCGACCAAATCTTCAATAATGTATTGAAGTTATCTCCGGAATAGTACGCATTTGCATGACTCTCCCTTGTCAATGTTACTGTAGTTCCACTGACAGACGCGGTAAATCCTTCAAACTCAGCGCTGGTAACAGCATCACTGAACTGAATCGTAACCACTGTCTTTGTGGAAATATGTGTCACGCTCTGGCTGTGTGTTGCAGCTACGCGGAATGTACAGTATCCGCCCGCATCCGTCTGATCCTTAGTAACGCTTACTGTCCAGCAGTCACCGGAAACCTCTTCACCTACTGTATCGCTACTGCCGCTGGCTGCATAAACACCCTCAGCAAGATACTCATTTGCCGTCAATACTGGCTTTTCATACTTTTTCACTTTCTAAAATACCTCCCTTTCCATAATTGTAAACCCCAAAAATGTGCTTACCTATATCGTTTTGATAAATAAACAGTTACCTGATTTCAGTTTACGATCTTTTTTTTACAAAGTCAAGAAAATTTTCCCAAAATACCAAAAGAATATAGAAATGCGAAAAATCGGGCGAATCAAAGCAAAATGCAGGCTGGTGGAATATGACAAACAAAAAAGGCTTTTGCAATCAATTCAAAAATAGGCTTCTTATATACACAAATATATAATTTCATGATTTGTCAAAAAAGTTTGATTGTTTTCATTAACTATTGAATTTTTATTTTCTATTATGTATAATGATGTGCAGGAGGAATTGTGTTATGGAAAAGTTTGTGGAAGAATGCGGAGAATCGGAGCAGGTGTTAAAGGACTGGCATTCCGGATTTGCCTCTGCTGTGGAACTGGAATTTCTTGAAGAAAGCGCAGAATTAGAATATGAAAGAGAGTATTTATTAAATTCCCAGCCTTTGCGGATTGACCTGCTGGTAATCAAGAAAAATACAGAGGCGGATATTCAAAACTGCATTGGCAGGATTTTTAAGAAGTATAATGTTGTAGAATATAAATCCCTAGGTGACGGTCTGAATATTGATGTATTCTTAAAAGTTCTTGCATATGCTTTTTTGTATAAAGTGGATGGAAAAATGGTGGACGAGCGCAAGGTGGATGAAATTACCGTCTCTTTGATTCGGGAAGGGAAACCGAATGCTTTGTTTAAAAAGCTGAAGGATCTTGGGTTTACCATAACGAGGAAATTTGTAGGCGTGTACTGGATATCCGGGCCTGTCCTTCTTTCCGTATAGATTATTGTCATGAAAGAATTGGAGGAAAGAGAACATATATGGCTGGAATCCCTGTCAAAAAAGCTCGGGAAAGAAGGGCTGAAAAGGTTAATCCGCAAAGCAGAGGGGCTGGAAGGTGTCCACAGCAGGTCTTTGGCGGATGATGTATTGCAGTTGGCAGTGAATGCGAATAAAGATGTGGTAGAAATTTTGAAAGGAGAGGATAGTATGTGCAGGGCATTAATGGAAATCATGAAACCGGAGATTGAGGCAGAAGTTGAGGCAAGAGTTAAAGAAAAGATGGCTAAAATCGAGGAAGAGAGGAGTAAGGCAGAGAAAGAGAGGGTAAAGGCAGAAAAAGAGAGAGTAAAGGCGGAGAAGGAGAGAATTCAGATAGAGCAGGAAAGAGTACAAATGATTCTGGATATGGCTAAAGAATCATTCCCTTTAACTATGATAGCGAAGCTTGTCAGAAAGCCTTTGGATGAGGTTCAGAAGATCCTTCAAAGCCAGGAAAGCTCTATTTAAGGTGGACGGTTTTGTATATATTTTGAGATTAACCATAAGATTGTAGAATCTGCCAGACAAACAAAAAAGACTCTTGCAATCATGCCAGGGGTATGCTATATTATAGACATAAAAAGCAGCCGCCCACAAGTGGTTGGCCAATTATAGGCAGCAAAGCCACCCTGTTATCGGTCAAAGTACAAAGGTGGCTTTTGCTATGTATGCTTATTTACAGATAAATGTAAGCAATGCCAGGAACAAAGCGGGCAAAGCCCGCATTTGTTCGGATCTTAGCCGTTTCCGAAGGAAGCGGCCTCATAGGAAATTCCGAAGAAATTTCCTATGAAATAAAAAAAGACCAAAAGTCATTAAATCTTTAAAATCAAAACTGTTTGGATTTCTCATAGTATCACCTCCATTTTTTTATTATTCCCTCTTATTTATTTGCAAAAAACGTCAAAATAAGGTACTATATACCCATAAACAAGCGGTAAGGAGGGTTTATATTCGTATGAAAGAAAAGGAAAGCCTGCTCGACATGATGCTTCCTCTGCTGGAGGAAGGAAAGACTATGGAAATCAGCCCCAGAGGGACAAGTATGTTCCCTTTGTTCACGGAAGGACGGGATCAGGCGATACTGGCCGCCGCCGATACAGAGAAGCTCCACAGGGGGGATGTTGTTTTATACCGCCGGGACAGCGGGATGCTGGTAATCCACAGGATCTGCAGAATTACGCAGGACGGTTTTTATATGGTGGGAGACAATCAGGTGGAGGTGGAAGGCCCTCTCCGCCCGGATCAGATAAAAGCGCTTATGGTTTCTTTCCGCCGGAAGGGAAAGCTTATTTCCTGCAAAAACCCGATTTATATCCTTCTTAGCAGGACATGGCTGTTTTTACGCCCCGTGCGCCACCGTATTTCCCACCCAATCGGGAATATTTACCGTTTTATTACTCACAAAAAATAAACAGCGTTCATAAAAAACGAAAGGATTTTATTATGATAAAAATTTCAAGGCAATATACTCTGCAGACACTGGAAGACGTTACCTATCTGCTCCCTTTCGGGCAGAACATCGCGGTTCATAAACGGGGCATCCGGCTGAATGACACCGGTATTTTCCTTTGGAAGAAGCTGCAGGAGGGAGCAGGGCGCACAGAGCTTTTGGACGCCCTGGCAGCACACTATGAAGCAGAGCCAACGGACATCCCAGAGTTAAAAACCGATCTGGACGCCTTTTTATTACAGCTTATTTCTTTACGGATTCTGGAAGAGGAAGAACCGCCAAAAACCCCGGATCTATGCTTCCGTATTGGAGATATCACTGTCGGCTACTATGGCGATCCTGATCTGCTGTATCCTTCCCTGTCAGACTTTGCCTGCCCGGAAGACACCAAAGTCATGCAGCATATCCTATGCTGCCCTGTCCCAAAAGATCCATCCGTCGGGCAATTACTCATTAAAACTGACATTTTAGAAATCTGTTATGAAGATACTAACTATATTTTTCGGTTTCCACAGCAAAACGGGGTGAAAGGCTGCCGGATTTCTGCTGACGGGTGCTTTATCCGGCTTTATATAAAGGCTGATGCCGAAAAAAACGAACTGAAACAGCAGCTTTTTTACGCCTTCCGTGATGCGTTTCTTTTCTTTGCACAAAAGCACGGTTATTTTGCGCTTCACTCTGCCTCTATTTTACATAAAAAGAAAGCATGGCTGTTTTCCGGCTGTTCCGGGACAGGAAAATCCACCCATACCAGGCTTTGGAACAAGCTTTTTGGAACAGAGCTGTTAAATGGGGATCTCAATCTATGCAAAGTAAAGAACAGCTCCGTAGCCGTCTATGGAATGCCGTGGTGCGGAACCTCTAATATCTATACCCCAAAAAAATACCCTCTCGGCGGAATTGTGCTTCTTAAACAGGCAAAGGAAAACCGGATCGAAACGCTTTCCGAAGATGAAAAACAGCTCCTTGTCTCCCAGCGGCTGATCTCCCCGTCCTGGACGGAAGAGCTTCTGCTTAAAAACCTTACTTTCGCAAAACAGGCAAAAGACCTCGTCCCAGTATTCCGCCTCTGCTGCAATATGGAAGACAAAGCGGCGGAAACGGCAAAGGATTATATTGAATACTTGGAGCAAAACTCTCAAACATAACTGTCAATTATAAAAAAGAGGTCTTTGCCTACTGCTGCAAAAACCTCTTTTCTTTTTTCATGCAATCTTTTACATATCGTATGTAGTCCAGTCGATCTTTTCGTCCGCTGCATGGCCTTTGGCCTCCCAGCCCGGCATTCTCTTTCCGTTATCAACGTTATAGCTGGTTGCCCCTTCCAGATAAGCCTCATCAATCTGAAGCCCGCAGCCATTCCAGCGGAATGCAGGACAGCCGTTGCAGCCCAAGTGGCTTAAATATGTCTTGCCGTCATAGTTATCCTTATGCCATACCCCGTTCACATACTTACTGTCACATCCCGGTTTGCCGCCGCCGCTGCCGTCAGCCCCATTTGACGCCATATCGCCGCTTGCCGCATAGACTCCTTCATACCTCATCTGACAGACATCAATGGTTGGTTTTTCGTAATTCTTCATGCAATTCCTCCTTTCTTTCTTTATTGATAGTACAATAGTACCAATTTATTTCTAAAAAATCAACCTTTTTTGTGCTTATTTTTCATATCCGTTCGGGTTTCCTTTCTGGAATCTCCAGGAATCCGCGCACATTTCTTTTAAGCCGCGTTTTGCCTTCCAGCCCATTTCTTTTTCTGCAAGCGACGGATCGGCATAGCAGGCGGCAATGTCCCCGGCGCGCCTCGGCGCAATTTCATAAGGGACGGATACGCCGGAAGCCTCCTCAAAGTTCTTTACAATTTCCAGAACGCTGTAACCCTCGCCCGTGCCGAGATTGTAAATCTTCAATCCCGGATTTTCTTTGATCTTTTCCAGCGCGCAGATATGCCCAATAGCAAGATCCACCACATGGATATAGTCACGCACGCCGGTTCCGTCCTTTGTGTCATAGTCATTGCCGAACACATTCAAATGATCCAATTTTCCTACCGCAACCTGCGTAATATAAGGCATTAAATTGTTCGGGATTCCGTTCGGGTTCTCCCCAATCAGCCCGCTCTCATGCGCCCCAATCGGGTTAAAGTAACGAAGGAGAATGACATTCCATTCGTTATCCGCCTTCTGGATATCCATCAAAATCTGCTCTAACATGGATTTTGTCTGCCCATACGGGTTCGTAATTTCTCCCTTCGGGCATTCCTCCGTAATCGGCAGGAATGCAGGGTTTCCGTAAACGGTCGCCGAGGAAGAAAATACGATATTCTTTACCTGATGCTTTCTCATAACATCGACTAAGACCAGCGTGCCGGAAATATTATTTTCATAATATTCCAGCGGCTTTGCGACCGATTCCCCGACAGCTTTCAGGCCTGCGAAATGGATGCAGGCTTTCACATCTTCTTTCGAGAAAATCTCCTCCAATGCTTCTCTGTCACGGATATCCGCCTCATAAAAAATAACCTTTTTCCCGGTAATCTTTTCTACGCGGTTTAACGATTCCCTGCTGGAATTGCACAAATTATCCACCACCACAGGCTCATACCCTGCCTGCAGTAATTCTACTACGGTATGACTGCCGATATACCCGGCGCCCCCTGTCACCAATATTTTCATGCCTTATACCCCCTGGAATTTCCTGATAAAATCGTTTCGTTTAATGTCCCCCTGCCATAAGTAAGCCCTGCATACAAGTGCTGCGTATGCTCCATTACCGGCAGGGACTTATCCTGCTCTGCCACTCCCTCAAAGGACTTTCCCAAAGGCTTTAAGACGCGCAGCGCCTCGGAAAGCGGCTCCGCGCTCTTTAACCTTAATGCGTCGATAATAAAGCGGTTTGCGTAAATATAAAGGGACATGAGCTGCCTGGAAATTTCATACTGCATATCCAATGTCGCCATCAGCTCCCTGAGCGTCTTCTGCGCCCTGGAAACCTCCCTGTGAAAACCGTCCTTATCGCCCGCCTTTAAAAGCTCCTCCGCCTCTTCTATAGAAGCAAAGATAATATCATACATAACCACGACAAGCCCGCTTCGGTTCGCTTCTGAAATCCTTGCCGTAAATATTCTCATCGTTTCTTCCTTCATGGCCTGCCCCCGTTATCTTACTGAAGCAGGTTCAATACCATCTGCGGACGCTCATTTGCCTGGGCAAGCATGGAAGTTCCCGCCTGCGCAAGCACGTTTTTCTGGGTATACTCCGTCATTTCCGTTGCCATATCCGTATCGAGGACACGCGTTAAGGCCTCTGTCATGTTTTCATTGGAGGTTTCCAGATTGTTAATGCTGTGCTCCAGGCGGTTCTGGTAGGCGCCAAGCTTTGCCCGGATACCGGAAACCTGGTTAATCGCAAGGTCAATTGTGGTAATTGCACGTTCTGCTCCATTATGAGATTTTACATTGACATTGTTTACTCCAAGCTTCTCTGAAGAGATATCCGGAATGCGCACCTCCAGGGTCTGCCCTTCATTTGCCCCAATCTGCAGTGCCATCGGGCCTGCTTCCAATACCGTTATGCCTGCTTCCACTTCGTCCCCGGTGCTGATATCACTTACGGAATCTTCCTCCGGAGTGATATCCGTATACGTTGTTCCGGAACACCACGGCATAACTTCAAAAACCATTTCAAATCCATCAATATCGCTAACTGTGACCTTTTTACCAAGCCCATTTACCGTGGCTGTTTCACTGAATTCCTCTCCTAATGTTGCTTGGGCATCTACACCATAAGCAATCGGAATAGAAGTACCTAATCCAAGTGCTGTTGCAAGCGCTTCATTATCTACATTAATTTGTACGGAAATATCGGAACCATACTCATCAGAAACAAAAATCAAGCTGGCTCCCTCTGTCATTTCCATTGGTTCATACCCTGCTGTTGAATCTGTTCCATCCTCATAGGTTGCGTTTCCATCTGACGGAAACACCTTTACGCCAATTCCCTCTCCCAAATCACGCAGTTTGGTATAGATAGAAGAAAGAGAATCTCCCGGTTCTATGGATACAGACTCTCCATTAATGGTAATGGTTCCCGCTTCCGATTCGGAAACATTTTCTCCATTTTCAAAACCATTGATAGCATTTCCCTGTACCACAGCCTGACGCGGATCCTGCGTTACTGTAATGGTATATTCCTTTGTCATAACATTGTCAGAAACAGAAAACAGCGATACCTTCTGCGCACTGGAATAAGACTTTCTGTCGATAGAGCCATTTAACAGGCTTTTCGTATTAAATTCCGTCGTATCTGCAACCCTGGTAATTTCACTGATTAATTGATCCACTTCCTTTTGAATCTGCTCCCGGTCTTCTGTCGTATTCGTGTCATTGGTAGCCTGGACAGAAAGCTCCCTCATTCTCTGGAGCATGGATTCAATCTCATTCATCGCGCCCTCTGCCGTCTGGATTACGGAAATCCCATCCGAAGCATTTCTGGATGCCTGCGTTAAACCGTCAATCTGCGTCTGCATTTTTCTGGAAATCGCGAGCCCTGCCGCGTCGTCTGCCGCCTTATTGATACGGAACCCGGAAGATAACCGCTCCAGGCTGAGATCCAACGCCGAATTTGTCCTCTTTAACTGGCTGTTTGCCGTAATTGCTGATATATTATGATTAATTCTCATATTTCTGCCTCCTATTGATTTTCTACGCTCTTCACTGTTTCAATCACACATTTTGCAACTTTATATAATAATTTTGTATCTACATTAGAATCCGGCTCCGAAGTTCCTAAATTCGCCTGGTAAGCGCGGCCTCCCTGAATGGCATAATTGATTGTCCCTATCATCAGCCCTGCTTCCTGGAACTGTTTGCGCATAGTTCTCTCCTGTGCCCTCATCGTATCCTGCCCTGCACGGCTTGAGCAGACAAGGAAACCGGAAATCTTTCCTTTGGTAATCTTATAATCCGCATGGATTTCCCCAAGCTGCGCCGATTCAATATCCACATGAACCTTTCCTTTATCCCCTGCCGAACGGATCAGCGTTAAATTAACCGCCGTAATCGAGCCGTCGCCTGTCTGTATCGGGATCTGGTACTGCTCTCTTTTCTGTGCGAGCACAGAAACAAAATTCACCATATTGGTAAGGCTCTGAAGCCCCCAGGTATCCTCGGCAGCCAGCTCCAAATCATCATAGCCGGAGGCAATCACCTGTTTTGCCGCATCCGTAAAGCTCTGATAAGCTTCTTTCGCACTTACCTCATCTGTAAAGCTGTCCTCCAGGTTCTCTGCCGCCTCGGAAAATGCCTGCCTGCTTTCCTCGTCCGCTTCCTCTGCCTGTCCGTTCAGCTTGTCAAAGAATTTCCTTCCCCCGGTGCTTAACTGCTTCACTGCATCAATCATATTTGCCGATACGGAAAGCTCATTTTCCAGAAGATATTCCACAGCTTCGCCCGATTCCTCCAGAATATTCCGGATATGTTCCGCCGCGGCATTGTTGTAATCCCTGTCCGCCAGTTCCCCTTCCGGCGTCTGTTCCGCATACTTTACTTCCTGCGCAAAATTTTCCAAAGACATCGACAGCAGATTGTTCATCTTATCCCCGGCGCTGCTCCCGTCCAAATCCTGCCAGATGCTGCCAAGCTTCTCCGGCGTAATCGTATCTAAAATATTTTTGGAAAGCGTGTCCGCATATTCCGCCGTCACCGGAGCTTCTTTCGTTTCCGGCATCCCCGGTATCTCCGTAATTTCCTTTTCCCTTACCGGCTTTCCGGCGTAACCGTCCATAATCTGCGTCACAATCGAATCGTCTTTATTGCCCGTAAGCCCGGAACCGTCATCGATTTCTTCATCGATTCCGCCATTCTTCGCCGTGCGGACTGCCTGTAACAAATTATGTAAGGTAAGATCCTGCCCCGCATTGACTACCGAACCGACCGCCGCCCCGTCGCTGTTTTTAATCGCGCTGATCAGACGGTAAATACCAATAAACGCATTCTTCTCCTCTTTGGTAAAATTCTCACTCCGCTCCAGCTTCCATAAATAAGAGGTGTACTTCTTCTCGGAAGTAATGCCCTCCCTTTCCCTGATTTTATCAATCTGGTCATTCAGCTCGGAAATCGGGGTGTCAAGCGGGTTAATGCCATCCTTAATCATGGAAATGGCAACCGCCGGATGGAGCTTGGAAAGCGCATAATTGACTTCCCCGTCATACTGCTTCATGTTATTGATATTTTCTTCTGTAATCTCGATATTGTTATAACCCAGAATCCGGACGGCCCTCTGGTTCGCTTCCGTCGTTTCCAGGTGCATATTATTTAAAATACTGTCTACATTCTGGAATGCTTTCTGAATATTGTCGCCAAGATCTTTCCGTACCTCCGTTGACAGCGTCTCATAGGCATTGCTTGCACGGATCATGCGCATATCCGGGGACGCTGCGTCGTCCGACAACGTCGTAAGCGTCGCCGCGTTCCTGTTTCCCATAGACATCCCCAACAGAAAAGCAGGCGCGCTCTGCAAAGAAAAGACCGCTTCCGTCGTCCTCTGGAACAATTCCAGCTTTTCGGACAGGTTCTCCGCGGTGGCCGTGCCGTTCTGGAAACTCTGGAAATAATCCTGCTCCAGCTTTTGAAGCTCCAGTACCACTCTCTGAAGCCCTGTCGTATCCAGGCGGATGCCCTTTGCCGCAAGGCGGTTTCCTGCCTCCGTCGTCATCTTCAGGCGGATTTCCTCCAACTGCCGCCTTGCCCTGATCTCTGCCAGCGCATTGCTCGGGGTAATCGGTATCCTCTGCCAGGAAGTATCGCCGTTGTTAATCTCCTCCTGCGCCCGGATCAGGTTCCCAAGCGTCACATCCTGGTTTTCCACAATGGTCTTGGTAACGGCATCATTCTGGATTCCTGGTATGTTCGCAATCGTCCTCGCATTCGCCGCGGAAAGCTCCGCATGGCCTGCCTGCCCGAGCAGGATCTGCGTCATGCTGTCCGTCAGTCCATTGGTATCAATAGACGCCTTAATCGGCTGCTGTATCGTGGACACGTTGATATTAATATTATTTGCCGGCAAATTCGTTAAATCATTGACATATGGATTTGGCGTCTGTCCGCCAAGCAAAACAGCGGTCTTTGCCAGGAATCCTTTCGACATCGCGGCAATCATGCGGTCCGTACATTCATCTTCATCAAACGTTCCTCTTGCCGCCTGTAAATCAGCTACCATTTTAATGCTTTCTTTGGTAAGCGGAAGCTCATTGGTAAGCAGCCACTTTGCATTCCTGATATTCTGATCATTTTCCTCCAGCCCTGCCTGGCTGATGACATCCTTCGCCTGCCCCTCCAAAGCCTGCCATAACGCCGGGGAAACCTCCCCAAAAGACAGCATGCCCGCGTAGCTTCCCCGGTAAATATTCTCGGAAGTCGGTTCTAACCCCATCTCGATCAAATAACTGATGGTACGATCCGACATCTGGTTGATAGTCTCTAAATTATCAAGCTCCTGTGTCACCTGGTTTACATTCGCCGCCGTGGCAGGAAGATTTGCCATCATCAGCTTCGCGGCAATCTTGCTCAGCCTTGCATCTGACTTAAATTCTTCCGGAATAAAATTGCTTGCATGGTTAATACTCGTCATGGAACGCTCAATGCTGTGCTGCTCCTTCGCCCGTTCCAGGGCCGCATCGAAAGCGTTCATTTCCATATCTTCCACCGACACGCCTTCTCCGGCAATCGCCCCGTAATCGCTCCCTGTCATCCGGGACGATATGTCTTCCGCACTGCTTTTCGTCTTTTCCTTCTGTTCTTCCTTCTGCTGCTGTTTTGCCCTGTCCTCAGCATTCAAAAGCATCTGCTGCGCTTTCTGGTTATTGACAATGACGGTGGACTGGATTACCCCCGTGAGATTCCCTGATGCCTCTTGCCCCACTTCTTTTAACGCAATCCCATTATTCGATACATCCATGATCTCAAATTTTCTTGTTTCGCCCTCCGTGGCATCCTGTATTGCTGAACTGGCGACATCGACTTCCACACCGTTTAAGTTAATGGAAATACTATCTGACACCCTGGTAATCACACCGTTTACAAGCATTCCCTTGCTGAAACCGGAAAAGGCAGACTTCGCTTTCTTCCCCTGATTCTTCACCGGGGAAAAATTTCCCTTCTGCGCATTCCCAAGTCCACCAACAAAACCTGTAGCCATATGTGATCCCCTTTCTATCATAAAAATCAGACTGTCATTCCCTATGAAATAAAAAGCTTCCCTGCTTTCAGTCCGTTATGAATTATTTCGGCTAAAATACAGAAAAGCTTTACTTGATCGCTTTGTGTTTCTTTTTTCTTTCTCTTTGCTTCCTGCAGCAGTCCTTCATGTCCTGCGCTTCCTGCCCGCTCAGCCTGCGGATCGTCTTGACAATATACGTATCCCCGCCGTCTGTTTTCCTCACATGCAGCTTTCCCCGTAAAAACCCATGCTCCTTACATTCCGACAGGCTGTAATAATTTTTCATGTTATTGCTGTACCAGCGGATCTTCCTTGCCGCGCGTTTCCCGCACAAAGGACATCTCACAATCCTCGCAGCCCTGTCTTTTAAGGCTTTTTCCCTGGTTTCATACCGCTGAAATACATGCTTTACATATCCGGGAAACTCTATCTGGATTTCCTGCTTCCGGCTCAGCGGGGCATGGTAATAATCCACGGAATAATACTGCCTGAGCTTGTCCGGCGAAAGCTTTTTTAAAATCTCCGCCGTATATTCCGCATCCGTCAGGGCGCGGTGGAAATCCTCCTGTTTTTTCAGGCCAAGCAGCTCCACGGCATGTTCTAACGACAGGGATTCCTTCCCGCCCGCATATTCTATCGAAAAAATTTTCTGCAGGTCATAATAAAACAGCGGGATTGAAAAACAGGAATCCATTTCATAATAATGGCAGTTTCTCTGAAGCTCCATCAAATCCATAGAGCCCCAGGTACAGAAACGATATTCTTCCCCCTCCTGCCTGCACCATAGCAGAAATTCTTCCATCACCGCAGGAAAGTCCCCGCCGTTTTCCAAATCCTGCTCCTTTATATGAAGCAGCTCCCTTGCAGCATAATGAAGCTTTTTATAGACCCGGGGCTTTATCAGCCTTTGAAAACAGGAGATCACATTCCTGTCTTCCTTTAATTTTACAGCCCCAATCTCAATAACCTCAAAGGGCATTCCCGGAACAGCTCCCGCCTTTCCTTCGGAACTCTGCGTCCATTCCAAATCCATGACAATATAGACCATGCCAATTCCTCAACTCTTTCATTGCCCCATAGAAGCTAACAGTGCCGCGATATCGTCCGGGCTCATCATCTTATTCGGATCGCTTAAATCAATCTCCGGCGCCGGGGCTGGTTCCGGTTCTGGAATCGGCTCTGGCTCTGCCTCTTCTGCCGGGGCTGCCTCTTCCCCTCCCATCGATGCTAATAATGCTGCGATATCATCCGGACTCATCATCTTATTCGGATCACTTAGATCAATCTCTGGCGCTGGGGCTGGCTCCGGTTCTGGAATCGGCTCCGGCTCTGCTTCCTCTGCCGGCGCTGCCTCTTCTCCTCCCATAGAAGCTAACAATGCCGCGATATCATCCGGGCTCATCATCTTATTTGGATCGCTTAAATCAATCTCCGGTTCCGGCGCTGGCTCCGGTTCTGGAATCGGCTCTGGTTCTGGAATCGGCTCTGGTTCTGCCTCTTCTGGGGCTGATATCAGTTCCGGCTCTCCTGCCATAGCAGCTTCTGCAATTACTCCCGGCTCTTCTTCCAATCCCTGCTCTGACACTGGTTCTTCTGCTGCAGGCATAAGATTCTCTGAAGACGGGAACGCATCTGCTGATGTTACCCTGATACTTCCAAGCCCCGCTATGCTCCGGGCAAGTTTATCAAGATTCTGGTTGATGGATTGTGTATGGGCCTCCAATGCCTGTAAAATCTCTGTCCCATCAAACCCCGGCTTTTCGGAAAGCTTGCGGAGCATTATCATTAACTTCTGCGTATCTTCTTTGTTATATTTTACAGCCAGCTTCGCCGTCTTTACAATCGTCTCATTCTGCTTTGCCGTCTGCTGTACAATACGCCCAAGCAGCTCATTTTCTTTTGCCTCCAGCTTGCGGGACTGGACAAAAGAAGCCTTCTGCACCTTTAAAACTTCCTCCAATTGATGTTTCCACTCTTCCTTATCCCCATCCTTCTTCTTAGTGTTCTGATCCAGAAACAGTGAAAGCAGGGAATCTATTGCCATATATCCTGCCACCAAAATAATAGCGCCTGTTCCAAGAATCATCAGCGCATCCTTTGGAAACTCCAAAAAGCAATAAACCTCTGCCAATACTGCCGCCAGCAACACTAGGCAGCTTAAAATAAAATTTGTTCTCTTCTGCTTCATTAAACCCCATTCCTTTCTGAAATATTCACCAATCCCCCTGACACAGAAAGACCTATGTTAATATTACTATTTTTGAAGCCGAAACACAAGAGAATTTTATAAATTTCTGCAATTAGTCTTTTGAATTCTGTTAAAAAGAATGCCACTGCCACAGACAGTTTCTTTTGAAAATCCTGAATTTTTTGCAGATAAAAAATTATCAATTCATACCGGACTTTTCAAAAGAAATGTCTGGCCGCGTGGCTGTTTGGAAGCTCTGTGTCAAAAGACTAATTGCAGTATAAATTTATATCATTACTTCTGAATCAACGCCTGATAAACCTCCCGTTTTGTCATTCCGCGGTCTGCGGCAGCCTTTTTCATCGCTTCTTTTTTTTCCAGCCCCTGTTCCATATAATAGGCGACATGCTCTGTGATTTCCATTTCCATCCACATGGCCTGAGACTGCTTTTCAATTTCCTGAAATGATTTTCCTTCTATTACAAGCACGCACTCCCCACGGGGCTCTTCTTCCCCGTAATGCAGCAAAGCTTCTGCTATAGTCGTAAGAAATACTGTCTCATGCTTTTTCGTCAGTTCCCGGCAGATCGTAAGCCGCCTGTTGCCAAGCGTTTCCAGCAATAACTTCAATGTCTTTAACAGCCGATGCGGGGCTTCATAGACAATCATCGTCCTTGTCTCCTCTTTCATTTCCTCAAGGATACGCGCCTGCTCCTTTTTCTCCTGCGGGAGAAATGCTTCAAACGAAAACCGTCTGGTCGGAAGACCCGACAGGGTCAGCGCCGTCACGCATGCACAGCAGCCCGGCAGAGATGTTACGGTAATCCCTGCCTCATAAGCCTGCCGAACCAGCTCCTCTCCCGGATCGGAAATAACAGGCGTCCCGGCATCCGTTATCAGCGCAATCTCTTTCCCCTCCAAAAGCATGTCTACAAGCACCTTCGCCTTTTCTATCTTATTATGTTCGTGATAACTTGTCATCGGGGTCTTAATTTCAAAATGATTTAACAGCTTGATACTGTTCCTGGTATCCTCCGCCGCAATCAAATCCACTTCCTTCAAGACACGGACTGCACGAAAAGTCATATCCTCCAGATTGCCAATCGGGGTTGCGCATAAATATAAAGTTCCTGACATAAATCCTCCAAAATTTATTATTTCTGCTTCTCACACTGCTTATAAACATCCGTAAAAATTGTAAAAGCGGCACCATCCCTCTGCGGCAAAGTCAAAAAAGCTCTGCAGCACTAAAGAATCTTTGTTTTAACAGACATATTTTATGTGATGAATCTATAAAATAAATTCTGGACATTTTTAAGCCACCATAAATAAAGTCCCTATCCCGATCAACACACAGCCAGCCAGAGATTTTACCGTGAATTTCTCATGCAGAAAAACAAATGCCAGCACCAGCGTGATTACCACACTGAGTTTATCAATCGGCACAACCTTAGACGCTTCGCCCATCTGCAGCGCTTTATAATAACAAAGCCAGGAAGCCCTACGGTAAACGCACGATTTTGAAAGTATCCCAATTTTTTTATTTTTATGATAATCATAGTAAGATTGAAAGGTTTAAAAT
>CANREH010000007.1 GCA_947629585.1 uncultured Lachnospiraceae bacterium | reverse complement strand
CAGAGACTGGCCTGAATGCGAACGACTACTGTGATGAGATCCGGGATATGGGCAGTGAAAGCGAGAAGGCGCTGAAGCTGGAAGGGGACAAAAAGGCAAAAAGAATTACGTTTAATGAGATTACAAAGAATGCCGTGAAGGCGTCGATTAAGCAGGCACGGGAAATTGATATGGATCTTGTGGACGCCCAGCAGGCGCGCCGTATGCTGGACCGCATGGTAGGCTACCGGATCAGCCCGCTGCTGTGGGCGAAGGTAAAGAGGGGCCTGAGCGCAGGACGCGTGCAGTCGGTGGTGCTCAAATTAATCTGTGAGCGTGAAAATGAGATCAATGCGTTTATACCGGAGGAATACTGGACGTTGGACGCCGTGTTCCGGGTAAAAGGGATGAAGAAGCCGTTAACGGCGCATTTTTATGGGACTTTGTCGGAAAAGCTGACGATTCACAGCGAAGAGGAAATGAAGGAAATAAAACAGGCTGTGGAAAATGCCGCCATTTCCATTGCTGAGGTGAAAAAGGGGGAGCGTTCCAGAAAAGCGCCGTATCCGTTTACGACCAGTACCCTCCAGCAGGAAGCGGCGAAGGTCCTCAATTTTTCCACGCAGAAAACCATGCGGTTAGCGCAGCAGCTTTACGAAGGGGTCGATGTGAAAGGGCATGGGACGATTGGTCTGATTACGTATCTGCGTACCGATTCCACAAGGATTTCCGAAGAAGCGGATCAGGCGTGCAAGGAATATATTGAAAAGAATTATGGAAGCAATTATGTAAATAAAAATGTCTCCGTAAAAAATCCGGGCAAGAAGATCCAGGATGCGCATGAGGCCATCCGCCCGACCTATGTGGAGCTTTCCCCGGTGCAGGTAAAGGAGTCCTTATCGAGGGATCAGTTCCGTTTATACCAGCTTATCTGGAAGCGTTTTGTGGCAAGCCGTATGGAAGCGGTGGTTTATGAAACGCTTTCTATTAAGATAGATGCCGGGAAGTACCGTTTCAGCGCGTCTTCCTCCAAAGTAAAGTTTGAGGGGTATCACAGCGTTTACGCAGAGGAAGAGGAAAAGAAGGAGAATGGGTTGCTCTCCGGCGATATCAGTACGGAAAGTGAGCTTTCGCTGGAAGCTCTGGAAGGAAAGCAGCATTTTACGCAGCCGCCGGCGCATTTTACGGAGGCCGCCCTGGTAAAGACGATGGAGGAGCTGGGGATTGGGCGCCCAAGTACCTATGCGCCGACCATTACCACGATTATTTCCAGAAGGTATGTGGCGAAAGAAAATAAAAATCTCTATGTTACGGAGCTGGGAGAGGTTGTAAACCGCATAATGGAACAGGCGTTCCCGACGATTGTGGATATGAATTTTACTGCCAATCTGGAAAGCCTTCTGGACGCGGTGGAGACAGGGAATGTTTCCTGGAAGACCGTGGTAAGCAATTTCTATCCGGATCTGGAAGAAGCTGTGGAGAAAGCGCAGGAGGAGTTAGGAGAGGTAAAGATCGAGGATGAAGTGACGGATATCCCATGTGAGCTCTGCGGGAAAAATATGGTAATCAAGTACGGCCCTCATGGAAAGTTCCTTGCCTGTCCGGGATTCCCTGACTGCAGGAACACGAAGCCTTATTTTGAAAAGATTGGGGTGCCGTGCCCGAAATGCGGGAAAGAGATTGTTATTAAAAAGACGAAAAAGGGACGCCGGTATTTTGGATGTGAGGGAAGCCCGGAATGTGATTTTATGTCGTGGCAGAAGCCGTCCTCCAAAAAATGCCCTGTCTGCGGGGAGGTCCTGCTGGAAAAGGGGACGAAATTAGTCTGTATGGGAGAGACCTGTAATTATACGGAAGCGAATGCGGCAAAGGAAGCGGTGAGGGGAGCATGAGTTTACAGCTTTTGGACAGCACAAGGAAAATTAACCGCCTTCTGCACAATAATCCTGCGCAGAGGCTGGAATTTGGCGATATCTGCGCTGTCCTTTCGGATATACTTTTTTCCAGTATCTTTGTTGTCAGCGCCAAAGGGAAGATACTCGGAATTGCGGAGCATGACAGCGTATTGCCGCTGTCGGAATTTTCAGATACAAGCCTGGGCGGTTATTTAAAAGGAAGCTTAAATGACCGCCTTTTGGCGGTTCTTTCTACGAATGAAAATGTCAACCTTTTAATGCTTGGTTTTCCGGAAAAGGAAGCGAAGGAGTACCATGCCATGATTACGCCGATCGAGATGTCGGGAGAACGCCTGGGGACGGTATTTCAGTACCGCCAGGACAGCCCATATACGCTTGACGATATTATTTTAAGCGAATATGGGACGACGGTGGTGGGTCTGGAAATGCTCCGTTCCGTGAAAGCGGAGGATTTGGAAAAATCCCACAGCAGGCAGAGCGTGGACGCCGCTATGGCAATGCTTTCCGCGACGGAATTAGAGGCGGTCGGCCATGTTTTCAGGGAAATCAAAGGGGAACAGGGGCTTTTGGTAGCAAGCCGCCTGTCAGAAAAGACAGGGATTACACGCTCCGTAATCGTCAATGCGCTCCGGAAGTTAGCGAGCGCCGGAATTGTGGAAGTTCATTCTGCCGGAAAAAAAGGAACTTCTGTTACGGTATTAAATGATCTTATTTTTCAAAAAATTTAATGGCTGCGGGGATAAAAAAATAGGAAATAGGAACTAACTTGTTGATAAAGTATGTTTTTTTGTAAAAATAACTTGTTTTTTTGTGATTTTTTATTATAATAATATACTAGAGAAAGGATGTGTGTGCATGATATTATCGGGTGCATATAATTATATCAATGTGTTGGATAAAGCAGCGGATGCCAGTTGGGCAAGAAATACCGTGATTGCGAATAATATTGCCAATGACGATACTCCCGGTTATAAAAGGAAAGACGTGCAGTTTGAGGCATATCTTACCGAGGCGCTTGGCGGAGGGGATGATCTAGATGGAGATATCCAGAATCTGGATTTGTCGGCGTTGAATGCCAATACCTATATCGATGAATCGACGCTCAGTTACCGGATTGACGGGAATAATGTCGATATGAATACAGAATCGGCTTACCTTGCCCAGAACCAGATCCGTTATTACACATTACTGGATTCTATGACACAGGAGTTTTCGAGGCTGCGTTCTGTACTTAACGCACAAAGCTGATAGGATAGAAATCAGAGAAGAAGGAGTGTATTTTATGTCAATATTCAGCGCTATGAATATTAGTGCCAGTGGTATGACGGCGCAGCAGTTCCGGACAGATATCATTGCGGAAAATATTGCAAACGTAAATACCACAAGGGATGAAAACGGCAATGTATACCGCCGCCAGACGGTGGTTTTTGAGGAAAAGGCGGTATCGAACAGCTTTTATGAAACACTGGCGCTTGCATGTGGGACAACGGGGACAGGCGTAAAGGTGTCTGCTGTTACCGAGGATTATGAAACGCCGATGAATATGGTTTACGATCCTTCCCATCCGGATGCCGATGAGGATGGTTATGTTACTTACCCGAATGTAAGTACCATTACGGAGATGACAAACATGATTGATGCCAGCCGGTCTTATGAAGCGAATGTAACAGCTTTCAATGCCGCCAAAAGCATGGCGATGCGGGGCTTAGATGTTGGAAAATCATAATGTATAGGGGGATTTTTTATGGTAATCGATGATTTGTCATCTGTTCGGGCTTATCGGGAAATAGGAGGCGTCGTTTCTGCAAGGAAAGCGGCAGAACAGGCAGATACCACCAATAACGCAACCTTTGACGCCTTATTTCAGTCAGCGCTTTCCCTGGTGAATGAGACAGACGAGCTGACAAACAGAGCAGAAGAAGAAGAGATAAAATACGCAATCGGTCAGACTGACAGTACACATGACCTTCAGGTTGCACAGCAAAAAGCAAATTTGTCATTACAGTATACAATTGCAGTACGCGGCGCAATCGTGGATGCTTATAAAGAGATTATGAATTTACAGTTCTAATCTATAATACTGTAACCAAAGGTGAGGAGTGTCAGCTATGACTGAACGAATAAAACAGATTCCCCAAAAGCTGCTGGAATTCTGGAATCGGTATACAAACAAGCAAAAGACTATTATTATCAGTGTCATTGCTGTTGTATTTCTTATGATAGTGTTTTTATCTTACATATTATCAAGGCCTACCTATGTGGAACTGACAAAATGCGAAGATAATAAAAGCGCCAGCGATATTATTGCGGTATTGAATGAAAATTCAATCAAAAATAATTACGATACATCAACGAATATCATTACAGTAAAGAAGTCAGATTATCAGTCGGCGGTTCTTCTGCTGGCCCAGGAGGGGTTAGAGTCTACCGACACTTCTTTGGAGCTTGACTGGAACTGGGCGTTGGATACCGGTATCAGTGCGACGGCTTCTGATAAAGAAGTCAGGAATAACCTTGCCCTGCAGAATGAGCTGCGCAGGAATCTGGCGGCGCTTGATATTGTAGATGATGCCAAAGTCATGATTGATGATCCGACCGATCCTTATAATATCCTTCAGTCAGAGGAGCCGATCAGCGTTACGGCTATTCTGACGCTGAATGACACGATGGAGCCGGAATATGCGCAGGCTCTGGCGGAAGTTATGGCAAACAGTGTCGGCAATGTGGATACTGCCAATATCCGCATTATGGATACTGCCGGGGAGCTTCTCTATAATGGGACGGAATCCGAAGGCATGAGCGGCAGCATCAAGACAAAGGAAGATTATAAAGTCCAATCCAGGAAAAGCATCAGCGATGATCTGGAGGCTGTCTTGTTAAAGACCGGATGGGACGATGCCACGGTCGGGACAAGCGGCCTGGAGTTTAATATGGATCAGGTGGAGGAAGAACTGACGCAGTTCAGTGTTCCGGACGGCAATGAGCAGGGATATTTTACGGAAAGCTATAATTATGAAAATTCCAGCACTTCCGGCACCGGAGGCACGCCGGGAACAGACTCTAATGATTCGGATGATACGGATTATATGCTTGGGAGTACAGGCGCGGCGTCCGGCGAGACGACACTGGATAAGTATAAGTATGCCTTGGATACCTTAAAGCAGTCAACGGTCAGGGAAATGGGGACGTTGGACAGGGCAAATTCCACGCTTTCCGTGGTGCTTACAAGATATATTACTTACGATGAAGATATTTTAAGGAATAACGGCACATTGGACGATATGACGTTTGATGAATTTATTGCCGCTAATGACACGGAGACGGCAGTGGAAGTGGACGAGGCGATTTATCAGCTTGTAGCGTCTACAACAGGGCTGGATGCTGCCAACATCACCATTGTCGGGCGGGAAATGCCATATTTCCAGTACAGCCTTTCCGGAAGCAGCAATCCGGTGGTTGCGTTCTTCCGGAATCCGGCAAATATATTGATGGTAGTGCTTGCAGTTTTGATTATTGCACTCCTGATTTTCGTAGTCCTGAGAGGAACGGCGCCGGTAGAGGTTACCGAAGTGGAGCCGGAGCTTTCCGTGGAGACGATTCTTGCCGGTACGAAGGAAAATCAGTCGCTTGAAGATGTTGAATTCAGTGAGAAATCTGAGACCCGCAAGATGATTGAGAAATTTGTTGATGAGAATCCGGAAGCCGTTGCCCAGCTTTTGCGTAACTGGCTGAATGATGATTGGGATTAATAGAAATGGAATTTGGGAAAGCCCAAATTCCATTTTAAGGATAAAAGGATAATAGAAAATCCATCGCAGGAGGAGGGGAATCTATGGAAAGAGGTTCTGAACTGTCAGGCGTGCAGAAGGCAGCTGTTCTGTTGGTAGCGCTTGGCCCTGAAAAGTCGGCTACGGTTTTTAAGCATTTAAAGGAAGATGAAATTGAACAGCTAACGCTGGAAATTGCCAATACAAGGAGCATCCCTCAGTCCGTGAAGGATGAGGTTATGGATGAGTTCTATGAGGTCTGTTTAGCACAGCAGTACATTGCGGAAGGCGGTATCGGTTATGCCAAAGAGCTTCTCGAAAAGGCTTTGGGCGAGGAAAAGGCAAGAGAAGTTATTGGAAAGCTTACGGCTTCTTTACAGGTACGTCCATTCGAGTTTGTACGGAAGACAGATGCAAGCCAGCTGCTTAACTTTATTCAGGATGAGCATCCGCAGACCATTGCCCTGATCCTGTCCTATCTTTCCTCCAGCCAGGCGGCGGCAATCATTGGCGCCCTTGCACCGGAGAAGCAGGCGGATGTTGCAAAGCGTATTGCCCTGATGGACCGTACCTCGCCTGATGTCATTAAGGAGGTTGAGCGTGTTTTGGAAAAGAAACTGGCATCCCTTGTCAATCAGGATTACACCATTGTCGGCGGTATCGATCCGATTGTCGATATCCTGAATACGGTAGACCGCGGTACAGAAAAACATATTATGGAACAGTTGGAAATCGAAGAGCCAGAACTGGCAGACGATATCCGCAAGAAGATGTTTGTATTCGAAGATATCCGCTCTATGGACGACAAGTCTATCCAGCGTGTTCTGCGTGAGGTTGACAATAATGACCTTGCGATTGCCCTTAAGGGTTCCAATGAAGAGGTTCAGGAACTGATCTTTAATAACCTGTCAAAGCGTCTTGCTACGATGATCCGGGAGGATATGGAATTTATGGGCCCTGTCCGTTTGAAGGATGTAGAAGAAGCGCAGCAGAAGATTGTAAATATTATCAGAAAGCTTGAAGATGCCGGTGAAATCATTATCTCCAGAGGCGGAGGTGACGAGATTATTGTCTAATTTAATTAAATCAGGCGTCGTTGCAATTAACAGTAAAGAGAAGCGGGTCATCGATTCGGATTCCCGTTTTGACAGGGGGTTTCGGCCCCTTGTATTTGAGAAGGTAGAAGAAATCGAGGCGTTTCCGGAAGAACTGGAAGAGGAAGCGGTTACTGAGGAAGAGCCTGACGCAGAGGACGGCGGTTTAACGCAGGAGCAGACCGATCTGTTATTTCATGCGGATTCGGATGAAGCCGCTATCCAAATGCTGCTTAACCGCCAGGCGGGAAAAGAAAGCGGCAGCGGAAACAATAATAATAAAAATAAAAAAAAGAAAGCTTCCCCGGCGCCTGCCCCGAAAAAAGAAAAGAAGAAAGAAGAGCCCCTGTCTTTTCAAAAGCAGTCGGAGCAGCAGTTAAAGGAAGCAAAGGAAGAAGCGGAGAGGATCATTGCCGGGGCGAAAGCACAGGCGGAGGAAATGATAAACAGGGCGCAGGAGGAAGCGAGAGAGCTGACGGAAAATGCCAGTCAGCAGGGATATGAGGAAGGATATCAGCAGGCCATTGCACAGGCACAGGAGGAGCTTGACAGCGCGAAGCAGGAACTGGAACAGGAAGTGCAGAGGATTAATGAGGATTACGAAGCCCAGATTTCCAATTTAGAGCCCCAGGTCATAGAGCTGATTTGTGACCTTATAAAAAAACTGACGGGCGTTGTTTTATCGGAGAGGAAAGATATTGTCGCACATATTGTCGCCTGCTGCATGGAAGGGATTGAGCGGAGCCAGGTTTATCTGATTCATGTTTCCAAAGAGGATTTCCATGATCTTTCCGAACAGAAGCCGAAGTTGGAGAAGCTTGTGCCTGCTGCGTCGGAAATCAGAATTGTGGAAGATAATTCCTTAAAGAAAAACCAATGTTTGATTGAGTCGGATACGGCGATTTATGACAGCAGCCTGGATCTGCAGTTGGAACGTCTTTGTGAGGATTTAAGAATCCTTTCGTTAGATGTTGAATAAATTGATAAGGGCGTGTTAATGAATGGAGCCAGCATTTAGTTTGGATAAGTACCGCCAGGTGCTTAACAATGATTACAGGAAGCATTTGGGCAAGGTAGTCAAGGTAGTGGGACTGACAGTGGAATCTATCGGTCCGAAGGCAAAGTTAAATGATCTTTGTTACATAACGTCCCAGTACGGGCAGCTTGTGATGGCAGAGGTAGTCGGCTTCCGTGACGACAGGGTACTGCTTATGCCTTACGGCAATGTGGAAGGCGTCGGTCCGGGAAGCTTTGTGGAAAATACGAATGAGCCACTGCAGATTAATGTCGGCATGGATTTGCTGGGAAAGTCCCTGGACGGTCTTGGCAAGCCGCTGGATGGTTCGGTTTATGATTCCGAGATCAAATATCCGGTAGAGCAGGCGCCGCCGGACCCTATGTCGAGAAAAATGATTGATGAAGTGCTTCCGCTTGGCGTGAAGGCAGTAGACAGCATGATTACGCTGGGAAAAGGGCAGCGGATCGGGATCTTTGCCGGGAGCGGCGTGGGAAAAAGTACCCTGATGGGAATGTTTGCAAGGAATACGAGGGCGGATATCAATGTGATTGCGCTGATAGGGGAGCGCGGCAGGGAGGTTCGTGAGTTTATTGAACGCGACCTGGGAGAAGAGGGCATGAGCCGTTCCGTTGTGGTGGTTGCCACGTCCGATACCCCGGCGCTGATCCGCAATAAAGCCGCCAAGACAGCGACGGCGATTGCAGAGTATTTCCGGGATCAGGGCAACGACGTCCTTCTTATGATGGATAACCTGACGCGTTTTTGCATGGCGCAGAGGGAAATCGGGCTTGCCTCGGGAGAGCCTCCGGTGACGAGGGGATATCCGCCGAGCGTGTATTCTGAGATGCCAAAGCTTCTGGAAAGGGCGGGAAATTCTTCCAAAGGTTCTATTACCGGGTTGTATGCAGTCCTTGTGGACGGCGATGATTTTAATGAGCCGATTTCCGATACCGCCAGAGGTGTTTTGGACGGCCATATTATCCTTTCAAGGAAACTGGGGCATAAGAACCACTATCCGGCGATTGATGTTCTGCAGAGCATTTCCCGCTGCATGAGCTCCATAGCGGAGAAAGAGCATAAGGAGAATGCGGGCAAATTGAAGAATGTGCTTGCCACTTATGCAGAGGCGGAGGATTTGATTAATATCGGAGCATATAAAAACGGCTCCAACCCGAACATTGATTATGCAATTTCCAAGATTGACGCAGTGAATGAGTTTTTAATGCAGGGCGTGGATGAGAAATTTGGCTTTGAGGAGATTATTGAGCAGCTTGACGGGTTATTTCAGGACAATTAAAAAGGGTGTGTGATTATGGCAAAATTCATCTACTCTATGGAAAATATTCTGAATATTAAATATAAACTGGAGGATCAGGCAAAGAGTGATTATGCTCTGGCGAAAGCGGAGCTGGACAGGCAGCAGGAGATCCTGTGGCAGCTTCATGAGCGCAGGACGGGATATTCCGACCGGCTGACGGAAAGTATTTCTTCTACGCTGAATTTACAGGAGATACGGCAGCTTCAGGAAGCAGTGGAAAATATGAAGTACAGAATCCGGATACAGGCGGGAGTGGTAAAGAAGGCGGAGAAAAAGGTGGAGCTTGCCGAGCAGAAGCTGACGTTTGCCATGAAAGAGCGGAAAACGCATGAAAAATTAAAGGAAAATGCTTTTGAGGTATTTAAGCAGGAAGTCCAGGCGCAGGAGAGCAAGGAAATTGACGAGCTGACCAGTTTCCGGTATGGAATCAAAGCATTACAGCAGCAAAATGCTTAGACATTATGATAAACGGGAGGTTTCCAAATGGCGAAGAAGAACAAAGATGATAATGAAGAAGAATTTTTGGATTCTGAGAATGAAAAAGAAGGGGGCAGCGGCTTTGTTACCGCCCTGACGGTTATCATTATTGTTGTCATCTGGCTGGTAATCTTTGGAATTTTAATAAAAACGGACTTTATGGGCTTTGGCAGTTCTGTTTTGGCGCCGGTGCTGGAGGATGTCCCTGTCATTAACCGGATTCTTCCGAATAGTTCTTCGGAGGGGGACAGCGGTTCGAATGGTTCTGCTACGGGAATTAATGATAATGTTTATGATTCCCTGGAAGCTGCCAATGCGGAAATCAGGGAATTGCAGGCGGAATTGATTGAGAAAACGGAAGAAACGGAGGAAAATAAAGAAACAATTGCTTCCCTGAAAAAGCAGGTTTCTAATTTGAAGCCGTATAAGAGACAGTTTGACGATTTTGATGATTTAAAAAAGGCTTTTGACGAGGAAGTGGTTTTTGGCGACAGCGCGCTCCCTTATGAAGAATATATGAAGTTTTATGAAGAGATTGAGCCGGAGAATGCGGAAGAAATTTACCGGCAGTGTGTAGAGCAGCAGCAGGGAGACGCCAAAGTCCAGGCGCAGGCAGCGGTATATGCGGCGATGGACCCGTCGCAGGCGGCGGCTATTTTAGGAAACATGACCGGGGATATTGATTTGGTATGCCAGATTTTAAGCGGTATGAAGGAAGCGCAGTCGGCGGAGATCCTTGCGTCAATGGATACCAATTTTGCATCGAAGATTACGAAAAAGATGATGATTTCAGAGTGATAAAAATGGAATAATTCCGTTTTTATAAAAAAATTAAAATCAGGTTAAGAAAGGAGGCAGTATAGTGAAGATCCAAAGTATAATGGCAGAAGCTGCAGGGATGCTGGCTGCGGGAGTTTCTTACGGCAGGACATCAGCGGGTTTTTCTGATGTGATGAGCAAGGCATCTTCCGGAAATGTGGCGGATACCTCAAAGGATTCCTCAGGCGTCAGGCAGCCGGGGATTACTTCATCAAAAAATTCTGTCCAGGAGACAAGACCTGCGGAAAAAGCACAGAGAACAGAGACAGGAGATAGGAAACAGCAGACGGATGTTTCCGGCCGCGGAGAGATTTCAAAGGAAACAAAAGAGCTTGTGGAGAATGAAATCAGGGAAACGGTGCAAAAAGGCCTGGGGGTTTCCGAGGAAGAATTGGAGGAAGCCATGTCCGTGCTTGCGCTGGGTTATCTGGATTTGCTGAACCAGGATAACTTAAAGACGCTTACCATGTACATGAACGGCGTTTCGGACGTATCGGATATTTTGATGGACGACGATCTGTCTATGATGCTGACACAGCTTATGGGCGAGCTTACCGTGGAGAATATCGCGGAAGATACCGGCGTTGCGGTGCAGGATATTAAACAGCTTCTCGAAGAAAATGACAGCTTTTTGAAGGAAACTCTGCAGACAGTCAATAACAGGGAAAGCTTACAGGCAGCCGGCGGGGAAGATTTACAGGTGGATGACAGGAAAGAGACATCGGCTGGGCCGGAGGTGATTGTGGAGAAAGAAACAGAGAATACGGCAGGGAATGTGAAAGAGCCTGTACAATCCGATGGAAAAGATAGTTTTTTGGAAAACAGGCAGGGAGCAGAAAAGCAGGATTTAGCCGATGAGATTGTGAATAATATAGTATCCACAGTGAAAGAAACAGTTTCTGCAGACGGCACAGTGACCATGACTACGGTGGAAATGCGGCAGGTCGTGATCCAGGTCGTAGAGCAGATTAAAGTGGTGATCCGGCCGGAACAGACCAATATGCAGATGACCTTGTATCCGGAGCATTTGGGAAGGCTTCAGTTAATGGTAACGTCGAGAGACGGCGTGATGACTGCGAACTTCACCGTCCAGAATGAGATGGTAAGGCAGGCTTTGGAAGCACAGGTGCAGGAATTGAAGAATACATTCGAGGAGCAGGGCTTAAAGGTGGAAGCCGTGGAAGTAACGGTGGCTTCTTTTGAGTTTAACCAAAGCGATCAGACCGGAAACGGGGAAGAACAGCAGGGACAGAAAAAACAGTCCGGCAGGAACTTAAGCTTAGAGGATGCTTTTTTAGAGGAAGCAGAATCAGATCTGGAAGAAAAAGCGGCCGCTTCTATTTCCGGGACAGGGACCAATATCAATTATACAGCTTAAAAAACAGTGAAAAGGAGGTAGCATATGCCAATTTCAGATGATCTATTGTTTGGTTCTGTGGAAGACGGGGTTTTCACCGGGAAAACGACAGAGACGAATCAGAAAAAAGTGCCAAACAATAATCTTGGGAAAGAAGAATTTCTGCAGCTTTTAGTTGCGCAGATGCAGTATCAGGACCCTTTGGAGCCTGTCAGCAATACCGAGTATATTGCACAGCTCGCTACATTCTCGCAGGTAGAGCAGCTGGAAAACCTGAATGCATCTTATACCAATACGCAGGCATTTTCCCTGGTAGGGAAGACGGTGACAATTTCATCCGTAAATTCTGCTACCGGAAGCGTAACGGAAAAAGAAGGCGTTGTAGATTTTGTAAAGATGGAGGATGGAAAAGCGTACTTAAGTATTGACGGCACGCTGTATCCGGCAGAAGATGTAGCAAAGATTAAGTCAGAGGACTATGCTTATGAAGAAAATAAGCCGGACGTTTCCAAAGCGGCTTGGTCTTATAATGCAAACAGCCCGTCCGATGTTTCCGTTGCGGTTAATTTTGGTTCTGGGGCGTCAGAAGCGTCTTCGGTGGCAGTATTAGTCGGTTCGGATTATGTGATCAAAGGCTCTTCCATCACTTATGATGAGGATGGCAGGATTACGATCAGCAGGGACGCGCTTGCACAGCTTCCGAACGGCACGTATGAGGTTACGTTTGTATTTGACGACAGCAGATCGACGAATGTTACAGGGCAGGTTACATTGACCGTTGTAAATTCTAAGGTACAGCCGGATACAGAAGGTTCGGGAAGTACGGAAGGATCTGAAGGCGCAGAAGGTTCCGGGGAAACGGAAGGTGCAGAAGGCAGCGAGATTCCGGATACCGGCGGGAGCGCAGAGGAATCCGAGTAATAGGGATGATAAGGTGGGGATGGTATGAGTATTTCCGTCAATGGTTTTCAGTCGATTGAGCAGATGTCGGAACAGATCAGGAAGCATCAAGATCAGACTGTTTCCGGAAAAGTTTTCGGCGAAAAGGAAAAAAAGCCTTCGCAGGCAGATTCCTTTGCTCAGATTCTTCAGAACCAGAAGGTAAACAAAGAAAGGGAACTGAAATTTTCCCGCCATGCTTCGGAGCGGCTGGCAAGCAGGAATATTGACTTGACAGGAGAGCAAAAAGGAAGGCTGGAAGATGCAGTAGTAAAAGCGGGCGCCAAAGGAATTAAGGAATCCCTGGTGATGGTTGATAATATGGCGTTTATTGTCAATATTCCGAACAACACGGTAATCACAGCGGTCAATGATATGGAAGAGGCTGTTTTTACCAATATTGACGGCGCTGTCATCAACTGAGGAAGCCGGACCGTGAAGGAGGCTTTCATGCGTTTTTGACTGACTGAAAAAACGCAGAGAAGATATAAGCTTTGGTGCAATTAGAAGTTAAGGAGGAAATGCACTATGATGAGATCATTGGGGTCTGCTGTAGCCGGATTAAAGGTGCATCAGACAAGGATGGATGTTATTGGTAACAATATTTCTAATGTCAATACAATCGGATTTAAATCGAGCAAGGTTCAGTTTTCCGATATTTTATATCAGACGACACAAAAGGCAAGCGGGGCAAACCCAACGGCAGGCACGGCAGGTATCAATGCCAAGCAGATTGGTCTTGGCTCTTCCGTGGCAAGTATTTCTACAAATATCACGGGAGCAGGCGGGGCGGAGCGTACCGATGCCGCTCTGGATGTCATGATCGATGGGGAAAACTTCTTTGTTGTCAGCGATGGAACACAGAATTATTTCACGAAAGACGGTTCATTTAAGATTGACGCTGCGGGGAATTTATGTACTGCCTACGGCTGCAAGGTTATGGGCTGGCAGGTAAGCGAAGAAACCGGAGAGATCAGGAAGGATCTGGTATCGCCGATGGAGGTCATGACGCCGGAGAAGGTATACTCCGATCCGGAAGCGACTACGGAAGTTTATATTAAAGGAAACATCGACCAGAATACGACGCAGCTTACAGAATCGGAAGGATATCCTCTTTCGATCGGTTTCTATGATAAGATCGGTAACTATTACAGCGCTGTTTTGACTGTCAGGCTGGTGGAAAGCGAGGATGGCAGCGGCGCTAAGAACACCTATTCTCTGGAGCTTACGAATATTCTGGATGAAAATGGCAAGTCCCTTTTGGTCAGGGAAGTGGACGACGGGGAAGGCGGCGTCACCTATGAGCTCAATGATACGGTTACGTTAAACTTTGCCGGGACAGATGTAGATACTTCCGGGTTTGTGGTAGATCCGGAAACCGGAGAGCTTACCAGGGCGGAGGATGCGGAGCCGACACCGCAGGGAACCTTACAGTTTGACGCGGCGACAGGCGCTTTTGTAGGTGTAGGCGGCGCAGACAGCTCTGATTTTACCGGAGAGGGCGATTTCTCTACGGTTGTCCTTACCATTGGCGCTGAAACAGAGGAGGAAGGCAATGTATTTTCTCCTATCAATATAGATTTCTCATCGACCACGAAATACAACAACAGCGGCACGACGAACCTGGAAGCAAAGCGCGGCAATTTAAGGACAGGGCTTGGCGCAGGACACAGGATGGGTAATATGAGCGGTGTTGCGATTGATACGAATGGATGTATTTATGGAAATTATACCAACGGCGAGACCAAGCTTTTGGGGCAGATTGCGACAGCTAACTTTGCCAATGCGGCAGGCCTTGAGGCAGTAGGGCAGAACATGTATACGACAACCCTTAACTCCGGCGATTTTGACGGCATTGGCGTCGATGTAACTACGAACGGAGGAAGCATTTCTTCCGGCGTGCTGGAAATGTCCAATGTGGATCTGGCTTCTGAATTTACGACAATGATTACGACACAGAGAGGTTTCCAGGCAAACTCCAGAATTATTACAGTAACCGATACGCTGTTGGAAGAATTGATTAACCTGAAGCGTTAATGATTAGTAACAGTTCAGCCATGCGGCAAAAATAGGAAAATTGAACCGTCGAGTTTACTCGTAAGGGGCAATTTTCACTATTTTTGACATATGGCGCAGCCATAAAAGCGAGATTTTAGCCGCTTTAGCGGCGAAACAGGCTGCAAAGCAGCCAAATCGAGCTGATGACTGAACTGTTACAATAATTAGAGGATGGATGGTTATGGTTTTGCCGGGACGGTTTTTCCGTTTCGGTAAAGCCATGATAAGACAGGAAGCAGGATAATATGATTGAAGTAACCAGGATGGATAACTCAAGATTCATCGTTAATGCCGAGCGGATAGAATTTGTCGAGGAGACGCCGGATACGCTGATTACGATGGCGTCGGGGCGTAAAATAATTGTAAAAGAAAGTAGACAAGAGATAAAAAATCGGGTAATATTATATAAGGCGGAGATTATGGGCCCGGTGCGTGAACTGGTAAAAAAAGAAACAGGAAAGTAATGGCAGCAATGCTTTATGATAAATAAAATACGAGAGAGCAGAGGGTGAAGTTAGTGGATATTGCAACAATTGTGGGTTTAGTGGCAAGTTTTTTACTGATGATTTTCGGTATGGTCTACGACAAAGGGTCGGTTGATTTTGGGAGGATAGAGGCGTTCCTGGACGTTCCTTCCATGCTGATTACATTCGGCGGCTCGTTCATGGCGACGATGGCAAGCTGTGATTCTATCGGAACCTTCGTAGGGGGCTTAAAAAGCTTCGGGCTGGCGACAAAGGTGTATGAAGGCTCCGAGGGCGAGATGATTCAGAAGGTCATTGATTTGTCCAATACGGCGAGGAAAGAAGGTCTGCTTGCTTTGGAAGAAGCGGCGCAGTCCATTGATGAGCCGTTTTTGAAAAAGGGAATCCTCCTGATTGTTGACGGCACCGATCCGGAGCTTGTCCGAAGCATTCTGGAGACAGAGCTGGGCTGTATTGAGGAGCGGCACAAAGGAACGATTGGTTTCTGGGAAGGTCTGGGTTCGGCAGGTCCTGCCTGGGGTATGATCGGTACCTTGATTGGTCTTATCAACATGTTGAAAACCCTGGATGATGTCAGTACGGTCGGTCCTTCCATGGCGGTCGCCCTGGTAACTACATACTATGGCTCTGTCCTTGCAAACTGGATCTGCAGCCCGATTGCCACGAAGTTAAAGGGGAACAATGCGAAAGAAATCCAGATGAAGGAAATTATGGTGGAAGGTCTGTTATCGATTCAGGCAGGAGAAAACCCTCGTGTCATTGAGGAGAAATTAAAATCCTTCCTTGCGCCTGCTGTACGTGATACCATTGGGGAACAGGAAGGCGGTGGAGAAGCTTAATGGCAAGAAAGCAGAAACAGGAAGAAGCGCCGGCAGGATCTCCGGCGTGGATGTCAACGTTTAGTGATTTGATGAACCTTTTGCTTTGTTTCTTCGTTCTTCTGTTTGCGATGTCCTCGACAGATACCGCAAAGTTTGAAGATCTTGCCCAGTCTCTTGCCAGCAGCTTCAGCATTTTCAGCGGCGGCGGTTCCGCGATCGGGGAAGGTGAGCTGATAGCGAGCGGCGTCAGGCAGCTAAACAACCTCGGGGAATATTTTTCTAATGTCGGCGTTGCAAGTGAATCCGAGAAGCAGGAAGACATGGAAAAGGAATATGAAAAGAAGAAAGAGGCAGAGCAGAAAAAGAAAACGGAAGAGCAGTATGAAAAGGTAAAGGAAGAATTAAAAGAAAATAATGTAGATTCCCTGATCGATGTAGAGATGGACGGGGATTATCAGTATGTCATGCTTTCCATGAGGGGCGGCGTTCTGTTTGAGTTAGGAAGCGCGGATTTGGTGGAAGAGGCAAGGCCGATGGTCAGCAAGCTTGGCATTATTTTGAAGAAGTTTTCCAAATATGAGATCAGGATTGAAGGACATACGGATAATGTGCCGATTTCCGGCAATGGGCGTTTTAGAAGCAATATGGAGCTTTCCGCCGCCAGAGCAGGTACCGTGTATGATTATCTGGTCAACCAGACGGGACTTGACGCAAAGAACTTAAGTACGGCAGGATACGGGGAAAACCAGCCGATTGCAAGCAATGAATCCGCTGCCGGACGTGCGAAAAACAGGAGAGTTGTCATTAAGATTATGACAGCCGCCAATCAATAAGGATACCTAAGGAATGGGAGGACAGTAGATTATGAAGAAGAATATTTTAACAATCGTAGTAATTGCGTTATGCCTGATTAACCTGGCGCTGTCGGCGGTGATTGTTTTTTCCATTGTTCCGATGGCAAACCGCAGCAATGAGCTGATTACGCAGGTAGCGTCTGTGATTAACCTGGAGCTGGAAGATCCGAAGGCGGAGACTGTCACAGGCGACGTTCCTGTTGCGGACAGGGAAGAGTTGGCACCGATTGCAGGATCGGCAGACGGGGAGGACATTACCGTGAACCTGAAGGCGGACGGGACAGGGCAGAACCATGTGGCAATGTATAATGCGATTACCATCATTGTAAACAAGAAAGCCAAAGATTATAAGGATGTGACCGCCCTGATCACGACAAATAACACCTGGATTAATAATTGTGTCTCCACGGCGCTTGCAAACCGTACCTATGAAGATTTGCAGAGTGATACGGACCGTTCGGATCTGTATGCGGATATTGTGGAGCAGTTAAACACCTATTTTAATACTACGATGATTTGCGACGTTATTGTCAATGGTATTAAATATCAATAAGTGGGTTTGTTTTCAAATTTTTACAAGAATTTATAAAAAACATGAAAAAATGCTTTATCTTGTGAAAAAAATATGGTATGATAGACTAGAGGTGAGAAGTAATGGGCGATGTCTTATCGCAGGAAGAAATTGACCGGCTGCTGAATGCATTGGACAGTGGTGAGTTAGATGCCAACGATATGCAGGAAACAGACGAGAGGCAGGTAAAGGATTATGACTTTGCGCGCCCGTCCAAGTTTGCAAAAGAGCATTTAAGGACACTGGAGTTTATTTTTGAACATTTTGGAAGGCTTTTGTCTACCAATCTTCCTGCTTATCTGAGAAAAAATGTACAGGTTGAGGTTATGAACTCAGAAGCCATTACTTATTCGGAATTTTCAAATGCATTGTCGAACCCGGTACTGCTCGGCATTATAGATTTTTCACCATTGGAGGGGAATATTCTGATTGAGCTGGCGTCAAGTCTTGGCTATGCAATGATTGACCGCTTGTTAGGGGGGCGGGGAGTGCCGCTGGAGCGTTCCAGGGAATTTTCAGAAATTGAGCTGATTCTTCTGGAAAGGATTATCAATGTCTGCACCAATTTGTTGATTGAGCCGTGGGCAAGTGTTGCGGCCATAGAGCCGAGACTGGAGAGGATTGAGACCAACTCTCAGTTTGCACAGATTATTTCACCTGGGGAAATGACGGCGATTGTTACGATGAATGTTACCATTGGCGATGTGGAAGGGCTGATGAATGTATGTATTCCATTTTCCTGCGTAGAATCGGTCGTTGATAAGCTGAATACGAAATACTGGTATTCTGCAAGCCAGGTCAATGATGAGGAGTCTTACCGTGAAGTCATTGAGAATACGCTTTCCAGGGCTAAGATACCGGTAAGGGCTGTATTGGGGAAGAGCACAATCTCTGTGAATGATTTTATCAATCTCCAGATGGGAGATATTATTCGTCTCAATTCCAAAGTGGACGAAGAATTGGAAGTGTACGTTGGGAGTATCAGGAAGTTCCGCGCACTTCCGGGCGCGTCAGGCGATTCATATGCTGTGCGTGTAGTTTCTATAATTGAGGAGGAGTGAAGGTATGGATGGCATGGATATGTTGTCCCAGGACGAGATTAACGCCCTGTTGAATGGTATGGATTCGGGTGGAGATGATCCAGCGCCTGCCGGGGATGAGAACCATCAGAGCCTGTCTGATGAAGAAAAAGACGCATTGGGGGAAATCGCCAATATCAGCATGGGTACTGCTGCAACGACGCTTTCCACCCTGGTCAACCAGAAGGTGGTAATTACAACACCAGTGGTCAGCTATGGGACGCTGAGCGAGCTGTCCGGCTTGTATGACAGGCCGTGCGTGTTTATCAGCCTGTCTTATACTGTCGGGCTCAATGGGAAGAATGTTCTGGTTTTAAAGGAATCGGATGTCAAGGTTATTACGGATCTGATGATGGGCGGCGACGGCACCAATATAGCGGATGAGTTAAGTGAGCTGCATCTGAGCGCGATTGGAGAGGCGATGAACCAGATGATGGGTTCTGCCTCGACTTCACTTTCCTCGATGCTGGAAATGAAGGTTGATATCAGCCCGCCAAAAGCAAGCCTGATTGACTTGAATGATTCCATCGCGGAAGGGGAGCTTTCCGAATTCCTGAAGGAAGATTTTGTAGTGGTTTCTTTCCGAATGGAGATTGGTGATTTGGTGGACAGCCAGATTATGCAGTTATATCCATTTGATTTTGCAAGAAGCTTATTTAAGAAGTTTTCCGGCGAGGAGAATTCCTTTACGGAAGGAGCTGCACCATCTGCACCAGCGCCTAGTCCTGCGCCAGCTCCGGCACCTGCACCTACTCCAGCTCCGACACCACAGGTCGCACCGCAGCCTGCCCCTGCGCCAATGCCGGTACAGCCGATGCCACAGCCAGTGGCTGCTCCGATGGGTTATCAGATGCCTTATATGCAGCCGGTAATGGCGGATGTAAACGTACAGCCGGCACAATTCCAGCCATTCAATCCTGGAATTAACCCGCTGGCACAGACAGAGAACATTGATTTGATTATGGATGTTCCATTGGAAATTACGGTGGAGCTTGGAAGGACCAATAAATCAATCAAGGAAATTCTGGAGTTTGCGCCTGGTACCATTATTGAGCTGAATAAATTGGCAGGTGAGCCGGTGGATGTCCTTGTGAACGGCAAGTTTGTTGCCAAAGGAGAGGTTGTCGTTATCGAAGAGAACTTCGGTATCCGCGTAACAGAGGTTGTCCATTAATAAAGGAAGTTTCTTTAAATAAATAAACATGATAGGAGAGAGTATTATGGCAAAGAATATTTTAATTTGTGATGATGCAGCATTTATGAGAATGATGATCAAAGACATTCTTACAAAAAATGGTTATAACATTGTGGGTGAAGCGGAAAACGGCCAGAAGGCTGTCGAGAAGTATAACGAGACAAAGCCGGATCTTGTTATGATGGATATTACCATGCCGGAGATGGATGGTATCCAGGCATTGAAGAAAATTAAGGAAGCGGATGCCAATGCTAAGATTATCATGTGTTCTGCAATGGGACAGCAGGCCATGGTTATTGAATCAATCCAGTCGGGGGCAAAGGACTTCATTGTAAAGCCTTTCCAGGCGGATCGTGTCCTTGAGGCAGTGAAGAAAGCGATTGGCTGATTAATTTATGTTTTTGTCAGTATATAATTCAGTAGAAAATATAATGCAGCTCCTGGGGATCATTCTGATTTTTTTGATTATATTGGCTGCTGCGTATGCTGCATCGGTTCTTGTGGGGAAAACAGGAAATACATATAGCATGGAGCGCAATATGAAGGTAATTGAGACATTACGGCTTGGTAATGGACAATTCCTTCAGATTGTGAAAGTTGGGAGCCGTTATTTTCTGTTGTCTGTCACCAAAGAACGTATCGAGCTGATTACGGAATTAGAAGAAGAGGATATCAGTCCGGTCAATGCAGCGGAATTTTCTGTTCCTTTTCATGATATTTTAGATAAAGTGAAAGTAAAATTAGACAAAAAGCAAAAAGATGAAAAAAAGTGATAAAGAAAAGGTTGGTATTCATGGGATCTGGTAAAAAGTTTATAAAAGGTTTTATACAACTTTTGGCTATGTCTTTGACAGTATGTATATTAACCTTTCTTTGTGCTGTATTCATGCCGTCAAAAACCGTGTCGGCGACATCGCCGGATTCGGATGATGTTGTCCAGGTAAACGAGATTGACGACAGCACGACGCCGAATAATTTTGAACTGAATATTACAAGCAATCTTGGAAGTACGCAGCTTTCCAGTACCTTACAGATTTTACTGGTTTTAACAGTTCTTTCTGTAGCGCCGTCCATTCTTTTGATGGTGACGTCATTTACAAGGATTGTTGTTGTGCTTCATTTTACGCGTTCGGCACTGGGAACAAACACGACGCCGCCAAACCAGGTGCTTGTGGGGCTTTCCCTGATTTTAACTTTTTTTATTATGAACCCGACCTTTACGGAGATTTATCAGAATGCCCTGCAGCCGTTAAATAACGGGGAGATTACGCAGGAGGAAGCCCTGGAGGCGGGAGTCCAGCCGCTTAAGGAATTTATGACAGGGCAGACAAGAAGGAAGGATACGCGCCTGTTTATGGATATCGCAGGGATTGAGACGGTGGAGACATATCAGGATCTTCCGCTGACCGTGGTAATTCCTGCTTTTATGATCAGTGAACTGAGAGCGGCTTTTATCATGGGCTTTGTGATTTATCTTCCGTTCCTTATTATCGATATGGTAGTAGCCTCTACCCTGATGTCGATGGGTATGATGATGCTGCCGCCGACGACAATATCCATGCCGTTTAAAATACTGCTGTTTGTGATGGCGGATGGATGGAATTTACTGATTGGCGAGCTTGTAAAAACCTTTACAACATAAAAAGAAAAGGAGTGGTTTGATGTCAGAAGATGTCGCTGTTACCATATTCCGGGAGTGTCTGTTCCTTGCCATTAAGGTAGCGGCTCCTATGCTGCTGGTTTCTCTGGTGATCGGTCTTTCGATCAGTATTTTCCAGACAGTGACTTCCATACAGGAGCAGACATTGACGTTTGTACCTAAGTTTTTAGGCATTGTTCTTGTGATTGTTTTGGCGGGAAATTGGATTATGGGAGAGATTGTTACGCTGTTTACAAATTTATGTTCTAATTTCAGCCTTTATATTCAGTCCTGATAAAGCACCGGGGGTAGAAAAATGGAGATGAATGTTACCGTTGAAAATCTGGAAGTTTTTCTACTCATTCTGGTAAGGGTATCTGCTTTTTTGGTGTCCGCCCCGTTTTTCAGCCAGAGGAACATTCCGGCGAAAGTGAAAGCCTTTTTTTCGTTTTATGTCGCGCTGCTGCTTTACGGGACGCTGGGGATTGGCAGAGTGGAGTACAATGGCGTCATAGAGTTTGCCGCACTGATTTTTAAGGAAGCGGCGGCAGGGCTTTTATTGGGATATATGACAAATGTATGTTTGTATATCCTGAATTTTTCCGGTAACTTAATGGATATGGAAATTGGTTTTTCCATGGTAACGGAATTTGACCCTGCTTCTAATGTAAGCGCTACGATTACAGCTACAATATATACCAATGCGGTGATTCTGCTGATGATGGTGACTTATATGCATCATTATATCCTGAAGGCTTTTTTAGAGACGTTTGAGTTAGTGCCGATTGGGAAGGTGCAGATTCCGCCGGAGATTTACAGCGTTATGCTGACCTTTATCGGAGATTATTTTATCCTGGGCTTCCGTATTATTCTCCCGGTATTTGCGACCATGCTGATTTTGAATGTGGTGCTTGGCATTCTGGCGAAGGTGGCGCCGCAGATGAATATGTTTTCCGTAGGTATGCAGTTAAAGGTGGCCGGAGGGCTGTGCATTATAACGATTGTGATTGCACTGCTGCCGCAGGTATCGGATCTTCTTTATGAAGAAATGCAGAAAATGTTTGGTCTGGTGACTTCCATGCTCCACAATTAGGAAGAAGGTAGGATTGATTTTGCAGAAAAAGCCGGAGATTGATATTAAAAAAATAAAATATCCATATAATCTGCAGTTCTTTGCCAAAGACGGCCCCGGCGGGGAGAAGACAGAGGATGCAACCAGCAAAAAATTATCCGATGCCAGGAAAGAGGGCAAGGTTGCAAAGAGCTCGGAAATTATTATGGCAGTCTCTTTACTGGGATTGTTTCTGGTTTTGAAATATTACGCGCTGTATTTAGGATCGCAGTTTATCGGGGGCTTCCGGGGCATGTACAGCCTGATGTCTATGGAGGCGCATGATGAGAGCGCAAGAAATGTCCTTTTAGCGGCAGTTGGGCGCGCTTTGTTTGAGGTTGTTATTCTGGTGGCGCCGTTTTTTATAATGGCGGTGTTTATTGCGCTGGTGGGGAATATTGCGCAGGTAGGCTGGAAGATCTCCACAAAGCCGATGGAGCCGGATATTACAAAGTTTAACCCGGTTTCCGGAGCAAAAAAGTTATTTAATAAAGACAAGCTGATTGAGCTTTTAAAGTCTGTCTTAAAGATCAGCGCCGTTTCCTATATGGTCTATACGGTATTGTCAAAAAAGGTGGACGAGCTGCTGCTCTTGTATGACATGGGGCTGATCCAGGCGATAGGGTTAATCAGCGGGATAGTGATCGACATTGGGATCAGAATCAGCATTTTGTTTATTCTGATCGGGATTTTTGATATTTATTACCAAAAGAGAAAATTTAAAGAAGACATGAAGATGACAAAGCAGGAAGTAAAGGACGAATATAAAAATTCGGAAGGAGATCCCCAGGTCAAAGGAAAGATCCGGGGAAAAATGAGAGAGGCATCGCAGCGGAGGATGATGCAGGAGCTTCCGAAGGCGGATGTCGTCATTACGAACCCGACGCATTTGGCGGTTGCGATTAAATACGATAAAGATACTGCGCAGGCTCCGGTGGTGATTGCCAAAGGCGCCGATTATATTGCGGAAAAGATTAAAAATGTGGCAAGGGAAAATAAGATTGAGATTGTGGAGAATAAGCCGCTTGCCAGAATGCTGTATTATAATGTAGAGATTGGAAATGAAATACCGGTGGAGCTGTACCAGATGGTGGCGGAAGTTCTGGCATATGTATACCGGCTTCAAAATAAAATTTGATATTTACTTTTTAAGAAAGGGGATGGATTCAGGTGAAGAAATTTGATATCGGGATCGGGCTTTATTTGATGGCTGCGGTTGTATTCCTGATTATACCAATCCCTTCTATGCTGCTGGATGTCCTGCTGGCGTTCAATATGTCCATCGCTTTGATTATTTTGTTTAACGCCCTGTTCTGCAAAGAGGCGCTGGAAATGTCCAGCTTTCCAACGCTGCTGTTGTTTACGACAATCTTCCGGATTTCCCTGAACGTGTCGTCAACAAGGCTGATCCTGTCACAGGGCTACGCCGGGGAAGTGGTTGCGGTCTTTGGCGAGTTCGTCGGCGGCGGGCAGCTTGTTATCGGTACGATTGTCTTTATTGTCCTTGTCCTGGTACAGTTTATGGTTATCAACAAGGGTTCTGAGCGTGTATCCGAGGTAACGGCTCGTTTTACACTGGATGCCATGCCCGGCAAGCAGATGGCGATTGACGCCGATTTGAACACCGGAGCGATTACCGATGCGCAGGCTAAGGAACGAAGAGACAAGATCCAGGCGGAATCCGCCTTTTTCGGCGCTATGGACGGTGCTACGAAGTACGTTAAGGGAGATGCGACGACAGGCCTGATTATTACGCTGATTAACTTTGTGGGAGGGCTGGCGACCGGAATCCTCCTCCAGGGGATGGAGGCGATGGAGGCATTAAATACCTATACCATCCTGACGATCGGTGACGGTCTGGTATCTCAGGTCCCTTCGCTGTTAATTTCGCTTTCCACCGGTATTCTTGTCACGAAGGCTTCTAAGGAAGCGGACATCAGCGATATTTTGGTCGGGCAGTTATTTTCCATCCCAAAGGTTTTGTATATGGTGGGCGCCAGCCTGATTTTCCTCGGGGTGCTGACGCCGCTGCCAGATCTGATCTTTGATGTTTACGGCGTGCTGTTCATTGTCTGCGGGCGCATTATTGCCAACAATATCGAAATCGCCGGGGTGGAAACGGAGGTCTCGGAAGAAGAGGCGGGAGCGGAGGAAATCCGGCGGCCGGAAAATGTCAATTCGCTGCTGCAGGTGGACCCGATTGAGCTGGAGTTTGGTTATGGTATCATTCCTCTGGCAGATGTCAACCAGGGCGGGGATTTGCTGGATCGTGTCGTTATGATTAGGCGTCAGGTAGCGCTGGAGCTTGGGTGCGTTGTTCCCATGATCCGTCTGCGTGATAATATCCAGTTAAACCCGAACCAGTATTTGATTAAAATCAAGGGCATTCCGGTCAGCGAGGGCGAAATCCTGTTTGACCATTATATGGCGATGAATCCGGGGTATGTGGAGGAAGAGATTACCGGTATCCCGACGTTTGAGCCGTCCTTCCATCTGCCTGCGATCTGGATTACAGAATCGCAGAGGGAGCGTGCGGAGTCTATGGGCTATACGGTGGTTGACCCGCCGTCTATTATTGCGACGCATCTGACCGAGGTAATCAGGAACCACTTGGACGAGCTGCTGACAAGGCAGGATGTTCAGAACCTTATTAATAATGTAAAAGAAGCCAATGAAACCCTGATCGGAGAGCTGGTGCCGAAGCTGTTAGGCGTAGGCGAGATCCAGAAGGTGCTTCAGAACCTGCTGCGGGAAGGAATTTCCATCCGCGACCTTACGACGATTTTTGAGACGCTCGCCGACTATGCGCCGACGACGCATGATACCGATGTTTTGACGGAATATGTAAGGCAGAGCTTAAAGAGGGCGATTTCCAACAAGTTCTTCCCTGTCAATGAAACGACAAGCGTGGTAACGCTCGATCCGAAGGTAGAGCAGGAGATTATGAACTCGGTAAAGCAGACGGAGCAGGGCGCATATTTAACGCTCGATCCGGAAAAGATCCAGCAGATTATCCAGTCTTTAAAGGCAGAGACGACCAAACTGGAAAATATGGGAAGATCGCCGATTATTGTGACTTCGCCGATTGTGCGTATGTATTTTAAGCGCCTGACGGAAGATTATATGAACGATTTAATTGTAGTATCTTATAATGAGATTGATAATAATGTAGAATTACAGTCAGTAGGGATGGTGACGGCATAATGATAATCCGAAAATTTGAGGCGGAGACGGAAAATGACGCTATCATAAAGGCAAAGGAAGAGCTTGGGAAAGATGCCATTGTCATGAACATAAAAACGATAAAGCCAAAAGGAATTTTTCGGTTTTTCAAAAAGACGGTGGTGGAAGTGACCGCTGCTGTCGATGACAATGTCCCTGTCCAGGGAAGCCGGAAGGCAGAGGAGCCTTCGGATTTAACCAAGGCTGTTCAGGCCGCCTTAGAAAAAGGGGCGGGCAGTGCCGGGCTTTCGGGACAGCTTGGGGAAGAGCCGCCGGTTTATGCAACGAGGAATGCAAGGGAAGAAAAGGAAGAGTTTGTTTTTCAGTCGCCGTTAGCGCCTAAGGCAGAAAACGATAAGGCGTATGCGATTGAGGAAAAGCTGGACAGCCTCCAGAAGCTTTTGGAAAAACAGATGGTGGAGCAGAGTAAGGAGCCTGTGGAAGCGCCTCCGGTGGAAGAAAAAGAGGATTCGGAAGAAACCGCCTGCTTAAAACTGATTTATAACCAGTTGATTAACAGCGAGGTCGCGGAAAAATATGCGAATTTCCTGATCAATGAGATTGAACGCTCTTTAAAAAAGGATGCCAGCATTGATAATATCCTCGCTATGGTATATCAGAAAATTATTTTGAAATTAGGGCAGCCGGAAGGCATTGAGATTGATAATTCTAAAACAAAGTTTGTGGTGTTTATCGGTCCGACCGGGGTCGGGAAGACGACGACGATTGCCAAGATTGCTTCGTGCTTCCAGTTGGAGAAGAAGGCAAAGATCGCGATGATTACTTCCGATACTTACCGGATTGCGGCGGTAGAGCAGCTCCGCACGTATGCCAATATCCTTGCGATTCCGTTAAAGGTGGTATATTCGGCAGGCGAGATGGAGGATGCCGTAAAAGAATTTGAGGGCTTTGATCTTGTTTTTGTGGATACGGCGGGACGCTCCCATAAAAACCAGGAGCAGCAGGAGGATTTAAAGAATTTAATTGACGCGATTCCGGAGGAAGAGAGGGAAATTTATCTGGTATTGAGCGCGGCGACAAAATATGCCGATTTGGAAAAAATTACAGAGAGCTATAAAGAGATTACGGATTATCGGATCATTTTTACAAAATTTGATGAAACAAGCGGGATTGGGAATATCTATAATATCCGAATGCTGACAAACGCGCCTCTTTCCTATGCGACATGGGGGCAGAATGTCCCGGATGATATCGGCAGGATTGACGTGCAGGATATTGCCAAGCAGCTATTGGGAGGAAATTAGGTTGTATACTAGAAAGGCTGGTTACTATGGATCAGGCAGAACAGTTAAGGAACATTATCAAAAAGCAGAATCAGAAGCGTCATATTGCAAGGGTAATTACCGTAACCAGCGGAAAAGGCGGTGTGGGGAAATCAAGTGTTACCATTAATCTGGCGCTCCAGATGAAAAAACTTGGGAAAAGAGTCATTATCCTGGACGCGGATTTTGGGCTTGCCAATGTGGAAATTATGCTGGGAATCCGTCCGATGTACAGCCTGGCGGATGTTTTGTACCACGGGAAAGATGTAAAGGATATTATTACAACGACTCCGATGGGGCTTAATTTTATTTCGGGAGGCTCAGGGCTGCGGGAACTGGTGGATATGACCAGGGAGCAGCTTTCCATGCTGGTGCAGAAGCTGTATGAGCTTGACGAGCTGGCGGATATTGTGATTATTGATACAGGCGCGGGAATATCAGAATCTGTCCTCGAATTTGTCGCGGTCAGTTCGGAGGTGCTGCTGATAGCGACACCGGAGCCGACGTCCCTGACAGATGCTTATGCCCTGTTGAAGACGCTGCATAAGAAAGAGGAATTTCTGCCTGAGAACACCACGATTAAGCTGATTGCAAACCGTACCTTTTCCAGCAAGGACGGAAAGGATTTATATGATAAATTAAATGTAGTGGCAGAGCGTTTTTTGAATTTTAAACTGGAATACCTGGGGAATATTCCGCATGACCAGAATATTATGAGGGCGTGCATCCAGCAGAAGCCGATTATTATGGCGTATCCGAATTCGCCGGCATCCCTGGCTTTGGAACAGCTTGCAATTCAGTTGTCCGATACGGATGCTGCCGTCTTACAGAATAAAAAAGGGATTTCACAGATGTTTGCCAGTCTTTTGCATTTCCGTAAAAGATAGACAGGGGGAGGGATTATATGCAATACTGGGAAAATATAGAGGTGGGAAATAAACTTGAGCTGTATCCTCTGGCTCAGAATCCTGGGAAGCAGGGCAGGCTTTATTTAAGCCAGGTGCAGGATATTTTAGGCGGCGGGGAACTGGAAATCCTGATGCCGATGGAAAAAGGGAAGACGCTCCTGCTTCCTAAAGATATGAAATTTATAGTAACATTTTATACCAGCGGGGGAATGTACCAGGGAGAGTGCATTGTTAAGGATCGGTACCGTACCGGAACGATTTTTCTGTTAGTCATACAGCTTCTGTCCCGGCTGTCCAAAAAGCAGCGGAGGGAATTTTTCCGCCTGGACTGCAGGCAGGAGGTTGGGTACCGCCCTATCGACAATAAGGAGGCGATTCTTCGGGAAAAAATCAGGATCGATCGGTTTAACAGCCCGGAAGAAAAGGAAGAATGCGTGAACCAGCTATGGGATTTGGAGGAAAAAGCGGAGTGGATTCCTGCGGTGATGCTGGATATCAGCGGAGGAGGAGTAAGGCTCAGAACCCGGAAAAGGGAGAATATGGAAGATTATCTGATGCTGCGGATGAGGCTGTATATCGAAGGGCAGATGAAAGAGATTGATCTGGAAGTGAGCGTTGTTTCCAGGGCGAACGTGGTGAATGAGTCGCAGATGATAGAGCTGCGGTGCAAATATCTGAATATTACAAGCCAGAGACAGGAGATGATTGTAAGATATATTTTTGAAGAGCAGCGGAAAATGAGGGCTGTAAAACAAGGAGAGAAAAAAGGAAGATAAAGCAAGCGGCCGGATGGCGGAGAAGGATTCGCGGACAGACGGCAGAATGGAGTAGGGTGTGAAAAAAAATATTTTAATTGTTGATGACTCTGCACTTATGAGAAGGGTAATTTCTGATATAATAAACTCGGATGAGAACTTTCAGGTAAAAGATCTTGCTAACAATGGGTTAGAGGCTCTTGATTTGGTCATAAAAAACCCCAGTGCCTATGATGCGGCAATTCTTGACATTAATATGCCGAAAATGAATGGGCTGGAGTTTTTGGAGCAGCTCAATAAAAATAATATCAGGCTGCATATCGTTGTGGTCAGCACGGTGGCAAAGGAGGGGGCGAAGGAGACGATCCGCGCCTTAGAGCTGGGAGCCTTTGATTTTGTCACGAAGCCGGACAGTTTTGTGGAGGCGAAAGGGCCGCAGTTCCATGATAAGATCCTGGATGTCCTTCGGGAGATTGAATTATCGGGAAGGACGCGCGCAGGCGCTGCAAGGCCGGCAAGAACCGGGGTGACCAGGACTTTGGGCGAAAGGAAGAAAGCACAGGCAGCGGATGTCCCTGTGCAGAGCTCCGGGCAGGCAGGCGCTGCGGCGGAGGCAAGGAATCCGAGGGGGGCAGGGCGTCCGGTACATAAGCTGCCGCACCTTAAGCCGAAGTCCGGTGTTGCAAAGGGCAGTAAGCTGATTGCGCTTGCCTGCTCGACCGGAGGACCGAAGGCGCTGCAGAGCGTGGTTCCGTTTATCCCGGAAAATATTGATGCGCCGATGCTGATTGTCCAGCATATGCCGGAGGGCTTCACCAAGTCCCTTGCGATGCGTTTAGATGAAATGAGCAAGGTCCGTGTGAAGGAAGCCGAGCATGACGAGGTCCTGGAAAAAGGGGTGGTCTATATTGCAAAGGGCGGTTCCCAGATGCGCGTGGTGAAGGCGGGAAATGGGAAATATAAGCTTTCTGTAACGGTAGAGCCTGCCAGGAACGGCCTGAAGCCCTGCGCTGATATTATGTACGAGTCTTTAATCGGGAGTGATTTTGATGAAATTACATGTGTAGTTCTCACTGGTATGGGTGGTGACGGTACACTGGGTATTAAGCAGCTTAATGAAAAAAATCAAATTTATTGCATTGCGCAGGACGCGGAGACAAGCGTCGTCTACGGTATGCCGAAGGTGGTTTTTGAAGCGGGCCTTGTAGACGAAGTGAAGCCTTTGAAGGAGATCCCTGCGGCAATCGCAAAAAATGTGGGGGTGCGATAGCATGGACGTAAGTCAGTATCTTGATATTTTTATTGATGAGACAAAAGAACATATTCAGAGCTTATCCGATCATTTGATGATCTTGGAAAAAGAGCCGGATAATGAGGACACGATTAATGAGATTTTCCGTGCTGCCCATTCCTTAAAGGGAATGGCGGGTACGATGGGATTTACCCGTATGCAGCGTCTGACGCATGACATGGAGAATGTATTCTCCGAGATCCGTTCCGGAAATATGACGGTAAAATCAAACCTGGTGGATATCCTGTTCCGCGGGCTGGATGCGCTGGAGGAATATCTTTCCACGATTCAGCAGACCAGCTCCGAGGGGACGGAGGATAATGAGGATATTATCAATGACCTGAATGCCGTGCTGCAGGAGGGGACCGGAAAAGAGGCGGAAAAACCTGCCGAACAGCCGAAGCCTGCCGCTTCATCTGCCCCGGCAAGCGCTTCGGAGAAGGAAAAGTTCCGCTCCATCAAGCTCCAGGAGTATGAGAGGAATGTCATTGAAAAAGCGAAGAATGAAAACCAGAATGTCTTTGGCATTACGGTATATATTGCCGAGAACTGTATCCTGAAGGCGGCGCGGGCGTTCCTTGTCTTTAAGGCATTGGAAGAGCTTGGCGAGGTGGTGAAGTCAGAGCCGGAGATTCAGGATATTGAGGATGAAAAGTTTGAGTTTGATTTCACGGTGATTCTTCTTACCAAGAATGAAGCGGATGCGGTGAAGGAAGCGATTTTAAATGTTTCTGAAATTGCGGAGGTTTACTTAGATAAGCTGACTGTGGATGAGGCCCCGGCAGAGGTGGCACAGGCTCCGGCGCAGGAGGAAAAGAAGAAAGAAGAAAAACCTGCGGCAGCAGCCCCGGCTAAGGCGGCAGCGCAGGCGAAACCTGCAGCGGCTCCGGCTAAGGCAGGCGCGGAAAAGAAGAAAGCCGTTGTCAACCGTTCTGTCCGTGTGGATATTGAAAAGCTGGATGTGCTGATGAACCTTGTGAGCGAGCTGATTATTGCGAAGAACGGGCTGATTTCCGTAGGCTCCGGCGAATCAGGGCAGCGCAATGATTCCAGCTTCAATGAACAGATTGAATATCTGGAAAGAGTGACGACCAACCTCCATGAATCGGTTATGAAGGTTCGTATGATGCCGATTGAGAGCGTTGTCAGCAAGTTCCCTCGCCTGATCCGCGATTTGAATAAGAAGTTAAATAAGAAAATGGAACTGTTTATGACAGGTGAGGAGACAGAGCTTGACCGTACCGTCATTGATGAGATCGGCGACCCGCTGATGCACCTTCTCAGGAATGCCGCCGACCACGGGCTGGAGAGCAACGAGGAGCGTGTCCGGATGGGGAAACCGGAAGTCGGCTCGATTTTCCTGGATGCTTATCAGGATGGAAATAATGTCGTTATCGATGTGCGCGACGACGGCGCGGGCATCAATATTGAGAAGGTGAAGAAAAAGGCCATTGAAAAAGGTACGATAACGGAAGAACAGGCAGAATCCATGACGGATAAGGATGTCATTGATTTATTGTTCCGCCCGAGCTTTTCCACGGCGGAAAAAGTCAGCGACGTTTCCGGGCGCGGTGTCGGGCTTGACGTTGTCAAGAGCAAAATCGAAGGGCTGGGCGGCGATGTAGAGGCAAAGACGGTTCTGGGCGAAGGCACGACGTTTACGATCCGCCTGCCGCTGACGCTTGCGATTATCCAGGCGCTGATGGTAGAGCTTGGAAATGAGAAATACGCAATTCCGTTAAACAGTGTGCAGACGATTGAAGATGTCCCATGCACCGATATTAAATATGTACAGTCCAGCGAAGTGATTAACCTGCGCGGTACGGTCATCCCGTTAGTCCGTCTGGATGCGATACTGGATGTTGCTCCGAGGGAAGAAGAGCCGGAGAGCCTTACGGTCGTTATTGTCTCCAAAGGAGAGAAGCTGGCAGGGCTGGTAGTCGATAACCTGATCGGGCAGAATGAGATCGTTATCAAGTCGATTGGAAAATATATCAACAACAACAAGATGATCAGCGGCGCGGCAATCCTGGGCGACGGCGAGGTAGCGCTGATTATCGACGCAAATACATTAGTATAATACAGATTGGGGGAGAAACGGATGGCAGAAGCAACGGAAAATGAAATCATTGACGAGAGGCAGTATATTGTCGTCAAGCTTGGCGAGGAGCAGTTCGGCATTGATATTAAATATGTAGATAATATTGTGCGGATGCAGCGGATTACGCGTGTGCCGAAGGCACAGCATTATTTCAAGGGCGTTATCAATCTTCGCGGGGAAGTAATTCCCGTTATGAGCCTGCGTTTGAAATTTGGCTTGAAGGAAGAAGAATATAAGAACAGCACCAGGATCATCATTATTAAGCTGGAGCCGCAGTCTGCAATCGGCATTATTGTGGATGAGGTGCGCGAGGTAGTGAATCTGAGTTCCGATAATATGGAAAAGGTGCAGTATGACGCAACCGGAGCAAATGATGATAAACTTAGATACTTAAGCGGTATTGGGAAGCATAATAACGGATTGATTTCGATTCTTAATATTGCCAATGTTATTATTGAGAAAGAAGAGCGTGCCGTTTAGTGGGGTGATCATGTGGCAAGTGTAGAAGAGCTGGATCAGATTGACAGCACGAGGTTTGACGTTTTAAAGGAACTTGGAAACATTGGCGCAGGAAATGCCACGACTGCATTATCCCAGATGATCAATGCAAAGGTGGACATGAGCATTCCGAGAGTCGAGCTTTTGGAGTTTAAAGACCTTTCCGATATAGTAGGAGGCGCGGAGACGATTGTCGCCGGAATCCTGCTGATGCTGGAGGGAGACATCGACGGCATGATGATGTTTATGCTGGATCGCCTGTCTGCCCACCGCCTTGTGAGCCTGCTGATGGGAGTGGAAATATCGGAAGGCAGGGAGTTTTCGGAAATGGAAATTTCCGCCCTGAAGGAAATCGGGAATATTATTGCAGGGGCTTACCTTTCTTCCCTGTCCACGTTGACGAGTTTAAAGATTATATCGTCGGTGCCTTATTTGTCTATCGATATGGCGGGCGCTATTTTAAGCGTTCCGGCGATTGAATTTGGAAAAGTAGGGGATAAGGCGCTTTTGATTCAGTCCCGTTTCGGGGAAGAAGGGGAGAATGCGATCAACGGATATTTTATCATGATTCCTACGGTGGAGTCCTATGGTAAGATTATGAAATCATTGGGTATGTAAGGTGAGGTTTTCATGGGACAGATGATAAGAGTTGGAATGGCAGATCTCAATATCTGCCGTTCCCCTGATGCCATCACGACGCTGGGGCTTGGTTCCTGTGTAGGCGCGGTGATTTTTGATCCGGCACACGGGATTGCCGGCCTTGCACATGTGATGCTTCCTGACAGCACGGCTGTCAGGAACAATTCTAATATCGCAAAGTTTGCCGATACCGGACTGGCAGAGCTTTACCGCCGTATGATGGCGGCCGGCGCTTCCAGGGTCGGGCTGAAGGCAAAGATTGCAGGCGGCGCGCAGATGTTTGCGTTTAATTCCAATAATGATATGCTCCGGGTGGGGGATCGCAATGTGGAAGCCGTTAAGAGGAAGCTTGCAGAGCTTGGCATCCCGATTATCGCGCAGGATACCGGAAAGTCTTTTGGGCGGACGATAGAATTTTATCCCCAGACAGGGGAGCTTTTGATACGGGCAGTAGGGAAATCTGTTTATAAAATTTAGTTAAGGAGGCAGTTTATGCTATTGCAGTATTTACCGCAGCTTGTTATGCTGCTGGCAGGTGCGGTTACTTGTATTATTTCCATAGTGATGAAATTTGAGGTGCTTCACTCCCTGGAAATCCTGCTGGGAGTGCTGCTTGGTTTTTATGCCGTAGGCTTGATTGCACAGAAAATTATCCGGAAAACGATTGAAGAGCCGGAGAACAAAGAAGAAGAGCGCGAAGTTGAGAAGATTGAGACCGGGAAAGAATCGGAATTATCAGAGGAAGACGAAGGGACAGTAAAGGCTGTGGAAGAGGAAAGCTGAATTAGTTTTCAGCTTTGCCTGCGCCAGAGTCTGGCAGGATATACCGGGGCGAACGGACGGAGGTTTTTATGGGCGACGAAAAAAAGCAGCTTTGGGAAGCGTATATGAAGACGCCGACGATGGAGCTGCGGGAAAAAATTATTTTGGAATATGCCGGACTTGTAAAGATTGTGGCCGGGCGTCTGAGTATGTATCTGGGGTATACGGTGGAATATGATGATCTTGTCGGGTATGGGATCTTTGGTTTGATCGATGCCATTGATAAATTTGATTATGATAAAGGTGTAAAATTTGAAACTTATGCTACGCTCCGTATCCGCGGGGCTATTTTGGATCAGATCAGAAAAATGGACTGGCTGCCGAGGACAATCCGGCAGAAACAGAAAAAAATTGATTCAGCACTTCAAAAGCTGTCGCTCCAGTCGGGCAGGGAAGCTACTGCGCAGGAGCTTGCCAAAGAGCTTGGCATTTCCGTGGATGAACTGGACGAATGGCAGAACCAGACGCAGCTTAATAATGTCGTATCCCTGGAGGAGTATTTGGAGCAGGGGACGGAGATACGCATGAACTCAGAATATAATACTCATTTTGAACAGCCGGAGCGGCTGATGGAACAGGAAGAACTAAAGAAAATTTTAATAGAGGCGCTGGACTGCCTGACAGAAAATGAAAAAAAAGTAATTACGCTTTATTATTATGAGGAAATGACGCTTAAGGAGATCAGCTTGATTTTGGAGGTGTCGGAGTCAAGGATTTCCCAGCTTCATACGAAAGCTTTGAGAAAAATGCAGAAAAGAATAGGGCCATATATGGATATTTTCCCGGCGCAGTAACCGGGAGCTTCCAGAAATTTTCATTGGGAAAGATAAGGAGGCTGTTATGAAATATAAGCATGGTTTTTTTCAGTTAGCAGAAAAAGAGGATGGGGTTTATCTAAGGATCTATCCGCCTGTTGCCGGAGGGAAAAAGATTTCTATGGAAAGCCTTCTGTTTTATTTAAGACAGAAGAAAATAGAAGGCTATGATTTTGATACGCTCAGGAAAACGGTTCTGGAGGCGGAAAAGCCGACAGAAATGAAATTAAATAATCAGGTAAAGCCATATGCGGAGGATGAATATCTCCAGGTTATGATTTCCCCGGATCGGAAAATGGCGGTCGGGCGGTTTTATCCTCCGTCCCCGAAGGGAAAATTCATGAAAAAGGAAGATATTCTGTCCGATTTGGAGCTGGCAGGAATCCGTCACGGAATTGTTGAGACGATGATAGACGCTTATATCAAGAACCGCCAGTTCTGCGTCAATGTGCTTCTGGCAAAGGCGACGCCGCCGACAGAGGGAAGGGATGCGTCGATAGAGTATCATTTTGACACTTCGGCGCAGGCGAAGCCGAGGATTATGGAGGATGGCTCGGTGGATTTCCATCAGCTGGATAATATTGTCCATATCGGGAAAGGGGAATGCCTTGCGACGCTGTCTCCGATGATAGAGGGGACGGAAGGGATGGATGTCTGCGGAAATCCCTTGCTGCCAAAAAAAGTAACGAACCTCGCACTGAAATATGGAAAAAATATCTCTCTTTCCGAGGACGGTCTTAAGATTTTTTCCGATGTCTCGGGGCATGTCTCCCTGGCGGAAGGCACGGTTTTTGTGGCGAATACGTATGATGTCCCGGCGGATGTCAATGCCTCTACCGGGGATATTGAGTATGACGGGAATATTAATATTACGGGAAATGTGATTACCGGGTTCAGCGTTAAGGCAACCGGAGATATTTATGTCAAAGGCGCAGTTGAGGGCGCGGAATTAACCGCAGGCGGCGATATTGTTTTGAACCGCGGGATGCAGGGAATGGACAGGGGGTATTTAAAGGCAGGCGGAAATGTGATTTCCAAGTTTATTGAAAATGCGACAGTGGCGGCGGGCGGCTATGTGACGGCGGATGCCATTATGCACAGCAGGGTGACGGCGAAGGGCAATATTCTGGTAAAAGGGAAGCGGGGCCTGATTACGGGCGGCGAGCTTCATTCCGGCACCATGATTTTCGCCAAGACCATCGGCTCCCCGATGGGAACCCATACAACGCTGGAGGTCGGGATTGATCCGGGGATCATAGAAGAATACCACAGGCTGGAAAAGGAGTTCCCGGAGCTGGAAAAGGAGCTGGAGAAGAACATCCAGATAATCAATCTGTGCTCCAAAAAAATGAGGGACGGCGGAAAGCTTTCCGAGGACAGGATGAAGGCGCTTAAGGAAGCGGGAAGGAAAAAAGAGGAGCTGGAAAGGATTCTGGCGGAGCGCGAGGACAGGTTCGATTATTTAGAGGAGGCAATGGAACACAACGATGCCGGAAAGATTGAGATAGAAAACATCGCCTATCCGGGAGTGAAAGCGGTGATATCGAATGTCACTTATTATGTAAAAACGGAAATCCAGCATGGAATGTTAGTCCGGGAAGGGGCGGATATCCGCCTGAAAGGATATTATTGATTGCAGATGGAGGGGATTGTTATGCCAATTAGTCCAATTGATTTTATTTCGATTGTGCCGAAGTCCCAGGAAGCTTCCCATATCCAGGCGGGGCAGGAGGATCGGCAGGCGCAGGCCAATGCGATGGTCAGCACGCAGTTTCAGCAGCATGTAGAAAAGAACAGCAGACAGACCGTCCAGAAATTCAATGCGGATAACGACGAATATCGTTATGATGCAAGAGAGAAAGGAAATAATTCTTACCAGAACAGGAAAAAGAAAAAAGATTCCGGGAAGAACGGCGGGGGAAAGGATCAGGAGCAGATTAAATTAAGCAGTTTTGATATCAGGTTTTGAGTTTTGGCGGGCGGCGTTTGCCGCTCGCTTTTAGGAGGGGATAACATGTTGTATCTGGCATATGGATTTATCGGCGTTGGGCTTGTCCTTGTAATCACTGGATTGTTCCTGCCGGATAAAGAAAAGGGAAAGACGCGGGAAGGAAAGGAGAATTTAACGCCTGCGGACCGGGCTAATTTGCTGGCGGAAGGAAAAAAGGAAATTGACGGCATATTCCAGGATCGCGCGGAAGACGCGATTGAGAAGGTGGACGAGCAGTTAAGCCGCATTTCCAACGAAAAGATTATCTCTGTCAGCGAATATTCCGATCAGGTTTTGGAAAAGATTAACCAGAACCATCAGGAGGTTGTTTTTCTCTATAATATGTTAAATGCAAAAGAAGAAGAAATGAAGCAGATGATGTCAAAGATGAAAACGATGCCAAAGGACACGCCGGGAGAGAAGCAGGCGGAGAAGCTGTCAAGGCGTGCGGCTTCGCTGTCGGAGGAGCAGGCGGAGAAGCTGTCAAGGCGCGCGGCTTCGCTGCCGACGGAGCAGGAGGAAAGAGCTCCGGCGCCGGAGAAGCAGGCGGGGAATGAAGACTTTGAAATGCTTCGCGGGCTCATTTATAATGAAAAGAAAGAGCCGGAAAAGGAGCCGGAATACACGGTCCCTCCGCGCAGGATGCCGGATTTTGAAGAAAACAGCATTCCGAAACAGGTGTTAGAGATGTATAAAAGCGGCATGGATATTGTGGAAATTTCACGGACCTTGAACAAGGGGCGGGGAGAGGTGCAGTTAATCATTGATCTTTATGGGAGAAGATAGCAGGAGGGGAAACAAATGAAGCTGAAAAACGGTCTGATTGGGCTTGGGCTTGGGTTTATCTGCCTGGGCAATCTTTTATTGGCAGTCAATGGAAGCAGGAATCCGCAGATATCGGATGAAGAGGTGCGCAGAAGGGCGGAGCAGCTTGGCATGGTAGAGCACGATGCGATCCTGACTTCGGATCTGGAAAATTCCCAGGTGGAAAAGGAAGCAGAGGAAACGGGGCAGGAGGAGGATTTTAAAGAGGGCGGCAGTACCGAAAACGAGGATGGCGATTCCCGGGATCAGGATTTATCACAGGAAGAAAATGGGCAGGAGCAGGGAAATTCCAGGGAACAGAATTTATCACAGGAAGGAACCGGACAGAAGCAGGGAAATTCCCAGGACACAAAAGTAAATACAGAAAAGACTTCCGGCAAAAAAAAGAATCAGAAAGATAAGGAGAAAACGGAGAAAACTGAAAAAACGAAAAAAACTGAAAAAAACACCCAGAAAACTACCCAGAAAACTACACAGCAGGAATCGGAAAATGAAAATGCGGACACCATTACCGTTAAAATTCCGTCAGGAATGACAGCGGGGGAGATCTGTAAAGTTCTGGAAAAAAAGAAGCTTATAGAGAAAGCGGAGGATTTCCGGGAATATCTGGTGGAAAAGAATATCCAGCACAAGATCCAGGCAGGGACTTTTGAAATCCCGGAAGGGGCGGATTACGATGAAATTATCAGCATGATTTACAGGGGGTAAATTTTTAAAAATTTTTCTTGCATTTTTTTTCCATCTATATTATAATAAGGAACAGCAAAGGACAAAGGCGTCACTTTACATTTAATTTTACAATGAATATTCGATCGTGTGTTCACACATTTATTGTAAGAGTGTTTTTCGTGTTGCCTTTTTTTGTCGTCCAAGCATTTCCCAGTGTAATAATAGCATAAGTTATCAGGAAGGTTTTGCCATTGAAGGGTATGGCAGGCCTATAAGGGTATAAGTAAGGTATAATGTATTTAGTAATTTAAGTTAAGTAAAAAGGAGAATTTTATCATGGGTTACGTTGAAGAAGTATACGCAAAGGTAGTAGAGAAAAATCCAAGCCAGCCGGAGTTCCATCAGGCAGTTAAGGAGGTTTTGGAGACATTAAAGCCTGCAATCGAGGCAAATGAGGAGCTTTACAGAAAGGAAGCCATTCTGGAAAGGCTGGTTGAGCCGGACCGCCAGATTATGTTCCGTGTTCCGTGGGTAGATGACAAGGGACAGATTCAGGTAAACAGAGGTTTCCGCGTACAGTTTAATAACAGCATTGGACCATACAAGGGCGGTCTTCGTTTACATCCGTCTGTAAATATCGGCATTATCAAGTTCCTGGGCTTTGAGCAGATCTTCAAGAATTCCCTGACAGGGCTTCCAATCGGCGGCGGCAAGGGCGGTTCCGATTTTGATCCCAAGGGCAAGTCTGACAGGGAAGTAATGGCATTCTGCAAGAGCTTTATCACAGAGCTTTACAAATATATCGGCGCTGACGAGGATGTTCCTGCCGGTGATATCGGTACGGGCGCAAGGGAAATCGGCTATATGTTCGGCCAGTACAAGAGAATCACAGGCTTATATGAAGGCGTCCTGACCGGAAAGGGCTTAAGCTACGGCGGTTCCCTGGCAAGGACAGAGGCAACAGGCTACGGTCTGTTATATCTGACCGAGGAAATGTTAAAGTGCAACGGCAAAGATATCGCAGGCAAGACCGTGGTAGTATCCGGCGCAGGAAATGTTGCTATCTATGCAATCCAGAAGGCACAGCAGTTAGGCGCGAAGCCAGTGACCTGCTCTGATTCCACAGGCTGGATCTATGATCCGGAAGGAATCGACGTAGAGTTATTAAAGGAAATCAAAGAAGTTAAGAGGGCAAGGCTGACAGAATATGCCGCTGCAAGAAAGAGCGCAGAGTACCATGAGGGCAAAGGCGTATGGACGATTAAGTGTGATATCGCCCTTCCATGCGCTACACAGAATGAGCTTGACATTGAGGACGCAAAGACATTGGTTGCAAACGGCTGCTTCGCAGTAGCAGAAGGCGCTAATATGCCTACAACATTAGAGGCTACCAAGTATCTTCAGGAGAACGGTGTATTATTTGCTCCTGGCAAGGCTGCTAACGCAGGTGGTGTTGCTACTTCCGCTCTGGAAATGTCCCAGAACAGCGAGAGACTGAGCTGGACATTTGAAGAGGTTGACAATAAGCTGAAGGGCATTATGGTAAATATTTTCCATAATATTGACGACGCTTCCAGGAAATACGGCAAAGAGGGCGACTATGTAACAGGCGCTAACATTGCCGGATTTGAGAAGGTTGTTGACGCTATGCTCGCTCAGGGTGTATAATAAGACTCCTTTATCATCATAGAAAAGACCTGGCTGGGACTTTGGTTCCAGTCAGGTCTTTTTATCAGCTTTTTTCTTGCAAGTGCATGGAAGATAAGTTATAATAAAGAACAGGTTTTACAGAAAAGATGGAGATGGTAAAAGATGAAACGTGTGTTGAAAGTTGTTTTGATTGCCAGCGTTGTAATGATGGCGCTCCTGATAGGAGGAATGGTTTATTTAAGCCAGGTGAGAAGCCGGAGGGACGCGGATAACCAGCAGGAGGAAAATAAGGAGCTGGATATCCTTTTGGATGATGTGGAGAAGGTATCTTTTACGGATGACGACGAAATTATACCATTATATCTGACCGGAAAAAATAAAAATGTCATGACATTTGATGATAAGCCGCTTTCTGAGGTTTATACCACAGGCCATACAAAGCAGATCGATAAGAAGCTGAGGATCGAAAAGAAGCGCGGCAGCAGGCGCATTGACAATGCGCTCTGGGCATGGAACCCCTATGGGACACAGCCCATGTCGCTTTATATGTATTTCCTGACAAGGGAAAACTGTTCTATGACCTATACCGTTTCTGTCCTGGATGAGAAGATCCCTGATTTTACAAGGACGCTCAATAACCATCAGGAGGGGAATGTGACGGATGTACAGGAATATTCCATTATCGGGCTGATTCCGGGAAAGAAGAATTATATCACCCTGCGCGTCTATGGAGCGGACGGAAAAGAGAAAAAGGAAATGATCTATTCTATTGACGCGCCGAAGCTGCCAGAGGATATCGACGCGCAGATTTCCATGACAAAGGGCTATAACCATACCCTGTTAAGCAATGGGTTATATCTTGTTTACGGAAACCATAAGAATAAGAAGGACGGCTCTTATATTTTATTCTGTGATAATTCCGGATATCTGCGCAGCTATCTGCCGCTGAAAGCGGATGCCGCTTCTAATGTAGAAGAGATCGACGGATGCCTGTTCTTTCCATGCAGTAAGGATCAGTTTGTCTTAATGTCACCTTCCGGGCAGGTCCGCAAGGTATACAGTATCAAAGGGTATGAGCTGTACGGCGGCTTTGCTTATGATGGGGCGTCGGATATTTATGCGCTTGCGGATATTGCAGGAGGAAAAAGCGTCCATGATAAGATCCTTCAGATTGGCTTAAAGGAGGGGCAGATTGAGAAAATTATAGATATGGGCTCTCTGCTGCCGAAGGCAAAAGCCAAAGCAAAGAAAAACAGCAAGGGGAAGAAGTCTTTAAACTGGCTGGATTTGAATTCTATCCAGTATATAGACAGCTCCACGCTTTTGTTAAGCGCAAGGGAATTGTCGTCGGTCATTATTTTGAAAAATATCCAGAAAAGCAGGCCTTCCCTGAAAAGTATCCTGGGGGAAGATATTCTCTGGTACGGGACCGGGCTGAAAAAGAAAATAGCGGAAAAGGCGGGATCGTTTAACGCACAGTTTGGACAGACCTGCGTTATTTCCGGAGACAGCGGCGAGTATGTGGATCTGACGCCGGAGTTAGACGAAGAGGGCAATGTTATAGAGTCGGAGGAGGCTGTCCCGACAAAGCAGTATTACATCTGCATGTTTAACAGTAATTATGGCGATTCCAAAACGGTTTCTGTCAATTACCGCTCCTTTGGGGCAGGGACGAAGAAGAAAAAAGCCGCCGCTTCCTATTACTATCAGTATCGGTATGACGAAGGTGAGAATGTGTACAGCCTGGTTACCAGCATGGAGCTTCCGTATTCGCCGGAGGGCGGCAGCGTGCAGCTTTGCGATGGCAATCCGATCATTGGAAATCAGAAAGAGAAGGCGTTTATGGAATATACTCCGGATGGAAAAATGCTGCATACCTATGATACGGAGTTTCGTTTTAGGAAAGTGGAAAAAAAGAATATGAAGCAGTTCTGGTTTGTGTAGGAATAGAGAAATCGAGGAAAAGGAAGGAGAGAGCCAGGGGAGGTCTTTGGAGCCTGGCATAACAGGGTATGGAACAGATCTTAATGTGTATTCAAAAAGAAGTAAAAGAGGCATTTCTGGCGGAAGGGATGGAGGAACGGTTTGCGATGGTTTCTCTGTCAAACCGTCCGGATCTCTGCCAGTACCAGTCAAACGGCGCTCTGGCAGCGGCGAAGCAGTATAAAAAGGCGCCGATGATGATTGCGGAGGCGGTAGCTGCGCGCCTTGCAGGGAAGTCTATGTTTTCCTTAGCGGAAGCGGTAAAGCCGGGATTTATTAATTTAAAGCTGTCGAATGAATATCTTGCGGGTTATCTGAATGGAATGATGGAAAGCGGGGCTTTTGGCTTTGAAAAAACGAAAACGCCGAAGAAGATCGTTATTGACTATGGCGGGCCGAATGTTGCGAAGCCGCTCCATGTAGGGCATCTGCGTCCTGCTATCATTGGCGAGAGCATAAAGAGAATCCGCCGTTTTGCCGGGGATGAAGTGATCGGGGATGTCCATCTGGGGGACTGGGGGCTTCCTATGGGGCTGATTATTACCGAGCTTAAAAAACGGCAGCCGGAGCTGGTATATTTTCAGGAGGATTATCAAGGGGAATACCCGGAGGAAGCACCGTTTACGATTGCGGAGTTAGAGGAGATTTATCCGTTTGCCAGCGCATATTCTAAGGAGCATCCGGAATATCTTGAGGAAGCGCATCAGGCAACGTATCTTCTGCAGAGCGGGAACCGCGGGTATCTGGCGTTGTGGAACCATATTTTAGATGTTTCCGTAGCGGATTTAAAACGGAATTATGACAACCTGAATGTCACTTTTGATCTCTGGAAGAAGGAAAGCGATGCCCAGCCGTATATTCCGGATATGGTAGAAGCCATGAAAAGAGATGGCTATGCCTATATCAGCGAGGGCGCGTTAGTGGTGGATGTGAAAGAAGAAACAGACACGAAAGAGATTCCGCCCTGCATGATTTTAAAATCCGACGGCGCTACATTGTATAATACCACCGATCTTGCCACGATTGTAGAGCGCATGAAGCTGTTTTCACCGGATGAGATTATTTATGTCGTTGACAAACGCCAGGAATTGTATTTTGAGCAGATTTTCCGCTGTGCGAGAAAGACAGGGCTGGTAAAGAAAGATACCGGGCTTACCTTCCTCGGATTTGGGACAATGAACGGCAAAGACGGCAAGCCGTTTAAGACCAGGAGCGGCGGTGTAATGCGCCTGGAATCCCTGATTGCCGAAATTAACGAGGCTGTCTATCAGAAGATTATGGAAAACCGTTCTATGGAGGAAGAACAGGCGCGGGAAGTGGCGAAGAAAGTAGGGCTTGCGGCGCTGAAATATGGGGATCTGTCCAATCAGGCGTCGAAGGACTATATTTTTGACGTTGACCGTTTCACCTCCTTTGAAGGAGAGACGGGACCGTATTTACTGTATACGATTGTGAGGATTAAATCGATCCTTGCAAAGTACCGGGAACAGAAAGGGGAAGCAAAGGGGCAGAAAATCCTTCCTGCCTGCGGGCAGAGCGAGCTGGATCTGTCGCTTGTATTAGTCCGTTTCAGCGAGATGATCCTTGCGGCTTACCGGGAAAATGCGCCGCATAAAATCTGCCAGTACGTATATGAGCTTTCCAATGCCTTTAATAAATTTTACCATGAAAATAAGATTCTTGGGGAAGAAGAGGAAAAGAAGCAGTCCTCCTGGATTTCGCTGCTGACGCTGACAGGAGATATTTTGAACTGCTGTATTGGCCTGCTTGGGATGGAAGCGCCGGACAAGATGTAAAGACGGGGAATCCAGAATTTATCAGATATGGGAGCGTGTAATATAATATGTTTTACGAATTTGTGCTGGTACTGCAGTTAATTGAAATTTCCGTGGCATTTATTGCCCTGATTTTTGTGGCGGTAAACCGGCCGTCACGCTGCCAGCAGTTACTGCTTTTAGCGGCAGTATGCACCGTGTTTTCTACCCTGGGGTATTATCTTCAGTTAAAGGGCCTGGATCTGCCGACAAAGATTTCCGGCATGGTAGTGAAATATATGGGCAACGGTTTCACCATGTTTTTGCTGATGCTGTTTATGGCGGTTTACGTTAACTGGAAATTTCCGAAAAAGCTGCTGTTCGGCCTGTTTTTCTTCCATGTCGTTGTCCTGGTTACGATTGTGACATGCAGCAGCCATCCCCTTTATTTTAAAGAAATGTATATTACGATGGTGGATAATCATCCGTTTCTCAAGACGGAAAAGGGGATTGTCTACTGGATGGAAATAGCGGTAGTATTCTTTGAGTATGCTGTGATTGTCTATATGGCATGGAAAAAGAAAAACGAAACCGAGGTTTCCGATCGGATTAAGATTGCGGCGATTGTTTCCATTGCCACGATGCCGATTCTGTTCCAGCTTCTTTACTTTACGGGAATCCTGGGCGTATATGAGCCGACGTCCTTTGCAACCCTGGTCGGGAATCTTCTGATGATTTTCGTTGTCAAGGGGCTGAAGGTATTCGATATGGCGGACGCCGCCAAAGACAGCCTGATCCAGAAGTCTGCGGAAGGGCTGATAGTGGTCGATAAAAATTATAAGATTATCCTTTCCAACCCGGCGGCGGAAATGCTGTTCCCAATCCTTAAGGATGAGGAAAAGAGGGATGATGACGAGGAGCTGCGCGGCATGTTTCTGGGGCTTCAGCCGGAATTTCAGAAGCATGGCAGGTTTTATGAAGCGCGCGTGACGGTTATCAATAACCGGGCGTCCATAGAAGGGTATATGCTCTGGCTGTTTGATGTGACGATGACGCATAATTATATGGAAAACATCATTGAGCTGAAAGAGCAGGCGGAAGCGGCAAATAAGGCGAAGAGCCAGTTCCTTGCCAATACCTCGCATGAGATCAGGACGCCTATGAACGCCATCCTGGGCATGACGCAGATGATTTTGTATTCCACGAAGGAGCAGGAGACGAAGGAATCCGCGATTAATATTAAAAATGCAGGGGAGTCCCTGTTAAGCATTATTAACGATATTCTGGATATTTCCAAGATAGAATCCGGAAAGATGGAAATCGTCCGGGTAGAATATTCCCTGTCGTCCATTTTGACAGAGCTCCACAATATTATTGACGTCAAATTAAGAAATAAAGAAATCCAGTTTATTATCTCCAATGCGGAGGATATCCCTTCCCGTATGCTGGGGGATGAGGTGCGCATTAAGCAGATTTTAATTAATATTTTGAACAATTCCGTGAAGTTTACGGATCAGGGAAAGATTATGCTGGATATCGAATGGGAAAAACAGCAGCGGGACGGCATGTTAAAATGCAGGATTTCTGATACCGGGATTGGCATTAAAAAGGAAGATATCGGCAGGCTGTTTGATAAATTCCAGCGTATGGATCTTTCCAGGAACCGCACAGTGGAAGGAACCGGGCTGGGGCTCTCTATCTGTAAGCAGCTTGTGGAGCTGATGGGCGGGACGATCAGCGTGGAAAGCGAATATGGGCTTGGGACCTCCTTTTACGTTGAAATACCGCAGAAGGTGGTAGATCCTACGCCGATGGGAGAGTACCGCTACCGGGCTTTGGACGAGGACAGGGAGGAACCCCTGTTTTCTACGGAAAATGTCTGTATCCTGGTGGTTGACGATAACCGCGTCAACCTTATGGTGGCGCAGGGGCTTCTGTCGCAGTATAAGATTAAGACGAAGCTTGCCGGAAGCGGCCAGGAAGCGATTGATTTAATCGCTGCGGGGAACAGTTATGACATGATCCTGATGGATCATATGATGCCGGTGATGGACGGGATTGAAACGGTGCAGAGAATCCGCCGCATGAATATCCATCAGGCGAAGGTGCCGATTGCGGCATTGACGGCCAATGCGGTAAAAGGCGTGGAAAGCATGTTCTTATCTTCCGGCATGGATGATTTCCTGGCGAAGCCGATCCAGATTTCAGAGCTGACAAGAGTGCTGAAAAAATGGCTTCCCAAAGAAAAAATCCATGAACTTGCCGAAAACAGCCCGCAGGAACAGGAAGAAAAAACAGGAAACGCAGCGGAAACCGTATTTGAGGCAAAGGGAGGCAAGGTGTACTTCCCGGGCTTGGAATTTCTCAATCAGGAAGAAGGCATTGGCTACTGCGGCGATATGAAGGAGGTCTATGAGAGCGTCTTAAAGACCTATGCAGATTCCTATGCGGAAACCATCGAGAGGATTATCAGGCATGACAGTGAGCATGACTTTAAGAACCTTGCCGTCCAGGTACACGGCGTCAAAGGAGCTTCCAAGAATATCGGCGCCGACGAGGTGTCCGAAATGGCAAAGGGGCTGGAGTTTGCTTCCAAAGCGTCGGATTCTGCCTATGTTGATGAACATATGAAAGAATTTATGATTCACTATACCGAGTGCGTCCGTAAGATTTATGAGGTATTTTCGGAAGATCTGGATCGGGAAGATTTTGAAAAAGGCGAAAAGCTGGTAGAAAATTCTTTCCGCATGAAAGAGACGGCAGGACAGAAACAGGATGAAGACGGGCTTTTAGAGGACTTTAATGAAAGTGAGCTTGCAGAAATGCTTGCCGTGGCTTCCGCAGGGATAGGAAATACTGCGGAAAATAAGATGGTAGGAGAAAAAGCCTTTGCGGAGGAACCGGAGCAGAAAAAGGGCTTCGCAGAGCAGACGAAAAAGAAAGAGGTTTTGGAAGAACGTCCGGAGCAGAAAGAAAGCTTGGCAGAACAGCCGGAACCGGAGGTTTCTGAGGCTCCACCGGAGGAGACGGAAGGAATTTCCATAGAAGAGGAATGTACCAGGCAGCAGGAAAAATTAAAATCCTTATCCGAGGCAATTTCCTATTTTGATATTCTGACGGCAGGGGATATTGCAGCGGAAATTATTGGAAGTGCAGAAAATCCGGAATTTAAAAAGAAGATGAAAAAAGCGAAAGCGGCGTTAGATAAGTTTAATTACGACGATGCCGTTTCCATCATAGGGGAATATATGAAATAAGGAGAAGGGCTGTGGCATAAAGAGGAATTGTTTCTCAATGCGGCAGCCCCCTCTTTTTGTGTTTTTTGGTTAGCTGAGGTTGTGATCGCGGATAATTTTGTTGCAGATATCAAGATCACAAAGCTCATCGGCAGAGAAATGGCCGCAGTTTAAACAGGATCGTTCACAGTCGCAGCCGGAATTGCTGACGCTTTCTTTTTGTTCGTATTCGCTGCAGTGTTTTGCTACCTGTTCATAAGTTTCGTTTGTTGTCGTTGTCATAAAAATCGCTCCTTTCATGCCTGCGCAAATGAAGTTATGGTTCTTTGCTGACAAAAAATAGTATGGGAAGAAAACGGAAATTTATACATAAAAAAATATAACAGGAGGAATGAACATTGGTTTTATTGGAAATTGAAAATACAGGGGAGTTTATGAACAGCCTGTTTTTGAAGGAATGGATGGATGAAATGGAGGTAATGGAAGGGGAGATTGCCACCTTTTTTCATGTCAAAATAGACGGAAGAAAGCGCAGGGAATGGTATGCGCAGGAGGAAACGCAGGAGCGGCAGGGGGAGCTGATGACCTGGGGAGAATATAAGCAGTATGCCTATCAGATGATTAAAGGAAAGAAGGTGCCTCTTTTGTTCCGCTTTGTGTTCCGGCTTCCAAGAAAACGGATGGAAGGGATGCTTGGCAGCCTGCGGGAACTGCAGCCGGAGGATGTCCAGGGGCTGTATTTGAATGTGAAATATGAAAAAAAACAGCTTACGGTTGTCACCGGGATTTCCCTGCGGAAATTCTCCCTGGATAAATCCCTGGAAATGCTCTGGGACGAAGAGGTGAGGGAGGGTTTTAAGAAAAGGGGGATTGTGGCGAAATGAAGGGTATTCGGCTGATCCGCAAAAATTTAAAAAAAAACTCTTGACAATCCGTTTTGATAGTGTTACTTTATGTATCAGATGTTAGCACTCCATATCAACGAGTGCTAACAAAAAAGATTCACGGAATGGAAGCCTTGTGCAGAGGAGGAAGGTGAAACCATTGGAGCTTGATGAAAGGAAGCTGAAAATTCTTCAGGCCATTATCCGGACTTATCTGGAGACGGGTGAACCGGTAGGCTCCAGGACGATTTCCAAGTATACGGACCTGAATTTGAGTTCTGCGACGATCCGGAACGAGATGTCGGATTTGGAGGAATTAGGTTATATCTTACAGCCGTATACATCAGCCGGACGGATTCCTTCCGATAAGGGCTATCGGCTTTATGTGGATACGATGATGCAGGAGAAGGTCCAGGAGATGGACAATATCCGGGAACAGCTGGAGGAAAAGGCGGGAAAGATGGAGACGCTGCTCCAGCAGGTGGCAAAGCTTCTGGCGGTCAATACGAATTATACCACGATGGTGACGAAGCCGAAGTACCAGCATAAAACCTTAAAATTCATCCAGCTTACCGATGTGGATGAGCGCCAGCTTTTAGCCGTGGTTGTCATAGAAGGCAATATTGTGAAAAACAAGTTTATCCAGTTGGAAAAGATGCCGGAGAAAGAAACAATCCTGAAATTGAATATCGTCTTAAATACGTTTTTACAGGGGCTTGATTTGACCGAGATCAATATGGCGGTCCTCCAGAAGATCAAAGAGCAGTCCGGTGAATACGGGCCTGTGATCAGCCTGATACTGGATGCGGTAGCAGAAGCGGTGGCAGAGGAAGATGATTTTGAAATCTATACCAGCGGTACAACCAATCTTTTGCGTTATCCGGAGCTGGGGGACAGGGAAAAGGCGGCAAAGCTTTTGGAAACCTTTGAAGAGAAGTCGCAGTTAACAGAGCTGATTCAGGATCTCAGCAGCCAGGAAGAGGGGAAGGAGCACGGCATCCAGGTATATATCGGGGAAGAAGCTCCGTTATCGGCAATGCAGAATTGCTCTATGGTGACAGCGACCTATGAACTGGAAGAGGGGGTCTATGGAAAGATTGGGATTGTCGGGCCGAAGCGGATGGATTATGAAAAAGTAGTCAGCACGTTACAGACGCTGATGACAGAGCTTGACAGTATTTTTAAAAGAAAATCATAGCGGCGGATGTTCCGTATAGAAACAGAGAGGAGTATAACCTGTGGAAGAAAAGAAAGAAACGATTGCAGAAGAGTTAGAGGAAGAAGCAGAGAAGACAGAAGAAGAAACCGGGGAAGCTGTGGAAGAGACCGCAGAGGAAAGCGAAGGCGCGGAGAACGAAGCTTCCGAAGAGCAGGAGACAGCGGAAGAGGAAGCAGAGGCCGGAAAAGAGGGAAAGGAAAAGAAATCCTTTTTTAAAAAGAAGAAGGATAAAAAGGATGAACAGATAGAGGAACTCAAGGATCGCCTGATGCGCAACCTGGCGGAGTTTGAAAATTTCCGCAACCGTTCCGAAAAGGAAAAATCGCAGATGTTTGAAATCGGGGCAAAGGATATCATTGAAAAGATTCTCCCGGTACTGGATAATTTTGAACGCGGGCTGGGAACGGTCTCAGAGGAAGAAAAAGGCAGCGCCTTTGTCCAGGGAATTGAGCAGATTTACAAGCAGTTTGTAAAGGCGCTCGAAGATGCCGGAGTGAAGCCGATTGAAGCGGTCGGCAAGGAGTTTGACCCGAATTACCATAATGCGGTGATGCACGGGGAAGACGAGGAGCTTGGCGAGAATATCGTGGCGGAGGAATTTCAGAAGGGGTATCTGTACCGCGACACGGTAGTAAGGCACAGCATGGTAAAGGTAGTAAATTAGCTTTTCTGGATTTTTAAGAAAAGTGGTAATAATAAAAAATATAAAAATGGCAAATAAAAGATATGAATTATTTCATTAGGAGGAATTATTATGGGAAAGATTATAGGAATTGACTTAGGTACTACAAACTCATGTGTCGCTGTTATGGAAGGCGGAAAGCCGGCAGTCATTGCCAATACAGAAGGGGCAAGGACAACTCCAAGTATTGTGGCTTTTTCCAAGACAGGAGAGCGTCTGATTGGGGAGCCTGCAAAGCGCCAGGCAGTTACCAATGCAGAAAAGACAATTTCTTCCATCAAGAGGCATATGGGAGAGGAATATAAGGTATCTATCGACGATAAGAGATATTCCCCACAGGAAATTTCTGCTATGATTTTACAGAAATTAAAGGCGGACGCAGAATCTTACTTAGGTGAGAAAGTGACGGAAGCGGTTATCACGGTTCCTGCTTATTTCAACGACGCACAGCGTCAGGCGACGAAGGATGCCGGAAAGATTGCGGGCCTGGATGTCAAGAGAATTATTAACGAGCCGACAGCGGCAGCCTTAGCTTACGGCCTTGACAATGAGCATGAGCAGAAGATCATGGTTTATGACCTGGGCGGCGGTACGTTCGATGTCTCCATTATTGAAATTGGCGACGGCGTTATCGAAGTATTGTCTACCAATGGCGATACCCACCTGGGCGGCGATGACTTTGACAATATCCTGACCCAGTATATGATTGATGAATTTAAGAAACAGGAAGGCGTGGATCTTTCTGCGGATAAGATGGCGCTGCAGAGATTAAAGGAAGCGGCAGAGAAGGCAAAGAAAGAATTATCTTCCGCAACGACGACGAATATCAACCTTCCTTTCATTACCGCAACGGCAGAGGGGCCGAAGCATTTTGATATGAACCTGACAAGGGCGAAGTTCGATGAACTTACCCATGAGCTGGTAGAGAAAACGGCAATTCCGGTACAGAACGCATTGAGAGATGCCGGAATCACAGCTTCCGAGCTTGGCCAGGTATTGTTAGTCGGCGGTTCTACCCGTATTCCTGCCGTACAGGATAAGGTACGCCAGCTTACAGGCAAAGAGCCGTCCAAGTCTTTGAATCCGGATGAGTGCGTTGCTTTGGGCGCTTCCGTCCAGGGCGGCAAGCTTGCAGGGGATGCAGGCGCCGGGGATATCCTTCTTCTGGACGTTACGCCTCTGTCACTTTCCATTGAGACAATGGGCGGTGTTGCTACCAAGCTGATTGAGAGAAATACTACCATCCCTACCAAGAAGAGCCAGGTATTCTCTACGGCAGCGGATAACCAGACAGCCGTAGATATCAATGTATTGCAGGGCGAGCGTCAGTTTGCACGCGATAATAAATCCCTCGGGCAGTTCCGCCTGGACGGCATTCCTCCGGCAAGGCGCGGCGTTCCGCAGATCGAAGTTACCTTTGATATTGATGCCAACGGTATTGTTAATGTTTCCGCAAAGGATTTGGGAACCGGCAAAGAGCAGCATATCACGATTACTGCAGGCTCTAATATGTCCGATGCGGATATTGAGAAGGCAGTCAAAGAAGCTGCGGAATATGAAGCTCAGGACAAGAAGCGCAAGGAAGGCATTGATGCAGTCAATGACGCGGATTCTATGGTATTCCAGACAGAAAATGCGTTAAATGAAGTCGGCGACAAGGTAGACGCTTCCGCTAAGACGACAGTGGAAGAGGATATCAAGACGCTGAAAGAATTATTAGAGACGGCAAAATCCCATCAGGACAGCTTAACCGATACCGAGGTTGAGAGCATTAAGTCCGCAAAGGAAAAGCTGATGGCGGATGCACAGCAGGTATTTGCTAAGGTTTATGAGCAGGCACAGGCAGCAGGCGCAGGTCCGGATATGGGAAATGCAGGACAGAGCGCAGGCGGCGCAGGATCGAATCCGTATGGCGACGACGTTGTGGACGGCGATTACAGAGAAGTATAAAAAGTATCATCTGAACAGTTCGTATCAATTCAGACAGCAGGGGATGTTTCGGGTATTGGAAAGTATCCGAAACATCTTTTAGCTGTTATCATAAGGAAATGAGGGAAAAGGTTATGGCTGATAAAAGGGATTATTACGAGGTGCTTGGCGTTTCCAGAACGGCAACGGAAGATGAACTGAAAAAGGCGTACCGAGTTCTTGCGAAAAAATATCACCCGGATATGAATCCTGGAGATACAGAGGCAGAGAAGAAATTTAAAGAAGCGTCGGAGGCATATTCTGTCTTAAGCGATCCGGAAAAGCGGCGGCAGTATGACCAGTTTGGCCATGCGGCGTTTGAAGGCGGTGCCGGGGGCGGCGGCTTTGATTTCAGCAGCATGGATATGGGAGATATTTTTGGCGATTTTGGGGATATTTTCGGCGATCTGTTCGGCGGCGGCAGAAGCAGGCAGTCAAGGAACGGCCCTGCGCAGGGGGCGAATATCCGCACCAGCGTCCGCATTACGTTTGAAGAGTCGGTTTCCGGCTGTGAAAAAGAGCTGGATCTGACCCTGAAGGAGGAATGCAGCGTCTGCCACGGAACCGGGGCGAAGCCGGGGACGAGCGCGGAAACCTGTTCCAAGTGCGGCGGCAAGGGGCAGGTTGTGTTTACGCAGCAGTCTTTGTTCGGCATGGTAAGGAATGTGCAGCCATGCCCTGACTGCCGGGGAACTGGAAAGATTATTAAAGAAAAGTGTCCGGAATGTTATGGAAGCGGCTATGTCAGCAGGAGAAAGAAAATTACCGTGACGATTCCGGCGGGAATCGACGACGGGCAGAGCGTCCGCATCCGCGGAAAGGGTGAGCCGGGCGTCAACGGAGGCCCGAGAGGGGATCTGTTGGTAGAGGTTCTGGTTTCCAGGCATCCGGTATTCCAGAGGCAGGATTACGACGTATTTTCCACGGTATCCATGTCTTATGCGACGGCTGTGCTGGGCGGGGATATCCGGATTGCGACCGTAGACGGGGATGTTATCTATACCGTAAAGCCGGGGACGCAGACCGATACGAAGGTGCGCCTGCGCGGAAAGGGAATCCCGAGCATCCGGAACAAGCAGGTCCGCGGCGATCACTACGTCAATCTGGTGGTTCAGGTTCCGACAAAGCTCACCGAGGAGCAGAAGGATTTGCTGCGCCGCTTTGACGAGTCCATGAACGGCGGAAAAACCTCCTCTCAGATGGCAGAGGAAGGCGGGGAGGCTGAAAATATCAGTGAGGAAAAAGGCAAGGGATTTTTCAGCAAGAAGAAAAAGAGGAAATAAAAAGGGTTTTACAATCTCTGTAAAACGTGGTATAATTCCTGAAAAAGAGTAAATTGATTTACAGGAGGATATGGTTTATGGTAACAGCGATTGTTGGAGCAAACTGGGGTGACGAAGGAAAAGGGAAGATCACAGATATGCTTGGGCAGGAATCGGATATTATCGTGAGATTCCAGGGGGGAAGTAATGCAGGCCATACGATTATCAACGATTATGGGAAATTTGCGCTGCATCTCCTGCCGTCAGGCGTATTTTACGATCATACGACCTGCATTATCGGAAATGGCGTTGCGCTCAATATCCCTTATCTGGTGAAAGAGCTTGCGGATATCGTGGCAAAGAATGTCCCGAAGCCGCGGATTCTGGTTTCAGACCGCGCTCAGATCCTGATGCCGTACCATATTAAGTTTGACGAATATGAAGAGGAGCGTCTGGGAAAGGCATCCTTTGGTTCGACCAAGTCCGGCATTGCGCCGTTTTATTCGGATAAGTATGCCAAGATTGGTTTCCAGGTTTCGGAATTGTTTGCGGACGAGAAGACAATCCGGGAGAAGATTGCCCGTATCTGCGTACAGAAAAATGTAATTTTAGAGCATTTATACAGGAAGCCAAAGCTGGATGAAGAGGAATTGTATCGTACCTTAATGGAATATAAAGAAATGGTGGAACCGTATGTCTGCGATACGTCGGCATATCTCCGCCAGGCGATTGCAGACGGCAAAAATATTCTGCTGGAAGGGCAGCTTGGCACATTAAAGGACCCGGATTTCGGCATTTACCCGATGGTAACGTCTTCTTCTACGCTGGCAGCCTACGGCGCAATCGGCGCAGGAATCCCGCCGTATGAGATTAAGCGGATTGTGACGGTGGTAAAGGCGTATTCGAGCGCGGTCGGCGCAGGAGAATTTGTCAGTGAGATTTTCGGGGAAGAGGCCGACGAGCTAAGAAGGCGCGGCGGCGACAGCGGCGAGTTTGGAGCGACGACAGGAAGGCCAAGACGGATGGGATGGTTTGACGCAGTCGCTTCCCGCTACGGCTGTAAGCTGCAGGGAGCTACGGATGTCGCTTTGACGGTTCTGGACGTGCTGGGCTATCTTGACGAGCTTCCAATCTGCGTCGGCTATGAGATTGACGGGAAAGTGACAAGGGATTTCCCGACGACGGCAGGGCTTGCAAAGGCAAAACCGGTCTATGAAAAGCTTCCGGGCTGGAAAACGGATATCCGCGGCATTAAAAAATATGAAGATTTACCGGAAAACTGCAGGAAGTATATAGAGTTTATTGAAAAAGAACTGGAAGTGCCGATAACGATGGTCTCCAATGGACCGAACAGGAATGATATTATCTACCGTTAAGCTACATAGCGGATACAACTTCAGGGCGACAGATTCTAAAAGAATTTGCCGCCCTGAAGGTTGTTATCTGCCAAAATTACGAATTATGTATTATGAAGATTATTCTTCGACAATATATGGAGCAAGCGTGTCCATAATCGTGTTCACGGCTTCTTCACTGTGGATGTTTAATTCGATTGGCTTTGACAAATCCAGACTGAAGATTCCCATGATGGATTTTGCATCAATAACATAACGGCCGGATACAAGATCGAAATCAGTATCAAACTTTGTAACGTCGTTTACGAATGCCTTTACCTTATCAATGGAATTTAAAGAAATTTTAACAGTCTTCATATGCTACCTCCTGATATACTTTTTTCATATCTTATAGTACCTGTTTGACGGAGGAAAGTCAATATACAATCTATAAAAATTCTGGCACAGCGATTCGGACAACAGACGGATGCAGAGGGAAATTGTGCCCGGCTGTTGAGGAGAGCCTGGTGCGGGCAAAGGCTGTATGAAACGTATCAGTTTAGAAAGGATCAATATTTATGGAAAAGAAACGGGCGGCATTTTTAACCTTGGGCTGCAAGGTAAATTCTTATGAAACGGACGCCATGCAGAAGCTGTTTGCGGACGCGGGCTATCAGATTGCCGGTTTCCAGGAGGAGGCGGAGGTTTACGTAATCAATACCTGCAGCGTAACCAATATCGCCGACAGGAAGTCAAGGCAGATGCTTCACCGGGCGAGGAAGCTCCATCCGCAGGCGGTGATTGTAGCGGCGGGCTGTTATGTCCAGACGGCACAAAAAGAGGCTGCGGCAGATCCGGCTGTGGATATTATTGTGGGCAACAACAGGAAGAAGGAGATTGTTTCCATTGTGGAAGCATATCTTAGCCATAAGGAAGAACAGCATAGAGAAACGGAAGCGTACCTTAAGGATTTAAACACAAAGACAGAATATGAACCATTATTGATTACCGGGGCAGCAGAGAGAACAAGGGCTTCGATTAAAATCCAGGACGGCTGTAACCAGTTTTGCTCCTACTGTATTATTCCCTATGCCAGAGGAAGGATACGGAGCCGGGCTTTGGAGGATATTAAAGAAGAAGTGAAGGGGCTTGCGGACGCGGGTTATCAGGAGATTGTCCTGACGGGAATCCATCTGTCCTCCTATGGGATGGATTTTCCGGAAAGCTCCCGCCCGCAGCTTTTGGATGTGATTGAGAAGCTTTCTGAAATCGAAACGATTCAGAGGATTCGGCTGGGATCGCTGGAGCCGGGGATTATGACAGAGAAATTTGCGGGGGCGTTAGCAGAAAATGAAAAGTTCTGCCCGCATTTTCATTTATCGCTGCAGAGCGGCTGTAACCGGACATTAAAGCGCATGAACCGCCATTATACGGCGGAGGAATATTTAGAAAAGTGTCAGATGCTGCGCCGTTATTTTGAGCTTCCCGCCATTACCACGGATGTCATTGTGGGATTTCCGGGGGAGACGGAAGAAGATTTTGAGGAATGCAGGCGTTTCCTGGAAACCGCCGCGTTTTCACAGATGCATATTTTCCCGTATTCCAAACGAAAGGGGACAAGGGCAGAGACAATGCCGGATCAGGTGCCGGAGGAGAGAAAAAAGAAGCGGAGTGAAATATTGCTTGCATTGGAGAAACAAATGAGGTATAACTATCAAAAACTGTTTCTTGGGAAAAAGGAAATGCTTTTGCTGGAGGAAGCCGTGCAGATAGGCGGAAAAACCTTCTGGACAGGGCATACCATGCGGTATGTCAAGGTTTTTGTGCCGTCGGAGGGAAGGAAAGATCTCTCCAACAAGCTGGCAGAGGTCAGGATCAAAGAAACGGCGGAGTTTGGATTGGGCGGGGAGTTTTTATAAAAGATATGGAAAGGAGAAGCCAGAGGCAGGCACAGGGATCACGCCTTTGGCATGATACAAAACATGAAGGAATTGATAAGAAATACGATGCCGTATTTCAAAAAGTATATCCCGCTCCATATTCTGGGATATCTGCTGGGGTTTGTACATATGATCGTGCTTTTGGTAGAGCCGCAGATCCTGGCGCTTCTGGTGGACAAGGTGATTAACCCGGCGTTCGGGAAAGCGCCTGTGGACGATTCCAGTTTCTTTAATTTTGTGATCGCCGATGTCCCGCCGGAGGATTATCAGACGATTTTCCTGCGTTTGAGCGGGGTATTTTTAGTGATTTTGATCGTCTTTTTTATCACGTTTTATGTCCACTGGCATATGTCGCACTGGATCGGGATCAAGAGCGAGCGGGAAATGAGGAAGGATGCGCTGGATAAGATTAACCATTCCAGCAACAGCCTGCTCAACGAGTATTCCGCCGGGGAGCTGATGACGATTGCCAACCAGGACCCGCTTACATTAAAGACGCTTTATGTGGACTTTATCCCGCGTCTCTTAAACCCAATTTTTTACATAACCGTATCGGCAGTTTATCTGTTCCGCTTAAACGGCATTTTGATGATTTTCCCGGTCATTACCGGATGCCTGTTTGTCTATGTCACGAGGAATTATATGCGCGACAGCAAGAAATATTATGACCGGACATGGCAGAAGGGCGCAAGCTTAAATACTGAGATTCAGGAGAGCATTTACGGAATTCGTACTATTAAGGCGTATGCGAAGGAGGATTATCAGCATTCAATTTTTGCAAAAAAGAATGAAGAGGTCCGGGACGTTTCTTTTGACTTCGGTGATTTTCGCGCGAAGTTTTCTATGGAATTTTCCGTTATCCAAAATTCTCTGTATATTATCAGCATGATTTTCGGGATTATCCTGTCGATCCGCATGAATATGACAAACGGGGAATTTACCAGCTTTCTGTCCTATCTGATGACGATTGCAAGGCAGTTTATCGCGATTTCCAATAACCTCGGTGAAATCCAGAGCAGCGTTGTCAGCAGCCAGCGTCTGTTTGGGTTTTTAAATAAGCAGGATAAGATTATGGAATCGTATGGGGACGCAAAGATTCCGGAGTCAAAGCCGCATATCCGCTTAGAGCATGTGACGGTTTATGCCGAAGAAGAAGCGGAAAACGGGCAGAGGGCGGAGATTTTAAAGGATATTACGGTGGATATCCCGTATGGAAAGAAAATCGGCATTATGGGAAAGACCGGAAGCGGAAAGACGGTCTTGTTAAAGACGATCCAGACCTGGCGGGAGTATGGGAAAGGGCAGCTTACATTAAACGGCGAAGAGATTCATGCTTATGACAGGCAGGAGATTATCCGGCAGTTCGGCTATGCCATGCAGGAGGTCTTTCTGTTTTCCAATACCATTGAAGCCAACATTGCCTTTTACAATCCTTTCGCGGAGCAGGAAAAGATCCGTTACTGCGGGCGCATGGCGGAGGTGGACGAGTTTGCGGACCGCCTTCCGGACGGCTATGGCACGATTGTAGGGGAAAAAGGCTTCGGGCTTTCCGGTGGACAGAAGCAGAGAGTTTCCGTGGCAAGGGCCATGTTAAAGGACGCTCCTGTCCTGGTGCTGGACGACTGCACAAGCGCGCTCGATCTGGAAACAGAGAAAAAAATTTTTACGAATATCAAAGAGCATATCGGCGACCGCACGCTTTTGATGGCGACGCACCGCGTCAGCGCCGTCAGGGACATGGACGAAATTCTGTTTCTGGAGGACGGGCGGATCAAGGAGCGCGGCACGCATGAGGAGCTTTTGGCGATGAACGGGGCGTATGCGGATATTTACAGGAGACAGTCGGGAAATGAGGTGCTGATGGATGAGTGAGAAGAAACGTAACCTCTATTTTGAAGATGAAATGGTGGTCAGGAAGTTCAGTCTGGAAATGCTGGGAAAGCTGCTTTCCTATGGGAAAAAATATACAAAAACCTATATTTTGGTGTTTTTCTTCCTGATTTTAAACAGTATCCTTTCTATGGTTCCGTCGGTGCTGAATATGTATATTATCAATAAGGTACTGCCGCAGGACGGCGTCATGAGGCCGGGATACCAGACGGCGGCGGTGATTATACTTTCGACATGGACAGCGGTGTTAATCGGGCAGATTATTACCTCTTACATTAACAGCATTACGACGGTGCGCCTGGGAAATCAGATTGTCTGCGAGCTCAGGGACGATATGTTTAAGAAGCTCATGGAGCTTAGCTTTGACTATTATGACAGCCGCCCGACCGGAAAGATCTTAGTCAGGATTACCAGCTACGCCGACGAGATTTCCCAGATTTTCATCAACCAGCTTACCACGATTGTCGTCAACTTTTTTACAGTAGTATTTACGGTGATTATGGTGTGCATTCTGGAAATCCATCTGGCGTTATGTGTGTTTGTCGTGGAGATCCCGCTGCTTGCCCTTGCGGTCTTTTTGATGAGGATGCTGCAGAAAAAAACGAGGATTTCCAAAAATAAAAACAGCAACCGGACCGCTTTTGTTGCGGAGGATATCAATGGCGTGGAGGTCATCCGGGCATTTAACCGGGAAAAATTAAACGGTGAAATTATTTATGATCTGATCGATCAGTGTACCCATTCCTTTATGCAGGAAACCCATTATCGGGAAGCGGTGTTCCCGCTGGCGCACGGCGGCATCCGCCTTGTCTGCATTATCGTGATTTACGGCGTTTCCCTGTATATGATTACCAATAATCCACTGACAACCCTGACGCTCGGGCTTGTAGTCAGCCTGACAACGTATGTCCAGCAGTTTGCGGACGCGCTGTTTAACTTATGCCAACTCCTTCAGAATATCACGACGCTGACGACGAATATGGAGCGTATTTTTGAGGTGCTGGAAGAAAAGCCTGCGATTGCAGACGCTGCGGACGCTTACGAGCTTCCGGAAGTGGAAGGCGCGGTGAGCTTTCAGGATGTGTCCTTTTCCTATGTAGAAGAAACTAAGGTGCTGAATCATGTAAACTTTGAGGTAAAGCCGGGGGAGATGATTGCCCTGGTAGGGCCTACGGGCGGCGGAAAAACCACGATTGTCAGCCTTTTAAGCCGTTTCTATGATATCCAGTCGGGAAAAATTTTGATTGACGGGCATGACATTTCCAAAGTGACCCTGCATTCCCTGCGTTCACA
>CANREH010000006.1 GCA_947629585.1 uncultured Lachnospiraceae bacterium | reverse complement strand
TCGCCGTCAAACACGACCGCCCCGCGGAACAGGGAATGCCTGTCCACAAAGGTATCTCCCGTAATTTCCTCCGCCATTGTAAAGGAAGCGTCCGCAGCCGTCTTTTTACATTCCTCCGATTCTCCGTTTAAGGCAGAGTTGTCCACGCTTAAATAACCGGAAACCAAAATGCCATCGGCAGGGATTTTATCCCCGGACTGAAGCAGCACCTTATCGCCGACTACAACAGAATCCACTTCAATGACGGCAACCTTCCCGTTTCTGTATACTTTACATTCATCTTTTTTTGTGCTTTCCTTTAACTCGCGGTATTTCGTATCGCTTGCCACTCCGGTCTTTGCCGATACCGTCGCAACAATCAAAACGGCGATAATTGTGCCAAGCGGCTCATAAATCTCCGCATAGCCGAAGAAAAACATCACAATCATCAGGGCAGCTATGGCAAGCAGAATCCGGATCATCGGATCACCGAATGTCTCCTTAAATTCTTCCCAGAACGTCGTCGGTTCCGAATCCGGAATTTCATTGGAGCCGTATTTTTCTCTCGATTCCTTAACCTGTGCATCAGAAAGCCCTTCAAAAGACTCTTTTTCCCCTATTTTACTTTGTTCTTCTGATTTCAAAACAGTACCTCCACTTATTTAACTGAACCTTTTTACCAGCTCGCCAAGCCCCGGATCGGTCGTTCCCTGTCCTATGGCATTAAATTTCCACTCCCCGTTATGCCTGTAAACCTCTCCGAAAATCAGGGCAGTCATGCCGGAATAATCATCGGTCAAATTGTACTTGCACATTTCCTGGTTATTCCTTCCGTCCACCAAACGGATAAACGCATTTTCAATCATCCCAAAATGCTGCTTCCTCTGGACAGCCTGATAGATGTTGACGACAATCACAATCCGGTCATATTCCGCAGGGACTTTGTTAAGCTCAATTAAAATCTGCTCATCATCTCCGTCCCCGGCTCCGGTCAGGTTATCGCCCATATGCTGGATGCTGCCGGATTTATGGCGCAGATTTCCAAAGAATACAACGTCACTGTTATCCCTGACATGCCCGTTCTGCAGGCAGATCGCCGAAGCGTCGCAGTCTATCGCACTCTGCTTCAGGGCGAAAAATCCCCTTTTCTGCTTTACCTCATCCCAGCCAAGACCAACCATAATATTGGAAAGCCCTGCATGATCCTTTGTTAAACTTACCTTTTGTCCTTTTTTCAAACTGACTGACATCACTTATCCCCTTTTCCCTTTCTCTTACTCTACATCCACGCCGTAATTTCCGCACAATGCGGCGAGCCCTCCCTGGTAGCCGCTGCCGATGGCGTTAAATTTCCATTCATTTCCATGCTTATACAGCTCTCCGAAAACGATCGCCGTCTCAATCGAAAAATCCTCTCCCAGATCATAGCGCAGAAGCTCTTCTTCCGTCTCCTCATTCACGATCCGGATAAACGCATTGTTAACCTGTCCGAAATTCTGATTTCTTGCTTCCGCCTCATAAATCGTCACGGTAAAGGCAATCTTTGTAATCTCTGCCGGAATCTTTGCAAGATCAATTTTGATCTGCTCATCATCCCCGTCGCCTGCCCCGGTTCGGTTATCCCCTAAATGCTTTACGCTCCCTGACGGATGTTCCAGATTTCCGAAAAATACAAAATCCTCCGAACGCGATACCTTTCCTGATTCCGTAAGCAGAAATGCCGCCGTATCCAGATCAAAATCTCCTCCGGTATCAAACTGGTTCACATCCCATCCTAAGCCTACCACAACCTTCGATAATCCCGGATTATCCTTCGTGATACTTACTTTCTGTCCTTTTTTCAAACTCACTGGCATAGCTTGTTCTCCTTTCTATTCTGCATCAATTCCATAATGGCCGCAGATGGCCGCAAGCCCTCCCTGGAACCCGCTGCCAATCGCGTTAAATTTCCATTCCCCATTATGTTTATAAAGCTCGCCGACCACAATCGCCGTTTCAATCGAGAAATCCTCCCCCAGATCATAATGGATCAGCTCCCTCCCGGATTCTTCATCGACAATCCGGATAAACGAATTGGAAACCTGCCCGAAATTCTGCCTCCGGCTTTCCGCATCATAAATCGTTACCGTAAATGCAATTTTGGAAATATTCGTCGGTATCTTGGTAAGATCGACTAAAATCTGTTCGTCATCCCCTTCTCCTTCTCCGGTCCGGTTATCCCCCATATGTTTCACGGCGCCGCTTTCATGCTCTAAATGTCCATAGAAAATAAATTCCTTCTCGGTCGGGCATTTCCCGTTATCCCCTGCCATAAAAGCGGCTGCATCCAAATCAAAATCCGATCCGGAATCAAAGGCGTTGACATCCCATCCCAGGCCAACCATAATCTTTTTTAATCCCGGATTCCCCTTTGTTAAATCCACTTTCTGTCCTTTTGATAAATTAATCGGCATTTTTCTACCTCCCTGAAAATTATTTTTTATTTGGCATATGGTACATCCTGTTAAACTCCTCCTTGATATTGTTAAGCTTTTCCTGATCCTCTATGCGCTGCCTTCTCGCATTTTCCTGAATCTGCTTCGTCTCTTCAATACCGTTTACGATTGTTCTCCAGGTTGTTTCCAGCGTATCCGCTTTGATAGAGCTTCCCGACGCAAGCCTTGCCGTCATTTTGGACTGTTCTACGGTATTCTTTGCATTTTTAATCAGCATTTCATTGGTCTTTTCATCCAGCGCCGACATCGCTTCCGCCTGCACCCTCTGCCTTTTTAACATCATGGCCTGCGCGATAGACTGCTTAAAGACAGGAAGCGTGACAATAAATGCCGAATTGATTTTCCTGACAAGGTTCATATTGCTGAAAGCCATCGTCTTAATCATCGGGATAGACTGCATGGCGACATTTTCCGCCGTCCTGAGATCCTGCGTCCTCTGCTCTAACATCATCAGGGCCTGCTCTAAGCTCGTAATCTCAAACTGGATGGAATTGTCCCCGCTTGCCTCCATATCCGCTTTCCGCTGTGCGATATAGGTTTCCAGCTCCTTACAGCCCTGCTCCCCGGCAAGGATATATTTTACCAGCTCATGATAATAATTAACATTGGCGTCAAACATCTGCTCCAGTTTCCGGTTCGACTGCTTGATTTCGGATTCATACTGCTTTAACTGCACATAGATCTTATCCACTTCCCCGCCCATCGTCTGATATTTTGCAAGGATTTTCTCTAACTGCTTTTTCGCATTTCCAAACAGCTTATCCAGAAAGCCCTGCTTTTCCTTAATTTCTTCGATATCAAATTTGGACATGATTTTCGCAAGTGAATTTAACATCGCGCTGGAATCGTCAAGCTGCGACATATTCATGCTGTTTAATACCACATCCGACGCTTTGGAAATTTCCTCCGCCACCTCGCTCCCAAAAGAAACAATGCTCTCAAGATTATACACTTCCAGCTTGCCTGCCAGAGCATCTACCTCGGCAGAACCGACGTACTGCCTGTTCATCTCCTCCCTGTCGGCAGTAATGTCATACGATTCCGCGATTTCCAGTTCCTTCTTTTCCTCCGCCGGAGCAGGCATGTCCCCGGCTGGTTTGTTAAAATTAAGTCCCATGAATTGACTTTTCTCCTTTCTCTGAAAATTATTTTTTATCTTTCCCTTCCTCTCCTGAATAATTTATCATACCATGCAGATCCCTTATCAAAATCCGGAACCTGCAGATCATAGCGGTACTCTCCAATCTGGTGTTCTTCCATAATATTTTTCTGAAAATACTGTTCTACCGACTGATACCCGGTCGGAACAAAAACTAAAATATCAAACCCGATCAAATTTAAAAATGCCGTTAAAATGCTGTCCTCTAAGGACGCCTGTGTCTCCGCGGCATGGATGTAAATAAGCTTGGGATTTTTTTTCGTAAAATCAAATTTCTGTATCAGGCGCAGGATTTCTTTTGGCAGGCGCAATACGGCCGCTGTAATGGCATATTCCATTCCATTCTGGAAGGTGCCTTTGATAATTTCCTGATCCAGTAAAAGCTGCAGTTTATCTAAAATATATTCCTGCCTTTCTTCCCTTAACATTCCATAGGAATAACCGGGATCTTTTTTAATTTTATCCCGCTGTAATTTCCTGTTTTTTAAAAACGGCGCCGCATTGACCGCTGGCTTTAAAAGATACGGCGCTTTTTTTATAACAAAGGTATCCTCCGTTATTAACTTCCTGACTGCCGCAAAATACTGGGAATTTTTCTCTGTATCCACGCCGGAAATCTTGGCGCAGATCACCGGGATATGGACTGTTTTATCCAATATTTCAAAATAACTGCGGTACACAACCTCCTGATCCCATAACAGCTTAATTTCCTCATACATGGTCTTAAGCGTTACCGAAACCGCCCTGTCATACTGCATATTCCGGTAAAGCCCGGAACCCTCATACAGAGAGGAATCCAGTTCCCGCTCCGCATGGTAAGCAGCCGTCCCCGCCTGAAGCACGGAACTTTCCATCGGGAAAGAAGAAAGCTCCAAGCTTTCGCCATAATGAATCTCATATAAATTTTTATCCTTTAACACGCAGGATTTTTGTAAATCCGGAACTAAAATCAGCACATCCGCCGGAAGCCTGGCAAGGAAACGAAGGAAGAATGCTTCCTCCTCATTATTACAGCCGCCAAGATAAAGGAAACAGCCGATTTCCGGCATTTTCCACTGTTTAAAAAGCGCCTCCTTATAACGGTTTAACCAGCATAGCAAATAAACGGCTTTCTTTGTCAGACGGCCTGACGATACCTTTCCTGCCCCTGCTTCTTCCAGCATCAGATCCACAAAGGCTTTTTTCATAATCCGCGGCAATACACTGCCTGCGCTGCAGGTAATATTGGCGGCTAAATCAGAAATCAAATTTTCTATTTTTGCACCATTTCCGCGCCGAATTCCTGCGATTTCCTGCGGCGTCGGAACAGGCAGCTCCTTTTCGGCAGCCACCAGATTTCTTTTCCTGTTTTTCAGTTCTTTTTGAAGCTTATACAGATCCGCCGGATAGGAAATTTTATCTTCCACGCCGACAATTCTTAAAAAACAATTATAAAAATACCTTAAATCCGTTCCCCGCTTACCCGGCTCTGTTAAAATATCCGAAAAACCATTCCCTGTAATCCACGCATTGGTATTCTGCAAAAGCCCGGTATCCCCTCCGTAAATCCTTTCATAAAAAAGCTCCTCCTGCATACGTTCCCGCAGCTTTTTTAAACTGAAATCCGCCGTGAACGGCATAAGCCCTTCCATAGAAAACAAATCAGACAGCAAAGACGCCGGATCTTCTTTTAAATAAGCCCCATCCCCCTGATATTCCAACAGGACAATATCGCAGCCCGTGCGGGATAGTACAGACAGCATTAACAGCTCATAGCTGCTTACACTGCCTTCATATAAAATTTTAGGAACCGAATTCTCCCCAAGACAGCTTACAATTCTTTCAAATTTATAGTATAACCAGCACATAAATTTAATATAAGCATTCTTAAGCATTCCATCATTTTTTCCCGCATTCCGAAGGCGCATCAGAGTATCATAGACTGCTTCCGATAACGCTTCTTTCTGATAGCCGGAAAGCCTCGGCAGCCATTTTCCCAAACGATTCGAAAGAAATGCTTTTTCCAGCCGGAAATCCATGCCAAGAATTTCCTCATAATAAGCTAAATTCTCCCGGCTGGGATTTGGGATCTTTCCTTCTATCACTACGCCGGAACGCCTTGCCATATCATAATAGGCCCGGATAAACTCCCCTACGGTTTCATTATAACCACAAATCCGGTAAAAATAAACCCCTTTTTCTTCTCTTTCCTTCATCTCTTTGTAGAAATCCGAAAGATTTTTTATTTTTTTATGCTCAAACATCCGTTCCTTCACTTTCTAACAACAAGGGCAGCTCACAGGTTATTTTCTGATAATCAGTAATTTGTTATCTCCTTTTTGAAATTCGTATTCTGTCTTAACAATTTCCACAGTGTAATCCTTTTGGAAATAACTTATAACGTTCCCAATTAAGTCTGTCTTATTAGCATCTAAATCTACCATCGGGAAAATCCTGATTTCTTTACACACCCTGAGCATTTCTGTCATGGAAGCAATGTGAAAATCATATCCTAATGAAGTATACATTAACAGGAAATGCGAACTTAATCCAATATCAAAATAATCCACCTCATAGGGTAATCGATGAGGCAGTTCATGAAATACATAACGTCCTTCCTTTTTTCCCTTTTCATAATCAGACAAAAACCTTCTCATGGCAGACATCCGGATATTTTCAAGTTCTTCTAAATTTCTAATGTGTTTCCATACATAATGATCTTTATTTTCCCGCATTTGCTGCATGACTGTAATGCGGACTTCCTCAATCCGCTTTTCTATCTCTTCTTTTGAAAACTGATAGATCAAATCAAAGGAAGTTACATCTCCATTTCTTTCCGTCATCTCATAATTAAAACAGGCCGGGCCATCGCCAAATCCTGCAATCTTCTTTGACATATCCCTATCGTCTAATTGAAACATCAGCCTGTATTCTTCCATATTTCTGCCCCAGGGTACAACACTGTCTAACTTAAATGCCATTTTCTTTTTCCTCCGCCAAATCGAGCTGATAGCTGAACTGTTACTAAACTTCCCTGCCCATATTCGCAAATCGTGCTGCTCTCATTCGTTCGCATCACTGTTTTGCTCATACGGGTTAGCGTCTCTCATACAGGAACAGGCTGGCAAACAAGCTTGCCGTCTGTTCCTGTATGGAGACTGGGCTTTTATAGTAAATTTTAACATACTGCACAAAAAAAAGCTATAAATTCTTTATAAAATATGATAAAATATGCCAGATCGGAGTCAGCAGGCTATTTTCCATTCCGAATCTCTGCGCATTCCCGCGGAGCGTTTATCAGCCGGGACATCTGATACATTTTATGGAGGAATATCAATACAATGAAAGATTCCGCATTTTATTACAGCGTAGGGGCATTGTTGTACTGCCCTGCCAACAAAACGACGATTGCAGATGCCGTCATCAAAGAGCGTTTCCCAAAGCCATACTCCCTGGCTTTATGCTTAGAAGATACGATCCGTGATGACCGCGTAGAAGAAGCAGAACAAATCCTGGCAGAAAGCCTTCGCGCCATCAACGCCGCTAAGCTTTCTTTTTTCTATCTTCCTAAAATTTTTATCCGGGTGCGCTCGGCAAAACAGATAAACTATTTAAGTCATATACTCGGTGAATCTGCCGGAATCCTGACAGGCTTTATCCTGCCAAAATTTTCGCTGGAAAATGCAGATTTGTATATAGAAACCATACAAGCCGTAAATCAAGAGCTTTCCCGGCATTTTTATATCATGCCGATTATGGAAAGCCCTTCTATCATCCCTTTCACAGACCGTTATCAGGTTCTATATACATTGAAAGAAAAACTCGATCGAATCGAAGAACTTGTGCTGAATATCCGTATTGGCGGAAATGACCTCTGCCACTGTTTTGGCTTCCGCAGAAATCATAACCAGAGCATCCATGATATCAAGCCGATTTCCCATATCCTGTCCGATATCGTGACTGTGTTCGGCATGGACTATATTGTATCAGGACCTGTCTGGGAATATTACCGCGGGGAAAACTGGGAGCAGGGGCTTTCCCATGAACTGAAAGAAGACCGCCTGTGCGGACTGATCGGAAAAACAGTCATCCACCCAAATCAGATCCCATCGGTAAATGCAGCTTACCGTGTTTCCCAAAAAGAAGTAAACGACGCCCTGGCAATTTTAAACTGGAAACCAGAGCTTCCCTCCCTTGTTTCCGGCAGCGTTTCCGGGGAACGCATGAACGAATATAAAACCCATAGCAACTGGGCAAAGAAAATCCTTTTTTTATCTGAAAACTTTGGTATTGAGCAGTAGATTAGGGAAATGAATGCTATGGCAAATTCCGTATCAAATCATCCTTCCTTCACCGCCACTCTTTTACCTTCAAAGGCAAAAGCATACCGCCGGATATCCTCCGAATGAAAGCCTCTGGCAATCAATTCCTCCTCATACCGCTTTTCTTCCATCTGCTTAAGTCCTGCATCGGCAGACTCTTCCAGTGTCTTATCTTTTTTTGGATTAAAAACTTTAAATTCCAAAATATATGCAGTACCAGCATCCACAGGCTCCATCATGACATCATATCTGCCAAAACCACTTTCCCTGTTAGAGCGGATATGATACTTTCCCTCTAATTCCGCAATTAACCCCAATACCAGCCCATGATAAAACCGTTCAGGCTCCGCCCTGCCTGCACTCTTACCGCCATCAAAGGAACTGCTGATCTGCACCAGAATACGGTTTAGGTACTCCTCCATCGCTTCCACATCGCAAGCAAGCAGAGCAGTAAGGAATGCACCATAATGATCGGATTCCTGAAACCAGTCTATGATTGTTCCTCTCAGCATACGAAGCACTTCCTGATTCGTTAAGGAAAGCACATAATTCTCCCCTGACAAATCAGCGGATTCTACTTTCAAATATCCGCTGGCAAGCAATAAGCTCCAGATCGAGCCTCTCTTCTTTCCTAACTGATTGAATACAATCTGCTCATCTAAAGCGACATTAATCATTCCTCCCTGCAGAAGCAGCTCCAGCTTTTCCTTAACGTCCTGATCTGCCGATTGCAACAGCCTGCTGACCAGTCCATTAGAACTTGTATTTGCCCAATAGGTACCAAATCTTTTAAATTTTAAAAAATTAATAATGGACCACGGATTATAAATATCTCTCTGTTCTCCAAAAGTAAATCCGTCATACCATTGTTTTACAGTCTCCTTCTGATCCCCAAGTCCCCTATTATCTAAAGCCCGGAATACCTCTTCTTCTGTAAATCCAAAACTATCTTCATACACACAGGAAGTTGTAGTTACTACCACCAGATTATTGAAATCAGAAAAAATAGATTCCTTGCTGACCCTCGTAATGCCAGTCAAAAGCGCCCTTTCCAAATATGGGTTTGTTTTAAATGCAGAATTAAACAGACCTCTGATAAAAACAGTCATCTCATCCCAATATCCGCTCAGGTACGCCTCCTGCATTGGGGTGTCATATTCATCCAGCAGAATAATAGGCTTCCTGCCATGAAAACGAAATAAATAACCGGAAAGATGATAAAGAGATTTTATGACAATTACCTTCTCTGCCTTTCCCTCCATAATTTCTGTAAAGTGAATTTTTTCTGCTTTATTTAATTTTTCTGACTCCATTAAATACGAAAACCTTTGATACAGCTCCGCAATCAAAAGCCTGATTTGTTCATAAAAATCTTCAAATTTTATCTCCTTTACAGAAGCAAAGCTTAAGGAAATCACAGGATATGTTCCCTGTAGCTTCCTGTACGCCTCTTCCTTAAAAATACTGAGGCCATCAAACAGCCATGCTTTATCCTTGTACTCCAGGGAAAAGAATTTTTCTACCATGCTCATTAACAAGGTCTTACCAAATCTGCGCGGCCGGGTAATTAAAGTGACGGGATCAAGATTTTCCCACCATTCTTTAATAAAAGAAGTCTTATCAATATAAAAACTGTTTTTGCTGATGATATCCTCAAAATCCTGGTTGCCAATCGAAATTACTCTGGTATCCATGTCTGACACCTCCCCGTAAACTACATAACAAATCAAATTATCTTACATAAAATTATGTATCCGCCAGCTTCTTTATTATACCGCACGCCTTATAATGTGTCAGCGGATAAGCTTCTATCGGCACGCCTTTTTCCTCTGCCAGACGGACAATATGCGCAAGCATTTCATCCTCTGTATCGTCTTTATTGATAAGGATTTTCCACGGAACTCTCCTTAAAAGCACGCGGGTAGTTTCCCCTATGCCCGGCTTTATCAGATTAATATCGGATATCCCAAATGTTTCCGCTAATTTCCTTACCTCCTCTATCCCCTGCCCCTGCGTTTGATAAGTTTCCTCCAGGACTTCCATACTAAATTCCTTTTCGACTGCATGGATAAAATCATAGGATAAATCCGAATCTGATAATTCTCCATAATAAACAGCGCCGTGGAAATCTTCTTTCCCGATAATATCCGCTCTTAAAAATGTCCTGCTGATTAATCCGGAAACGGTACTGTTAAGGCATGAGCTTGGAATCAGGATATCTTCATGTGTTCCGCAAAGCTCTGTCACATTGGCAGGATCGGCAATGACCGCAATTTCTGCGCTGACCCCAGGATAGGCGGAAACGGCAGCTTTTAATTCTTTCAAAATCGCCCCTTTCCCAATCCAGCCGTCCACAAACAAAAGCTGCTGCGGTTTATATTTTTTTAATAAATATTTCATTGCATTATCGTCAATTCCCCTGCCCCGGATAATCGAAATGGAATAATGTTCTGCTTCTATTTTATATTTTTTATAAAGATAACGCTTCAATAAAATCCCGATCGGAATCCCCGCCCTCGCAAGGGATACTAATACAATGTCCCTGCCTCTTTCTTTTATAATATTATCCGCAAGCCTTCCAACTGCCAGAGCGACCGGCTTCGCATAACGTTTCAGGGCTTTTTTATATATTTCCATATAAACCCTGCTCGGGACATATTCTATCGGAAGCATTTCACAATAATGGACTCCCTGCTGGATTAACCGCTCCCGTTCCCAGGCAGGCTGCGGCTTTACCAGCCCTGTGATATCTTTTAAAAGAAGAACCACATCCTGTTCCTGATAAGACGTTCTCATAAACACCACCTGATCATTGTTATTTTTCTGTTCCCCACAGAAATCAGCGCATGAAAAAGAGAATTTTTCCCATTTTCCGTGATTGTCTGCGCATCCGTTACTACCAGCACTTCCTCATAGGTTCCAATATCATAAAGATAAATCTTTCGTCCTTCTTCATAAAAACTGGCTAGCTCATACCTTTTATGCAGCGGATATTCTTCCTCCCTGCTGACAGCAATCGGGCTGCGCGTGCTGGCATGGCACTTTACTTCCATTCCCATTTTTTCTAACTGAACTCCTAAAAAATACGCCGGATACATAAATTCCTCTGTCCCCAGCACCAAAAATCTCTTTCTCTGCCCGGCTGCAATCGTTTCTTTCACCTGATCCCACAGATTTTCACAGGCTCTTTGATAGCTTTTTCCATTGACCTGTCTTCTTGCATTCATCCAGCCTTTGGCGCAAATTTCCCTCCACCCTGCTGCCGGGCTGGTATCAGGCTTTAAAGAAATGCCATTTCCGGAAAACTGTTCTGCCCTTTCCGCATAAGCGCTGTGATCGGTCTTTACCAGAAAATGCGTCCGGATTCCTCTTTCCTGATAGCGTTTCTGCGCTTCCTCATCCATCCCATTCAGTAAAGACGCAGCAGAAAAGTCAATATTTTCCGCATAAGCGGCAAGGATATCCACAATTTTTAAAATCGTATTTCCTGTCGTCACCTCATCCTCTACAAAAATAATTCTGGAAACCTTTTTTAAAAGAGCTTCCATATCGGATTTTACTAATTTCTGATCTACGGCATGGCTGTGCGACTCCGTAAAATACAGATAATCCTCTCCCGGAAGATCCTCCCTTGTCGTCTGGATATAATCACAGCCAAACCTTACCGCAAGCCTTGCACCAATCGCCGTCGCTGTCTCGGCAAAGCCAATGAACAGTAATGTTTCTCCCCGGTATTCTTTTTCCACAAGCTCCGCCAGCGCATCAAACATTGCAAACGCTTTCCCCGGTGAAACCGGGATATGCTTTGCCTGAAGCCGATTCACTACCAGATAATTTCTCTTTTTATTCTGCTCTCTTTTGGCTATCCTCACCAAATCCTGTTCTGTATACATTTTTTCTTTTTCTTTTCCTCCTGATTCCTTAAAAATTATTCCAATATTTTAGATATCCAATTATGATTTTTTCATTTACCACAATATCCTGTTTTCACAGATATTATATCACATAGAGATTTTGCTATCAATAAATATTTTTTACAATTCAAAAAGGGACTGCAAAAACAGTCCCTTTCCCTTTATTAAAAATGACACTTTATCTGATAAAACTACTGCTCATTCATAAAAGCAAGCGCTTCCTGCATTGCCTTTGTTCCTCCGGCAGGAGAAAATCCATGCCCTTCATTTTCCAGTACAATGAGTTCTGCATTCTGATAGGTTTCTTTCGCCCTAGTTACATAATTATACGGTACAATGGCGTCTTTATTTCCATAAACAATCAATACATTCCCGGTATAAGAGCCGATATTTTCAAATGGATCAAAGTCATGGATAGAAGCGAAGAAATTCTTACCAAGCTTCAGTCCCCAGAAATCAACCGTTTCCGGTATTGCCTCTACGGTTTTATAAGTTCCCCGCCAGTTGTCCGGAATATTGAATGCAGGGAAATATAACACCATCGCCTTTACCTCGTCCGCAATTTCCTCCGCCGTAAGAGCCGTTACCAGCCCGCCCTGGCTTCCTCCAAGCAAAAAGATCCGGCTGGAATCCACATTTTCCATGCCTTTGATATGGTTAAATACAGCCAAAAGGTTTTCTTTTTCCGTAAAGATCGTCATATCCGTGGATTTTCCGCTGCTCTTCGACCTTCCGGAACCGCCGCAGAAATCAAAAGCATAGGCAATATAGCCGTTTTCTGCGAAATAAGTGCATTCCTTCACGAAATCCGCATTGATCCCATTATATCCGTGGCTCAAAATGACCGCAGGATAAACGCCTTCTTTTTTTGGCGTATATAATTTCCCATAAATTTTATTACTGCCGTCCTCAATCGTGAGTTCTTCCACTTTCGGGGAATTGTCAATGATTTTTCCAATGACCTCTACTTTTACAGAGGCGGTTTTTGTTTTATTGTCCATTCCCTTCACCGTAACCGTAATCTTTGCCGTTCCTTTCTTTTTTGCCGTTACCAGACCCTTTTTTGAAACAGAGGCAACCTTTGGATTGCTGGATTTAAACTGAACAGATTTTTTCGCCTTCTTTGGCGTAACCTCTGTCGCGATTTTCACTTTTTTCCCCTTTTCAACCGAACAGTCGATATTGGTTACATCCTTATCATTGATATACAGAGAAATGTCCTTTACCCCTGTACCTGCGGCATTTGCTGCCATGCCGCCAAAGCTTAAAACCGAAGCAGCCGCAAGGACAGCGGCAAGCCCCATCGTTATCATACCATGCTGTTTTTTCATAATTTGTACCGTGCCAGAGTGTGATATCTTAAGAGTGAAAAAACACCTCTGGCTTCTCCTTTCTTTTATACATTATTTTTTTCAGTCTCCAGGTCTGGCTTTGGAAATCCCCCTGCATTTCGACGGAAAGCCCGATATTCATTAATTCGTCCCCGCGGTACTGTTTTCCTTCTCCGGCAATTTCATAGACAGCCTCCGGTTCGAGCGCCGTAAGCTTCATCCTTGCAATGCCCGAATTGACTTTGCTGAGCACGCGGAAATAGGCGGCAAAAATTTCTGTCTTATCTTCCGAGAGGAACATCCACGCCGTATCGTTTCCTTCAAACGGGCTTTTTAAGCGGTACATATCGCCCGACTTAAGAAAGGTGCGCAATTCCTTATACTGCTGAATCTGCGCCTTGATTTCTTCCTTTTCTTCCTCCGTAAGCTGCATTAAATCCAGCTCATACCCGAAATTGCCGCTCATTGCCACATCCCCGCGCATTTTTAAAGAAGTCGTGCGCAGGGCCTGATGGTTCGGCACGGCGGACACATGGGAGCCCATAGTGCTGACCGGATAAACAAGGCTTGTCCCATACTGGATAAACAGACGCTCCACGGCATCCGTGTCATCGCTTGTCCAGGTCTGTGGCATATAATAGAGCATCCCCGGATCAAACCGGCCGCCTCCTCCCGAACAGCTCTCAAACAGCACATCCGGATGGGAAGAAACAATCCGTTCCAGAACGTCATATAATCCAAGCATATAACGGTGCGGCATTTCCTTCTGCCGTTTTGCCGGAAGGGACGCCGAGCCAAATTCCGACATATGGCGGTTCATGTCCCATTTCACATACCGGATATCCGCCGAGTCAAGGACGGAAGAAACCGCCTCCACAATATAGTCACAGACGTCCTTCCTGCTTAAATCAAGCGTCAGCTGATTCCTGCATTCCGTCCTTGCCCGTCCCGGCACATGGATGCACCAGTCTGGATGTTCCCGGTACAAATCACTGTCCACAGATACCATTTCCGGCTCCAGCCACAGCCCGAACTGCAGCCCATAAGAAGCTATCTTTTTGGCAAGGCCGTCAAGCCCGTCCGGCAGCTTTTCTTTATTTACATACCAGTCCCCCAGCGAGCAGTCATCTAAGTTCCGCTTTCCGAACCATCCGTCGTCTAACACAAACAGCTCCATGCCAAGATCGGCGGCTTCCTTTGCAATTCCCAACAGCTTTTCTTCCGTAAAATCAAAATAGGTCGCTTCCCAGTTGTTCACCAGAATCGGGCGGACGCTGTCCCGGTATTTCCCGCGCACCAGGCGTTCCCGGTACAGCTTATGGTACGTCCTTGACATTTCCCCAAAACCATGCGTAGAATAGACAAGCACCGTTTCCGGCGCCTGAAAGCTCTCCCCGCCATTAAGCGTCCAGGAAAAATCATAGTCATTGATCCCAAGCCACACCCTTGTCTTAAAGAGCTGATCGACTTCCGCGCCGCCGTTAAAATTCCCGCTGTAAACAAGGTTAAAGCCATAGACTTCGCCATATTCCTCATTCGCTCCTTTAGAACAAAGAACAAAAAACGGATTGAGCTGATGGCTTGACGCCCCGCGCCTGCTCTCCACAGACTGGATTCCGCTGCGGAGCGGCTGCCGTTCTATATGGCGTTCCCGCCCCCATGCCCCCGGCAAGGTGACAAGCTCATAATCCGCCGTTTCAAAGTCTATATTTGCGCTCATCACCTTTTCCAGCGTAACCGTTTCCCTGCTGTGGTTTTCTACCCGCACGCTTCGGATAATCGCACCCCTGTCAGAAAATGCCGTATACCAAAGGACAGCTTTCAGATCTTTGACCGGATCAACCAGTGTGATTTCCAGCGTGTCCGCCTCGTCCTCCGCTTCCACATAGACCGCCGGAAGCCCGGGAAGCTTTGGCTTTCCCTTGATTACCCGGTAAGAATCATAGAGTAATTCCACCGTCCTGCTGCCGTCATCATAGACCGCCGAAACTGCCGGAATCCGGTAATCACACCCAAGCCCGGTCGGGTACTCCTGGCACAGAAAATCAAGCGAATAGGATTTATCTTCTGCTTCCGGATTCGGAGAAAACCCAATATTGCGGTTAAGCAGCGCATTTTCCATATCCGGTGTTTCCATTTTCTTTCCAAAATACACATGAGCCAGATATTTTTCCTTCACGACTTTCATAACATAGCTTGTGTTTCCCGCCTGCAGATGGAAAATTTTCTGTTTCTCATCAACAAAAATACTCATTCTTTATAATTTCACCCCTTTCACAACCGCCTTTTTGGAAATTCCCTGAAAGGCATTTTTTCCAATACTTACCTGTTTGGATTTTACCACTACTTTTTTCAGGCTGCTGCAGTTTCTAAAGGCGTTCTTTTTGATTTTCTCCACATTGCTTCCTATCGTTACGGAGGTCAGTTTTTTATTTCCCTGGAATGCGCCTGCCGCAATTTCCGTCACAAGAAACGTCTTTTTGTCATAAACAATCGTATCCGGGATCGAAACCGATGCTTTATTTTTCTTAAGCCCGGTTACGACAGCGGTTTTCTTCTTTCCGTTTACTTTGGCAAGCTTAAATTTCAAGCCGTTTTTCACAACAACCGTCCCCGATTCTAACGGAACTTCTACCTGCTCCTCAGAAACGCCGAGGCTGTAAATATTCGGGCAGTAACCGGAAGGGTTCGTAATCCTTATACTGTTTTCGCCTTTTTTCAAAGAAGCCGGGAAAAACTCATAATCCAGGGAATCTAGGGCATAACCGCCTGTGGACGCACAGAAATAAGATTTCCCTTTTCCGCCGTTGACGCTGACGATCACGCTGCGGCTCTCTCCTGTCATATAGCCAAGCTTTAACATATGCCCGCCCTTTTTATCCGTCTGAACCGTAAATTCCAGATAGGACCCGGCATTTCCGCCAAGCCAGCCCACAGCTCCTTTTTCCTTTACCGCATTGGTCTTCGCTTCCGTCGCCAGATAACTGGAATAAGTATATTGGATGCCCTCTTTTCCCTCAAAGGTATTTTCCGAGGATTCCGTTACCTGCGCGGATTCTTCCGGCGCTTTTTTTACAGCCACCCGATCCAGCCCGACAAAGTTAGCGTTTTCATTATAAAATGCAATCGTATTCTTCCCGGCGGACAGCTTTATGTAACAGGTATATTTTGCAATGGAATTCATCCCGGAGCTTACCGCTTCCGTCCGGACGGCTTCTCCTCCATTGACCTGATAACAAAACTGCCGTTCCGATCCTGCCTTATAGAATACATCCATAGCATAAATGCCATCCTGCTCCGCCGTAACTTCAATCGCTGCCTGATTAGCGCTGCCATAGCCTAAATTCACCTGCTTTAATCCGGAAGCAAAACTGTTTTCCGACACTACCGCTTCCCCGGAAAGGGCGGCAGTTTCCATTTCATAATAAGTAACATTTAGCTGTGGTATTTCCACGGATTCCCTTGTAATGACAATGCCAAGCCCGCCGTTTTCTTTCAGCTCTTCTTTGATGACAGAATCCTTCGTCACTGTCAGCTCTTTATATTCCGTTTCCGAACCTGTTTCATTATCAGAAAAGACAAGCGCTTTATACTCTCCTTCTCCAAGAAAATCAAGGGAAAGGTTTGCCGTCCGTTTTTCTTTTGTCATAACGCCGATCAGCCATTTCTCTTTGCCAACGGCTTTTCTTGCAACCGCCGCATATTCTCCCGGCTCTGCCTGATCTTCATCCAACAGACGGCTTTCCTCCCATTTGGATTCCAGTTCATTTAAAAACGGAAGGGCATGGTTTCCTTCATAAGCATAAATTGAAGAAGCCAGCGTCACAATTCCGGACTCAAACACCACTGTTTCCCCCAACTGAAAACCCGCCGTTGCCGGGATTGCCGTCACCGGAAGGGCCGCCGGGGTAAAATCCATCGAACCGACCACATTTCTCGTATACGGATATGTCAGTAATGTCTCAATCGTCGGGGATGCTGATCCAAATTTATGGTACTCTTCCCCAAAGACCGCCTCATAGGACAAAATATTCGGAAAGGTCCTGTTTTCCCCGCCCGGCATCGTGCAGCCGTGGAACAACACTTCCAGTTTATGCTCCGCCGCAATTTTCGCACATTGAAACATCTGTTCCATCGTCGCCTGCGTATCGCTTTCGTAGTAATCCACCTTGACTGCCGCCACACCGACGCTTTCCGCCCAGGAAAATTGTTTCTGTAAATCTTCCGTTGTTTTTAAAGAATACGTCGGATACGCTGCTTTTCCGTCTGCGTCCTTCCAGCCGGAATGCCCCGTGTTATTGACGCCGTACCAGAGCATGATTTTTACATTTCTTTCTTTGGCATACTCACATAAATGCGCCACTTTTTCCTGATAATCTTCCCATAAACACCAGCCAAAATCAAGACATACCATTTCCCATCCGTTTTCCGCCGCAAAGTCAATATAATCCTCCTGCGGCGCATATTCAATCGGATCATCTCCCGCTTCCGACCACCACGACCAGGCCGCTTTTGCGCTGTCCACCCACTCCGAATAATGGTAGGTTTCTTCCTCTGCTTCCGGATTTAAGCTTGTCACCAAATCGCTGTTCATCAGGGTATTCAAGTTATCTGCAATGACCGCAGCACGCCACGGAGTATGAAATTTCCCGTTTTGGTAAGTCATGGAAACCGTTCCCACTTTATTGCCGAAAGTCATCGACAGGCTGTCCGATCCTGCCTCCGTTTTCAGATAAGAAGAACAATACGGCTCTTCTTCATTAAACACATTCGCCTCTGTCAGCAAAACCCATGCCTTCCCCGTCGAAGCCAGCAGCGGGACAGAATATTTGGAAGAAGCCGCTTTAAGTTGCTCCATAGTCATAGAAGTGTAATCATACTCATATGTATTGCTGATAGAACCTGCCCAGACCTTTGCATTTTCCGGCAGAGAAAACTCACTGCTCTCCCCCTTGACCGTTTCCTCTTTCCCGTCTTCTCCATGCAGTTCATAGCGGTAAGCCAGACCGTCATTATGAGCCTGGACAACGACGGTACAGATCCTCCCTTCTTTTTCTAAATCAAACGTCATTTCCCGGTAAGCATCGGATACCTTTAAATGCTTCCCGTTAAGAAGGGAATACTCCTGTTTCTTTTCTTCCGAAACCTGAACATTTTTCAGTACGGCGCCTTTGGTAAAATCAGCGGACGCCGTTTCTATTCCCAGGGCAGACGCTTCTAAAACGACGCTTCCCTGTTTCTCTGCCGTATAGTAATACCTGCCCTTTCCATTCTGCAAAATCCGGACAGAAAGCTCCCCGTCCGGAGACGTAACGCCTGCATCCTTAACTTCCGTAAACCCCGTACTCTCCGCCGCCTGCACCGGAGCTGCCAGACCGTTTCCCTGCCCTGCAAAACCGGGAAGGGAAGCGCTTAACGCAGCGCAGACAGTGACTGCTATCATTTTTTTCCACTGTTTCCTCATCATAAAAATACCCCCAAGATCTGTTACAATGATTACATTGTTTTTCACATTATAAACAAATCCTGGAGGATTTCGTATGGATTTTTGTGTGTTTCTACAGGAAAAATGTTAGATCTACCAACGGTTTTCTATCTGAATATCTCCTTTGCCCCGGTATTCCTTCGGGCTTACGCCCCGTTCCCGTTTAAAAACTTTGGAAAACGTTAAAGGATCTTCATAGCCCACAAGAGACGCAATTTCCGCAACCGGCTCTTTCGTTGTTTTTAACAATTCTTCCGCCTTTTCCATGCGCAGGCGGATCAAATATTCCTGCGGCGTCTCCCCTAATATTTTCTTAAAGCTGCTTGTCAAATAACTACGGTTAAGCCCGACAAAATCGGCGACATCCTTCACCCGCACCGCTTCCCGGTAATGCTCCTGCATATACTGAAGGGCATGTTCCACATAAACCTGCACCGGGTAATCATAGGATTTTTTCTCTTCCGTTTCCCTGCTCTGTGCGGCAAGCTCCGATAAAAAAAGATAAAGCTGCGCCTCCCGTTTTAACTCGTCTGCATAGGTCAGTTCCTTTGCTTTTAACATTTCCTCCACGCAGGAAAGCAGCGCCTTTTTATTTTTGCATACCCCGGTCAGTTTATCTTTCCGATTCAAATGAAGGTACGCAAGGTACGACTCCGCCCTCATCCCGTTAAACCCGACCCAGAGATATGACCACGGGTCCTTTTTATCCGCCTGGTAAAAAGTGGTCACGCCGGGGCAAATCAGGAAATAACTGCCTTCTCCCAGCTCATAGGATTTCTCCCCGACCCGGTAAATCCCTTTCCCTGCGGTAATATAGTGAATCAGAAAATCCTTCCTCACGGCAGGCCCAAAGCTATGCCCCGGGCTGCATTCCTCGATGCCGCAGTAACACAGATAAAGATCGACCGACTGCTTATAAAATAACTCCAGGCACTCAAACCCCGCCGATACCGTAAATGCTGTCTTTGGATGCTGCATACCCTATCCAATCTCCCTCCCCATTGACTGTTCTATCTTAAATCCTCCGTATCCCTAAAAGTTAAAATCCCGATAATCTTCCCTTGTAAATCTGTGGTAAATCATATGCTCTCCTTCTTTCGCCAGGCAGTACAGAAAATCATCCGGAACCCCGTCCTCAAAATACAGCAGATAGTCAAACTCCCCCTGCTCTGTTTCTTCCGCATGGACACAGCCGGAATATTTTTTAAATACACATAAAATATCATCAAAGGTGCATCCATGCCTTTGCACCGCGGAAAGAAATTCCGAAAGAAATTCCGTCCCTTCCGCATGTTCATGGATATAATCGCTCCCCTCCGGCGGAATCAAAAAGCAGAACCGTTCCTTCTCCTCGGAAATCTTGATTTCCCCAAGCCGTTCCTTTTCTTCATGGCAGAATTCTTTCAAATATGTTTTCATTTCTTCTGCTGTACACTGTGTACCGAGAAGCCCCTCCAAAGAGGACAGAGGATAATACAGCCGCACCTTCTCGCTCCGATATCCCAGCTTTAACTGCTGCTCCGCAATAATATCCATCAAATTCTTTTCCAGTCTTTTAAACTCCATTGGAAATCCTCCCTGCTTTCCTAAAATATTTACCGATCCTGCCTCATCCCATGTATATCTCTATCATATACAAAGTCATGTTTTTTGTCAATCGTACTAAACTGCGGTAGCTCAAGGAGCCAAAGCCTTGCAGAAGCAGTAATTCTATGATAGAATAAAGAAAACGTATCTATGGATACAGCCAGGAGGGATTTATGAAAAACAATATTATTTACCGTCTCATTGCTTTTTTCATCATGTTGTCATTGTGCGCCCCGATGCCTATGGCCCAGGCCGCCGCTTCCAAGAAGCAGGTGGATTACAGCCAATATTCAAATACAAAAATTTCTTTTGGACTCGGGCTGCATACAGATCATACCGTTCCATCAGGAGCCAGGCCAAGCGGCGTAAAATTAAAAGATTACAATGCGTATTACTACGATATCCGGGCAAAGAAAAAAGATCCTGTGGTATACTTAACCTTTGACTGCGGATATGAAAACGGGTATACGAAAAAGATTTTAAAAACATTAAAAAAGAAAAAAGTGAAAGCAATCTTTTTCGTAACGGAGGGTTATATTAAAAGCGCCCCAGGGCTTGTAAAACAAATGAAAAAAGAAGGCCATTTAGTGGGGAATCACACATGCCTGCACCCACAGCTGACAAGCTGCTCTGTCGGCCGGATTAAAAAAGAAATTAAACAGTGCGCAAAGACAATGAAAGAATTGACAGGGTATGACATGGACCCTTATGTGCGCCCGCCGGAAGGAGTATACAGTGTCCGCGTATTGAAGATTCTGCAGGATATGGGATATGCAACATTCCTTTGGAGTTTAGCTTATTATGATTATGACGAGAGCAAACAGCCTGGAAAGGAATATGTTATCAACAAATTTAAAAAGCATTATTTTAACGGAATGATTCCATTGATACATGCAATCTCGAAATCAAATACGGAAGCTTTACCGGATGTAATTGATTTTCTGGCAAAAAAAGGATTTCGGTTTGGTACTTTAGATGAGATCGCGTAAGACAGAAAAACCGGAAAAGAATTTTTAGAGGGGCTGCCGCATTAAGGAACATAGATACAAAATATCGTTCTTACTGCGACAGCCCCATCTCTTCTTTTTACCTTTATATATCCGTTAACAACTCAATTCTTTATACATTTTTCAGAATGCTTTTAATAATTTTTCCTCCCACTCTGCTTCTTTGAAACCTATCAATAAGATATCTTCATCAACAAGAATCGGACGTTTCACAAGCATTCCGTTGGAAGCTAAAAGCTTCCATTGCTCATCTTCACTCATGGATGCCAGCTTGTCCTTTAACTGCATTTCTCTATAAAGCAGCCCGCTGGTATTAAAAAATTTTTTAAGCGGGAATCCGCTTTTTTGATGCCAATCCTTTAATTCATCATAAGACGGATTTTCCTCAACAATATCACGTTCTTTATATTCTATATTGTGTTCATCCAGCCATTTCTTTGCTTTCTGGCAGGTAGAACATTTTCTGTAACATAGCAATACCATCTTCTTTTCCTCCAAAAATTCTTATTTTTTATCTACTGTACCATATCCCTACCCTTTTGCCGCCTCCACAAACGCCTTTAATATTTTCCTGCTGTCCTGATCGTTAAAAAAGGAAAATTCCGGGTGCCACTGCACCGCCCATAAAAATTTCTTTCCCGGCATGAAAACAGCTTCCACAATTCCATCTTCAGAAAGAGCCATGACGCTAAGCCCCGGCGCTGTCTTTTTCACAGCCTGATGATGGTAACTGTTAACAGCAAGGGTTTCTTTTTTTAATAACTGCTGCAAAGGCGAACCCTGGCTGATTATGACTTTATGGACAGGCTGATCATACGGCGGCTTCTGGTGATGCTCTGTCCCAGACGGCTTCTGCGCCGGGAGATCCTGATAAAGCGTCCCTCCCAGGCAGGCATTGATAAACTGGATTCCGCGGCAGATGCCAAACGCAGGAATGTCCTTTTCCAAAACCTGTTTTAATAACAGCGTCTCCATACGATCCCTTTCCCGGCTGCACTCGCCGCATTCCGGAAGTTTCTCTTCCCTGTAAAGCTCCGGCGACACATCCTGCCCTCCGGTAAATAAAATCCCGCCGCACAATTCCAAAAGCTGCCTTATTTCCTCCTCATCTTCCGTAAGCGGCAGCATCACCGGCAGCCCTCCTACGGCTTCAATTCCTTTCATATAGCCCGGCAGCATCCAATAACTGTCTTTTTCCACATCAAGCAGCGGTACAATTCCAATCATCGGTTTTCTCATAATGTCATTCTCCTTATCAATGCTCAGCTCAATTTTATGAATCTTAAAAACCTGAGGCATTCATAAATCCTCCTAATCACTCCTACTCCCCTTCTTCCCTGAACTGCAGCTTATAAAGCTCCGCATACATTCCGTTTTCTCCCATCAGTTCTTCATGCGTTCCCCGCTCTACAATTTTCCCTTCGGAAATAACCGCAATTTCATCCGCATTTTTTACAGTGGAAAGCCTGTGCGCTACAACGATGGTCGTCCTTCCTTTGCAGAGCTCGTCCAGAGATTTCTGGATTAAAACTTCTGTCGTGTTGTCAAGTGCGCTTGTCGCTTCATCTAAAATTAAAATCGACGGGTTTTTCAAAAATACCCTTGCAATGCTTAACCGCTGTTTCTGCCCGCCGGACAGCTTCACCCCGCGCTCTCCTATCCGGGTATCATAGCCTTCCGCAAGGCTCATAATATAATCATGGATATTCGCCCGCTTCGCCGCCTCAATGACTTCTTCCTCGCTGGCGTCTAGGCGTCCGTATAAAATATTATCCCGAATGCTGGCATTAAACAGATAAATATCCTGCTGGACAATGCCGATATTTTTCCGCACCGATTCTCTCGTAAGCCTGCGGATATCTTTTCCATCCAGAAGAAGGCTTCCGGAATCAATATCATAAAAATGCGGAATTAAATGGCAGATAGTGGTTTTTCCGCCGCCGCTCGGCCCTACCAGCGCAAACGTCTGCCCCTTTTCAATTTTTAAATTAATATGGTTGAGCACTTCTTTTCCTTTTTCATACTCATAAGAGACATCCTGAAACTCAATTGTCCCTTCCAGTTTTCCGGCGTCCTCCGCTCCTTCTTCATCCTTTTCCGACTCCTCCGCCATAATTTCCAGAAAACGCTCAAACCCGGTCACGCCGTTCTGGTACTGCTCCATAAAATTAATTAACGTCGTCACCGGCGACAAAAACATATTGACGGAAACGACAAAGGCGGAATAATCGCCAAAATTAATTTTCCCGTCATACAAAAATAAACCTCCGCCAATTAATACAATGACATTAAATACATCCGTAATAAAGGAAGTGGAGGAATGGAACTGCCCCATGGCCTGATACGCCTGGCGGCGCGCTTCTACAAATTCCTGATTTCCGACCTCAAACTTTTCCATTTCCTTATCGGCATTGGTAAATGCCTTTGTCACGCGGATATTGCTCACGCTGCTTTCCAGCGACGCATTGATTAACGCAATGGACTGGCGGCTTTTCATAAAAGCCTGCCGCATCCGCTTCCTCAAAACCAGAACCACCGCCAGCATAAACGGCACGCAGATAAAAATAAATACCGTCAGCCTTGCATTGATACAAAGCAGATACAAAAAGGAAATCAATACAGAAATAGTGGTAATGATTAAATTTTCCGGCCCGTGGTGCGCCAGTTCGCTGATGTCCATCAAATCATTGGTCATTCTTGACATGATTTTTCCGGTTTCATTCTGATCATAAAAACGGTACGGAAGCGTTTCCAGATGGGCAAACATTTCCCTGCGCATCTGCGCCTGCATTTTCACGCCCATCATATGCCCCTGGTACTGGATAAAATACTGTAAAAACATCCGCATTAAATACAGACAAAATACAAAAATGCCAAAAAAGATAATTTTATCATATTCCCTGTTCGGAATAAATTCATTTAACATTTTCCTTGTCACTACCGGGTACATAATTCCAATCAGCGCCACAAGAAACGACGCCGCCATATCCATGCAGAACAATTTTTTATGCGGACGGTAATAACCGATAAATTTTTTTAACATTGATCTTTCCTGCCTTCTTTATTCTCTCCCATCCCAGCAGTATGTACAAAGCCTGTCCGCGCCGATCCCAATCGACGCTGTCATATCGTCCAGCCTGTGGTAACGCAGGGAAGTAAAATTTAACTTTTCCCTGATTTTATCCACCATAGCTTTATATTTTTCACTGTCCGGATCGGCATACTCTTTCAGTACCTCCCTTGTCGGCTCGCCGCCTTCCAGTTCTTCCACTGTCCTTCTTGCAATCAATTCCATTTCCGAGCCGGAACGGGAAAAATTCAGGTATTTGCAGCCGAATAACAGCGGCGGGCAGGCAAGGCGGATATGTACTTCCTTGGCTCCGCTCCGGTATAAAAATTCCGTCGTTTCCCCTAACTGCGTCCCCCTCACAAGGGAATCGTCAATTAAAAGCAGCTTTTTCCCTTTGATTAAATTGTGGATGGGAATTAATTTCATTTTTGCAATTAAATTCCGCTTACTCTGGTGCGTCGGCATAAAAGAGCGCGGCCAGGTCGGCGTATATTTCACAAACGGACGGGAAAACGGAATGCCGGAAGCATTGGAATACCCAACCGCATGAGCCGTCCCGGAATCGGGAATGCCTGCGACAATATCCGGCTTCACATGATCACGCCCCGCCAAAAGCCTGCCGCACTCATACCGCATTTCCTCCACATTAACGCCCTCATAAGAGGAAGAAGGATAACCGTAATACACCCATAAAAAGGCGCAGATCTTCATATCCTTTCCCGGCGCCATCAAAGTCTTTACCCCGTCTTTTGTGATGACCGCAATCTCTCCCGGTCCCAGCTCCCTGTAATCCGTATAGCCAAGATTCAGATAAGCAAAGCTTTCAAAGCTTGCGCAGTACCCGTCCTCTTTTTTCCCGGTGACAATCGGCGTCCTGCCAAGCCTGTCCCTCGCCGCATAAATTCCCTTCGGCGTCAAAATCAGCATACTTAACGAGCCTTCCACCGTTTCCTGTACATATCTGATTCCTTCAATAAAATTCTCTTTCTGGTTAATCATGGCGGCAACCAGTTCCGTCGCATTGATTTCCCCATTCTGCATTTCAAAAAAATGAATATCCTGATCCACCAGGCTTTTTACAATGCTGTCGATATTATTGATTTTTCCGATGGTGGTAATTGCGAAAGTCCCGTGGTGCGAACGCACAAGAATCGGCTGGGCTTCATAATCCGAAATACAGCCAATGCCAAGAGTTCCATGCATAGAATGAGATTCCTTTGTAAATTTTGTCCGAAACGGTGCGTTTTCAATATTGTGGATTGCTTTGTCAAATCCTGTTTCTTCACTAAACACCGCCATTCCTGCGCGCCTGGTTCCCAGATGGGAGTGGTAATCGGTTCCATAAAATAAATCAAAAACACAGTCTGTCTTTGATGCCGCGCCAAAAAATCCGCCCATAAATACAATCCTCTTTTCCATAGATTATGATGCTGAGTTCAAACGATATTTTGATCTCAATGATATTAAGAAACGCCTATCCATATCATATGGATAACACAGATATTGTAACAGATATCACCAGATTATTCAATAGCCCAACCCTTCTTTTAATTTCTGCTTATCTGTCTTCCCGCTTTCCTTTTTTGGAATTTCAGGGACAATTACTATTTTGTCCGGAAGCTCAAAATCCGCTAAAAAAGCCCTCAATTTCTCTTTGATTTTGTCCTGCTCCAGGCATCCGGAAGCTTTCTTTTTCATACAAAGAAATGCGGTAATTTCTTTTTTATTTCCTTTTTCCACTGCAAGGACGGCCGCTTCGTCCACTTCGTCCAGGGAATTTAATATATTCTCTATCCGCAGGAGAAATATTTTACGCCCGTGGATTTCCACCACATCTTCTCCCCTGCCGCAGAAATATAAATTCCCGCTTTCATCAAAATATCCCCGATCCGACAGCGAATACGGACAGGAAATACCGATGGCATGGTAATCTGTATCAACATAAATTTCCCCGTTTTTCACAAAAATATGGACGCCCGGAAACGGCTTTCCCACCAGATTTTTTTCTTCCGTCATCTGCCTGTCCGTCACATAGGTAAGATAGCTTAGTTCACTTGCCCCGTAATATAACATAATCTCTGCCTTAGGGTAATACTGTTTTAACGTTTCCGCTTCCTTTTTTCCAAGACTCTGAGAACCGGAAAGAATGGTGGCAACACGTTCATTTTTCCTTTTTAAGATTTTCGGCAGGCACATCAGCTTTGACGGAATTAAATAAATTTTATCCGCCTTCTCCTGTTCAATGACCTCCGCCCAGTGCTTTGGCAAAAAACGATCCTCCGCAATCACTGCCGCGCCGACAGAGAACTGCGCAAGGTAAATATTTAAATTTCCCGTAAACGCAAGGCTTCCCTGCATAAAAATACGGCTGTTCTTTTCGATATGGAAAATACGGTTCTGCACAGGGAAATAATCATACCAGCTTTCCAGTGTCCGGAAAAATATTTTCGGCTCCCCGCTTGTCCCGGAAGTCGCAAACGCCATGCAGGCATTTTCCGGCACCACGGTCTCTTCTGGAGAAATTTTTGAATCGAAAGGAAGCAATAACGGCACCCGCTGATTTTCCCCGCATGCCAGAAATTCCAGGAGCTGATCTAATATTTTTTCCTTTTTTATCACATGGAGCTTTCTTTTCCCCTGCCCTTTTTCCGGAAATACGGACAAATCCCTGCTGCGTTCCAGGGAAAGCTCTGCCAGCTCCCCATAGGTATAAGAAATCCCATTCAGAACCAGGGCTGTCCTATCCTGCTTCTGCGCCTTTATCATTTCCAGATAGGTTGTTATCTGCCCCATAAGTTTTCTCCTTTTTCCCTGAAAGATACTATTTATTTTTTCCTTGTCAACTTTATAAATTTTTTATGTTGATATTTTAGCAGTTTTCCGCTATAATATTATTTACAAAAAGCTTTCTCAAAAACAATGTTAACTATTTTAATGAAAGGAACCGTCCTATGAGCCAGACAGCAGAAAAAAGCACAAAAAAAATCTCTACCCATTCTATGGCAGTCATCGCCATGTTCACCGCCATGCTGTGCGTATCCGCCTATATTACCATCACGCTTCCCAACGGCTCCCATTTATCCTTTTTAAATTTCACCGTCATTTTCATTCTTCTTTTGTTTCCTCCCAGAAAAGCATTCTGCATTCTCGTTTTATGGATACTGACAGGCTGTCTGGGGATTCCCGTTTTTGCCGGAGGAAACGCTGGTGTTGGGTATCTTTTCGGGCCTTACGGCGGCTATAATTTTGCTTTTTTATTATTATCCATACTGACTCCCCTGATCCGGGGGAAGAAATACCAAAAAGCCCGTTACACCTTCGCCGCTGTTTTTTCTGTCATTGTTATTGACGCAGTCGGCACGCTCTGGATGATGATAACAGCGCAGATATCGCTGCCCGCCGCTTTCCTTGCGGGATTTGTCACCTTTCTTCCCCTTGATCTGGTAAAAGCTGTCATTGCCGCGCAGATCCTTCCAAAATTTTTAAACTTATCTATCCCGCAGACAGGGTGAAGCCATAAATAAAAGCTCATTATTTATGGCTCCGGCGGCAAAACCAGCTGATATACATAATCATCCATATAAAAGCCATTGCCGATATCATTTTTTTCCGAACGTATTTTTTGGAAGCCTAATTTTTCATAAATGACCGTCGTACTGTTATTTTTATTTACATTCAGTTCAATCGCCTGACAATGTTCCTTTTTTGCCGCCTCCGTGAGAAAAGCAAGCATTTTTCTGGCGTACCCCTTCCCCCGTTTTTCCTGATACAGATAAAATTTGCTCAGGTAAAGAGCATTTCCGCGCGGGTAAAACGCCAGGAAACCGAGGATTTCCCCTTCCTCAAGCACCAGATAATACTGATATCCCGTTTCAAGCTGGTGGGTAATCGCAGAAACCGATTGAAACTTTTCTATCATATAGTCATTCTGCCTGGCCCCGATAATCGGGTCATAATATTCCTTCACAATTTCTGAAGCTGTCTGTGACAGTTTTTTTACCGACGCTTTGTCCGAAAGCTCAATTTTTCTAAATTCCATATATTTCACTTCCCATTAGATTATCCTTGATCAAACTCCCAGTGATTTTAAAAATAATACCGCCAGCATCACCGGGGCAACCACTTTTATCATAACAATATACAGCCTTTTCCTGCCCATTTTACAGCCTGTTTTTTCCACTTCCTCTATCACGGTTTTCGGCTTCACGACCCAGCCGATTAAAACACAGGTGCCAATAGCAACCAAAGGCATTAATAAATTGTTGCTGACATAATCCATAATATCCAGGATCTGCGCCACAGCCCCATTCGGAAGCTTTAATTCAAAATAAAAGACATTATAGCCGAAGCATACCAAAAGCCCGAAAATACCGGCAATCACCGTTTCCAGAACCGTTGCTTTTGTCCTTGATAAATGGAACTCATCCATTAAACAGGATACGACCGCTTCCATAATCGACACGGCGCTGGTCAGAGCGGCAAATAACACCATGGCAAAAAATAAAATCCCCATGAAATTCCCGATGGTTCCCATAGCGCGGAACACCTTTGGCAGTGTGACAAACATCAGCCCCGGGCCGGAAGCTCCCATTCCTTCTGTTCCTGCAAAAGTATAGACTGCCGGAATTACCATGACGCCTGCAAGAAATGCCACCAGCGTATCGAATACTTCAATCTGATTGATAGAGCTTTTTAAATTGGCATCATCATGCACATAAGATCCATAAGTAATCATAATTCCCATCGCAACGCTTAAACTGAAAAAAAGCTGCCCCATAGCGTCAAGGAGCACCGTTAAAAAACGCTCCAAAGTCATCCCGTTAAAATCAGGAATCACATAAATCCGAAATCCCTCAAGCCCCGTCCTGGTAACTCCTCCGTCGTCAGTATGTGTAATTGTAAGGGAAAATACTGCAATCACAACGACGAACACAAGCAAAACAGGCATCAAAACTTTCGACAGGGACTCAATTCCCTTATCAACGCCGCGGAAAATAATAAAAGCCACCGCCGCCAAAAAAAGAACCATCATCACAAGCGGCTGTGCCCGGCCGGAAATAAAATCCGTAAAATACCCGTCCTCTGCCGCTTTCATGCCATTTCCGGTCAGATATACTAAAAGATACTTGACTACCCATCCGCCGATAGCGCAATAATATGGCAGGATGATCATCGGAACCAGACAGGCAATCACGCCAAGCCCCTTCCATTTCGGATGCAGGATACCATACGCCGTTAACGGGCTCTGCTTGGTCTTTCTGCCAATAGAAATCTCCGTAATCAAAAGCGTAAACCCAAAAGTCAGTGCAAGGATAATATAAACAACAAGGAACATTCCCCCTCCATCCTTTGCTGCAAGATAGGGAAACCTCCAGATATTTCCCAGCCCTACCGCGCTCCCTGCGGCCGCAAGCACAAAACCAAGCGAACCTGTAAATGAATTTCTCTTTGTCTTTTTTTCCATACCTCTTAAGTTTCCCCTCTCTGTTCTTTTTGTCCATCATAATATGCTTTCCATCCGCCGTCAAGCGTTACTTTCCCGCATACCGATCCAAAATCCTTTTTACACAAGCCTTATAAGAACTCCCAAACAAATTCAGATGGTTTAACATATGATAAAGGTTATACAGATCCCTTCTGTCCTGATAACCATTGTCTATCCGGTTGATTTCATGATAGGCGCTATAAAAGGACGGCGGGTAACCGCCAAATAACTCCGTCATTGCAAGCTCCGCTTCAAAATGCCCGACGTAAACCGCCGGATCTAAAATCCAGGCTTTCCCGTCCGGTCCGCAGACAGCATTTCCGCTCCACAAATCCCCATGAAGCAGCGACGGGATCTCCGGCTCGGTAATATAAGAATCCAGATGATCCAACAGGCGGCGGCATTGTTTTCTCATGCCGGAATCTAAATATCCTTCCGCCATATTCATCTGCGGCTCCAGCCTGCAATCCCGGAAAAATGCAGTCCAGCTTTCCTTTGGCGTATTTACCTGAACCGACGCCCCGATAAAATTATTTTCCTTAAACCCAAACGGCTTATCCCTGCGGGCAATATTCCCAGTATCCGCAAGATGGAGCGCAGCAAGCTCTCTCCCAAAAATTTCCCAGTATTCCTTTCTTCGCGGGGAAGCCTCCAAATATTCCAGCAAAAGAAAGGAAATCCTTTTTTCCCTGTCCTTCCCCATTCCCAGAACCTTCGGCACGCCAATGGCTTTCGTCTGCCTGAGCGCCTCTAAGCCCTGCTTCTCCGCCTCAAAAAAGGCATAGTTTGCCAGCGTATTGCATTTCAGAAATACCGCCGTCCCGTCCGACAGAGACAAGCAGTAAGACTCATTAATATCTCCTCCATGAACCGAGCGTCTGCCGACAATGCCCGCCCTTTCCCCAAAAAGCGCGGCAATCAATTCCTCGAACGAACCCTCGAAAGGCTCTTTGCCTCTGCCATTAACATCTGCCATAAATATTCCCCTTTCTTTCCTTTTTTACAGCCATTTTCCCCTCTTTAAGCGGATCAAAAACAGCACTCCGCGGAAACAAAGCTCCCCGCACATGGCAAGCCATACGCCAGGAAGCCCCAGCCTCGGCGCCAGCACGGCAGCCATCGTAATACGGACACCCCACATGCTGACCAAATTAAGAATGCTTGGAATCAGGGTGTCCCCTGCGCCCCGCAGCGCCCCTGCCGCAACAATCGACGCCGCATATAACGGCTCGGCAAACGCTTCTATCCGCAATACCTGCGCGCCAAGCAGACGCACCTCTTCATCCTTTGTCAGCATGGCAAAGATGGAAGGAGCAGACAAAAACATCAATGCGCCCATTACCGACATGATCCCAATCCCAAGAAAAACAGAAAGCCAGGCATAATTCTTCGCAAGCTTTTGCTTTTTTGCTCCAAGACTCTGCCCCACCAGGGTTGTTGCCGCAGTTCCCACTCCATAGCCGGGCATATAGCACAAACTTTCCGCCGTTACCGCCAGGGTATTGGCCGCAATCGCCACCGTTCCCAGCGGCGCGGTAATATGCGTAAGAGCAACCTGCGCCCCGCATAAAATAACATGTTCAAAAGCAATCGGCAGGGATATTTTTGCCGCTTTTTTGTAATAAGCAGCCTTCTGCCTTTTTTTCACCCTTTGCGTAAGCTTTAGAAAATCCGATTTTACACAGGCTGTCCACATCATACAGACTGCAATCACCACCTCTGACAATGCCGTTCCCAGCGCGGCGCCGGATACCCCCAGCCCTGCTCCCGCCACCGTTATTTGAAATTCTCCAAAATGGATTCTTCTGGTTGGGAAAATCAGCAAAAAATTAAACAGGACATCCAAAACACACATGATGATATTGAGCATACTCGGTGTTTTCATATCCCCGCTGCACTGCAGCATACTTCCCGCAAGCTGGCGGAACTGCGCCGCAGGCAATGCACAGGAAAAAATCAAAAAATAGCGGGAAGCATCCGGAATAATCTCTTCCTTTCCCCCAAGCCAGACCGGGAGCGCCGGGCTGATTAAAATTCCGGTCAATGACAGCAGCGCGCCAAATACCAGCGCAAACATCATTGACTGCCGGAACACATTCTTTGCTTCTTCTTTTTGCCCGGCTCCGGCAAAATGGGCAACCTGAACAGAAAATCCCGTTGCAGCAGAAATACACAGACCTCCAAGCAGCCAGGAAGAACTGGAAACAAGGCCGATTGCAGCCGAGGCTTTCGCCCCCATATTTCCCACCATTGCCGCATCAATATACTGCATGACAGTAGATGTCATTTCCGCAAGAATTGCCGGAATACTGAGCCTTATCACCAGACAGATCTGCTGCCCAAAGGATAATTTCTCCCCGCTTTTCAGATAATCTTCTATATTTTTCCGTTTCTCCATATTACAATTGCCTTTCCCTGCTTTATTGAACAGCTACGCCATTATATACCATTCTTCATTCTATCAAATATTTTTTTTATTACAAGAAAAATCTTAAAACGTCCTGTAAAAACTTTTTTTACTGCAATTAGTCTTTTGAATGACATTAAAAAGAACGCCGCTGTCACAGACAGTTTCTTTTGAAAATCCTGAAATTTTTTATGTAAAAAGTTATAGGCCATACCGGACTTTTCAAAAGAAATGTCTGGCCGCGCGGCTGTTAAAAAATGCTATGTCAAAAGACTAATTGCAGTTTTTTTATCATAGACTTTATACCAAAAATTTGGTATAATAGGATGGCTGGGATATCAGACGCTGTCTTTTACCATCAGCGAAAAAATAGCTTTAATTTTTAGGAGGGAAAACTTATGGAAAAGAAAAAAACTGCCGTAGAAGTATATCTCTCTATGGTATTCAAATGGGGGCTCATTATTTTAGTCAGCGCCTGCATGTGTGCGACAGCCACGTTCTTTACGGAAAAAATACTGGGGCTCTACCCGTCCGTTCCCTGGATTGCGCTGATTATCTTCGGCCTTATGGACGTCGCTTTTTTTGTCACGGCAATACTGATTATCCGGACGTCTTTTGACAGCGACGGCTTTTTAAAAGAAGGCCGGCTGAATCTTGGGAAAACTTTTTCCGTCATTATTTTAGTCGTTCAGTGGAATTACATATTATATATGATCCCTTCCAGGACATTCTGGGGATTTCTGTTCTTTTTCCTGATCCTTGTGGCATTCTTCCTTGATATTAAAATGCTGCTGGCAAGCGGATTGGCCTGCATGATCTCTTTATTTATCGGATGGGCGGTCAGGGGCAGCGTGCTTCTGCCAGTAAAGGACGAGCTTTTCTTAACGGATGTCATCATGTGCCTGATTGCCCTTGTATTATCCTTAACCGGGCTGCTTATTTTTGTCTTTTTTGTAGCGCATTTCCTGGTAAACGCCAAAAGGGACGAACTCGAAAAGAATAACGAGCGCATTATCAATATATTAGAAGCTGTGCAGACATTGTCCGGAAACCTTAAGGCCGCCGGTCAGACGCTTTCCCAGATTTCAGAAAACGAGAGTTCTTCTGCGGAAGAGCTGGCGGCGACAAGCGAGCAGTTAGTCACAAGCAGCAACCTTCTCAGTGCAAAAACAGATGAAAGCATGGCAAATCTGCAGGAACTGCGCCAGTGGGAAAGCGTTGTAGCGGACAATGTAGAAAAAGTAGAAACAACCTCTAAAAACCTGCTGGATAAATCAATGGAAAATGAGCAGTTACTGAATGATTTACAGGCAATCAATGGAGAGGTGTCCGATTCCATGAATGTCACTACGGAAATCGCTCAGAAATTATCCGAAGCCGTGCAGGAAATCGGGGTCACGTTAAACCTTATCAGCGATATTTCCACATCTACCAATTTATTAGCCCTGAATGCCTCTATTGAAGCGGCAAGAGCCGGGGACGCCGGCAAAGGCTTCGCTGTCGTCGCAACAGAAGTCGGCAACCTTGCAAACAGCACGCAGGATTCTTTAAATGTCGTACAGTCAGTGATTGAGAGGGTACAGCAGAATGTGTTAAATATCACAACGCAGATAGAGAAAAACTCTGCAAACCTGAATACCCAAAATGAGTATTTCTCCAATGTGTTTAAAGGTATGCAGGACATGTCAAAGCTTTTAAACATTTCTATCAGTGCCATTAACACGATGGGAGAAGCCCACAGCAAGCAGGCAGAAGTTATCAAAAAAACCGTATCCATCAATGAAGATGTGGCGGAAAACATACGGAACGAAAATAGACAATTCAACTCCATCAACTCTATGGCAGAGAACAACGCAGGCGATACCACGGAAGTCGCAACGCAGGCGGGCGTCATTAACGACATGGTAGAGCAGATAACAAATCTATTAAAACGGGAAGACTGAACCCTGACGAAAAATACGAGGAGGCTGTCGCCCTAAGGAATATAAGCCCAAAATATAGTATCCTTTCATTTGAATGTAATACCATATTTTGTAACTTAATCCTTATTGCGACAGCCCCTTTCATTAAATGTAACAGTGTTTATATACTGTTTTTCTTTCTTAACCGAAATATCTCTTTAACAGGCCTTCAAATGCCTTTCCGTGTCTTGCCTCATCCCTTGCCATTTCATGCACGGTGTCATGGATTGCGTCAAGATCAGCAGCCTTTGCGCGCTTTGCAAGGTCAAATTTTCCGGCAGTTGCGCCATTCTCAGCCTCTACGCGAAGTTCCAGGTTCTTCTTTGTGCTGTCTGTTACAACTTCACCTAACAGCTCTGCAAATTTTGCAGCATGTTCTGCCTCTTCCCATGCAGCCTTTTCATAGTAAAGGCCGATCTCCGGATATCCTTCTCTGTGGGCAACTCTTGCCATAGCAAGGTACATGCCGACTTCTGTACATTCTCCGGTGAAGTTTGCTCTCAAATCTGCCATGATGTCCTCGCTGGAACCCTGTGCAACGCCTACTACATGCTCTGCAGCCCATACCCTGTCTTCAGACTGCTCCTTGAACTTGGAAGCCGGTGCATTGCACTGCGGACATTTCTCCGGTGCGGAATCTCCCTCATGTACATAACCACAAACTGAACATACAAACTTTGCCATAATCGTAATCTCCTTTTCTTAAAATATTTATTGCCTGCATACATGGTATGCAATAAGCTCATTTATAAATCAAGAACGATTCCTATTTTATATATCTTATCTTATTCTTGTCTGTTTGTCAACACCTTTTTAAGCATTCCTCACAAACCCCATAAAAATAAATAATATGGCCTTCCACCCGTCCCCCAAAGCCGACGCCAGCCAAAGTATTAATGTGTTCCAAAGAGCTGATTTCCAAATCCAGGATATTCCCGCAGGTTTTGCAGATAAAATGGTTATGGGGCTTTAAATTTCCGTCAAAACGCTCAGAACCGCCATAGGTCAGCCGGACGATTTTTCCTTCCTCCGCCAGAAGATTCAAATTCCTGTAAACGGTTCCCAGGCTGATATTCGGGTACTGCTCCCGCACATGAAGATATACCGTCTCGGCAGTTGGATGTGCCGTCGTCTGCATTAAATATTCCAGAATACTCTGCCGCTGCCGGCTGAATTTTCTTACTGCCACGGTAATACCTCCTTTTAATATCAGGAATCATTCCTATTTTATCATATCCTTTTTTCTTTTTCAACCTATTTTTTATTTACTCCGCCAGGCTGAATGCCTCATGCACGGCATTCATGGCGCGTTCTACATGTTTTTCATCAATTAAGACGGTCACGCGGATTTCGGATGTGGAAATCTGCTTAATATTCACACCGACATCATATAATGCCTCAAACATCTTGGCGGCAACGCCCGCATTAGACATCATGCCTGCGCCGACGATGGAAACCTTCGCAACATTTTTCTCTACGTCAATTTTCTGGCATTTTAAGCTGGTAGCTCTGTGGCGTTCAATCGTGGCAACTGCCTCGTCCAGGGAATCTTTTGCGACAGTGAAGCTGATATCCTTTGTCCCGTCGCGCCCAACGGATTGTAAGATAATATCGACATTGATATTGTGGTTTGCAAGATGATTAAATAACTTAAATGCGACTCCCGGCTGATCCTCTAACCCAATCACCGCAATCCTTGCTGTATTTTTATCGCAGGCAACACCGCTTACAAGCATTTTTTCCATTTTAACTTCCTCCTTAACAACTGTACCCTCACTGGTATTTAAGCTGGAACGCACAACAAGCTGCACGCCATATTTTTTTGCCATTTCTACGGAACGGTTATGAAGCACGCCTGCGCCGAGGCTTGCAAGCTCCAACATCTCGTCATAAGTAATTTCGTTTAACTTCCTTGCAGATTTTACAATACGCGGATCTGCAGTAAATACCCCGTCAACATCCGTGTAAATCTCACAGGCATCCGCATGGAGCGCTGCTGCAAGGGCAACTGCCGTTGTATCTGAGCCGCCCCGTCCCAGCGTCGTATAATCATCAAATTTATTGATGCCCTGGAAGCCTGTCACAACGACAATTTTACGGTTGGCAAGCTCATTTTTAATGCGCTCGCTGTCAATCCTCTTTAACCTGGCGTTTCCATAGACATCAGACGTATGCATCGCTACCTGAAAAGCGTTCAGGGATACGGCAGGAACCCCGAGGGAATCCATCGCCATTGCCATCAGCGCGACAGAAGTCTGCTCCCCCGTGGTCAGCAGCATGTCAAGCTCCCGCTTAGACGCCTTCGGGTTGATGTCTTTTGCCATGTCCAGCAGTACATCGGTCTGCTTTCCCATCGCGGACAATACAACGACAATTTCGTTGCCTTTTTTATAGTCTTCAATACATCTCCTGGCAACATTAAAAATTCTTTCTTTGTCGGCTACGGATGTGCCGCCAAATTTCTTTACTATAAGCATAACTGCCTCCTATATATCGTGGCTTTCAGCCGGATTTACTTTTATATTATGACACTGAGGTCAAAAGGTATTTTATCACTGTCCCTTAAAATCCAGGCGGATCATGCTTAAAATGCCATCCGTCTCCTCTGCAGTCTTTTTATAATCCGCCTCGCTCACAGGCCGGGTGATAAACGCCTTTTCTCCTTCGGCCTGCGGCTCTAATACTGTTACATTGCCAAATTTCCCTGCAATGTTAAATCCATCCCGGACACGCACAAAACGGCGGAACTTCGCGCCGTCAATCGGCGCAAGCTTTAATTTCTCCTGACTCCAGATTGTCATAATTGTCGTGCCTTCATGCTTGGCGGCATCCACGACATCTGCAACGACTGCACTTGCCGTCGGGAGCTTTCCGGCGCCTCTTCCATAAAACATAGCGTCCCCAAGCATATTTCCTTTGACAAAAATGCCGTTAAATACATCATTGACAGGGAACAGCGGATGTGCTTTATCAATCATAAACGGAGCGACCATTGCGATAACGCCGTCTTCCGTCACTCTGCTCATGCCAAAAATCTTAATACTTGTCCCCATTGCCTTTGCATACTTAATATCAATATCCGTAATCTTTGTAATTCCTTCGGTATAAATATCTTCATAATCTACCTGTTTCCCGTGGGCAAGGGAAGTCAGGATCGCAATTTTGCGGCAGGCATCATAGCCTTCCACATCCGCCTCCGGATTGCGCTCTGCATAGCCTTTTTCCTGCGCATCCTTTAACACCGTATCAAAATCAAGCCCTTCCTCGGTCATTTTGGTTAAAATATAATTGGTGGTGCCGTTTAAAATACCGGAAATCTCCAGAATCTTATCCGCTGTCAAAGACTGGTTCAGCGGACGGATAATCGGAATACCGCCGCCCACACTGGCTTCAAACAGGAAATTCACTCTCTTTTCCCTCGCAATAGAAAGAAGCTCGGCGCCATGCACTGCCACCAGCTCTTTATTCGAGGTGCAGACACTCTTTCCTCTCTGCAGACAATCCTTCACAAATTCATAAGCAGGATGTACCCCGCCCATCGTCTCTACCACTACCTTTACAGAATCATCCTCTAAAATTACCTTAAAATCATGCACAATTTTATCTTCATGCGGATCTCCCGGAAAATCCCTCAAATCTAAAATATACTTTACGCGGATCTCTTTTCCTGCTTTTACGTCAATACTGTCCTGGTTTTCTGTCAATACCTCGACAACACCCGAACCGACAGTACCGTATCCTAATACTGCTACGTTCATTACGGTAGCTTCTCCTTTCTGATATTTTACTTATGAAAGCCCAGTCTCCATACAGGACAGACGGCAAGCTTGCTTGCCAGCCTGGTCCTGTATGAGAGACGCTAACCCGTATGAGCAAAACAGTGATGCGAACGAATGAGAGCAGCACGATTTGCGAATATGGGCAGGGGAGCGAGAGTGCAAACCCCGGTGGGCTTTTATTCATGGTAGTGCCGGGCATGCCCGGCATGGAAGTTTGTTACGATTTTTATTTTATGACTGTTCTTTCGTCCTTTCCAATGTCTTTTCCACCATCTGCTTTTCCTCTTTTGTAAAAATCCCATTGATATCTAAAATAATCGCAAGCCCTTTTCCGGTATTAATAATTTTCCCTGCGTAATCCGTCTTATCGCTGCGCACAATCGCCGGAACTTTATGTGCGCTTTCCTCTTCCATCGTCAGGATTTCAGACACGCAGTCTACCTCAAAAGCAATCGGGATTCCCTGGGAATTAGAAATAATCAGCTTCGTTTCCTCGGTCGGGCGGACTTTCTCCAGACCAAATTTCCTCCTGAGATTAAAAATCGGGATAATCTCCCCCCTGAGATTAATAATCCCTTCAATATAGTCCGGCGCATTCGGCACCGGCGTGATATTGACATACTTCTCGATTCCCCGCACATAGCGGATGTCAAGCCCGTACAACTCTTTATCAACATGAAACAGCACTTTCTGTTCTGTCATAACTAACTTCCCCCTTTTGTAATATTTCTTTTCAAGACTCGTTTCCAAGACTCTGCCATTTTAAATAGGCATTGATAAACGGGTCCAGGTTCCCGTCAAGGACGGCGCCTACATTTCCCGATTCCTCATTGGTTCTGTGATCCTTCACCATCGTATAAGGCTGCATTACATACGACCGGATCTGGCTTCCCCATCCGATTTCTTTGGATTCACCACGGATTGCGGATTCCTTTGCCCGGTTTTCCTGCTCCTTTAACATATACAGCTTCGCCTTTAACATCTGCATCGCCTTGTCCTTATTCTGGAACTGGGAACGTTCATTCTGGCAGGTCACGACAATCCCGGTCGGAAAATGCGTAATGCGGATAGCGGAAGACGTCTTATTGATATGCTGCCCGCCCGCACCGCTGGAACGATACGTATCGATACGGATATCCTTGTCATCAATGTCAATATCAATGTCGCCTTCAATATCCGGCATGACATCGCAGGATACAAAGCTTGTCTGGCGTTTGCCCGCCGCGTTAAACGGCGATATGCGCACCAGGCGGTGTACCCCATGCTCCGAACGAAGATAGCCGTAAGCATTTTCCCCGGCAATTTCTAACGTCACGGATTTTAATCCGGCTTCTTCCCCGTCCAGGTAATCCAGCGTCTGGACAGAAAACCCCTTTTTATCCGCCCAGCGTTCATACATACGGCAGAGCATCCCTGCCCAGTCGCAGCTTTCCGTTCCGCCTGCCCCCGCATGAAGGGTCAGGATTGCGTTATTCTTATCATACTCGCCGGAAAGCAGCGTCGTAATGCGCAGATCCTCTAACTCCCTGATAAATTCATTCAGGCTTTCCTCTATTTCCGGAATGAGCTCCGGATCATGCTCCTCATAGCCCATTTCCAGCAGGGTTTCCACATCCTCATAAGCTGTTTCCAGCTTCTGGTAAGTTTCTACCGCGTCCTTGAAGCCTTTTAATTCCTTTACTGTTTTCTGCGCTTTCTCTGCGTCATCCCAGAACCCGGGCTCTTCCATCACCCGTTCCAGTTCCTCTATTTTCAGCCTCTTGTTAGCGAGGTCAAAGTGAATCCCCCACTTCTTTCAGCGGCGCAGCATAGGTTCCAAGCGTATACTTGAACTGATCTAACTCAACCACTTTTCTCACTTCCTTTCATAAATACAGAACAATCCTTTACACAACCTTCTTTCCGCAGCAGAACTTATATTTCTTTCCGCTTCCGCACGGGCATGGATCATTTGGCATGATCTTCTTTGATTCCCTGCGTTTCGGCGCTTTTGCCTTTTCTCCGTCTTTATTGGTTCCGGTCACTTTTGCAACCTCTTCACGCTCAATCTTCTGCTCCACGCGGACATGCATCAGCGCCTTAACCGTATCCTGCTCGACAGCCTGCGCCATTTCCTGGAACATATCATACCCCTGGAACTTATATTCCACCACCGGATCTCTCTGGCCATATGCCATCAGGCCAATGCCCTGGCGGAGCTGATCCATATCGTCAATATGATCCATCCACTTGCTGTCAATCACCTTCAGCAAAATGACGCGCTCAATTTCCCGCATCTGCTCCGGCTCCGGAAAATCGGCTTCTTTTTCTTCATATAATTTTACGGCAGCTTCTTTTAAATATTGGACAAGCGCCTTCTTATCCATATCCTTCAGCGCTTCGTTTTCTTTATCCAGAGGCTCTATCGGGATGACTGGGACTAAAATATTATTCAACTCGTCCAAATCCCACTCCTCTTCCGGCTGATCCTCCCGGATGCAGGTATTGACCGCATTTTCTACCACATCGCCAATCATGCTGATAATATTGTCGCGCATATTTTCCCCGTCCAGCACTTTGCGGCGGTCCTTATAAACCTGCTCCCTCTGCTCATTATTGACCTGATCGTATTCCAGAAGGTTCTTGCGGATTCCAAAGTTATTGCTCTCGATCTTCTTCTGTGCATTTTCAATCGCATTGCTTAACATTTTATGCTCAATCTGCTCGCCTTCTTCAATTCCCAGCGACTTAAAGACTCCCATCATCTTCTCAGAGATAAACAGGCGGAGAAGATCGTCTTCCAACGACAGGTAAAAACGGGATTCGCCCGGATCGCCCTGACGTCCGGCACGTCCGCGGAGCTGGTTGTCAATACGCCTGGATTCATGGCGCTCCGTACCGATAATCTTAAGCCCGCCAAGCTCTGCCACGCCTTCACCAAGCCGGATATCCGTACCACGCCCTGCCATATTGGTAGCAATCGTAACAGCGCCCTTCACGCCTGCATCGGCAATGATTTCCGCTTCCTGCTCATGGAACTTGGCATTTAAGACCTTATGCGGAATGCCTTTCTTGCGGAGCATTTCGCTTAACATCTCGGACGTGTCAATCGTAACCGTGCCGACCAGCACCGGCTGCCCTTTCTCATGAGACTCCATGATATCGCGCACAACCGCATTAAACTTCTCTTTCTTGGACATGAAAACCGCGTCCTGCCAGTCGGTACGTATTACCGGCTTGTTGGTAGGGACTTCCACTACGTCCATGCCGTAAATCTCGCGGAATTCCTTTTCCTCGGTAAGCGCCGTACCGGTCATGCCCGCCTTCTTCGCATATTTATTAAAGAAGTTCTGGAACGTAATCGTTGCCAGTGTCTTGCTTTCCCTCTTTACCTTTACATGCTCCTTTGCTTCAATGGCCTGATGCAGTCCGTCCGAATAGCGGCGGCCCGGCATGATACGCCCGGTAAATTCATCGACAATCAGAACTTCGTCATCCTTCACCACATAATCCTTGTCACGGAACATCAGGTTATGCGCACGGAGCGCCAGAATGATATTATGCTGGATTTCCAGGTTTTCCGGATCGGCAAGGTTTTCAATATGAAAGAACTGCTCTACCTTCTTCACGCCCTCGGCGGTTAAGTTTACCACCTTGTCTTTTTCATTGACAACAAAATCCCCGGTTTCCTGATCATCCTCGCCCATCAAAAGATCCATCTTAGAAAGCTCTTTTGCCGTTCCTTTTTCAAGCTGCTTGGCAAGGATATCACACATTTCATACAGTTTGGTTGATTTCCCGCTCTGGCCGGAAATAATAAGCGGTGTCCTCGCCTCATCAATCAGAACCGAGTCAACCTCATCGACAATCGCATAATTTAAGCCTCTCTGTACCAGCTTTTCCTTATAAATTACCATGTTATCCCTTAAATAATCAAACCCAAGCTCATTGTTGGTAGCATAGGTGATATCACAGGCATACTGCTTCTGGCGTTCTTCACTTTCCATTTCATTTAAAATCACACCGACGCTTAAACCGAGAAAGCTATGGACCTGCCCCATCCAGTCTGCGTCACGCTTTGCCAGATAATCATTGACCGTAACGATATGGACGCCCTTGCCTGTCAATGCATTCAAATAGGCAGGAAGCGTCGAAACCAGGGTCTTACCTTCTCCGGTACGCATTTCGGTAATGCGCCCCTGATGTAAAATCACGCCGCCGATTAACTGCACCCGGTAATGGCGCATACCAAGAACCCTCTTGGACGCTTCGCGGACTACCGCAAACGCTTCTATCAACAAGTCGTCTAACGTTTCCCCACTCTCATAACGCGCCTTAAACTCATCTGTCTTTGCTCTCAGATCCTCATCGGAGAGAGCCTCCATTTCCGGTTCCAATGCCTCAATCTTATCTACAATCGGGTAAATGCGTTTCAGCTCATGATCACTGTGAGAACCAAATATCTTCGTAATAAAACTCATAAAATCCTCCAATCCGCCCTCGGCGATATTCACTTTTTTACCTTCCAAGCCATGCCTGACCTAAAACATTACTTCCTATTGTAACATTCCTTCCGGCAGTTCGCAATAAATTTTTTCGGAAACTGTAATTAGTCTTTTGGATTCTATTAAAGGAACGCCACTGTCACAGACAGTTTCTTTTGAAAATCCTGAAATTTTTGTAAATAAAAAGTTATCAATCCATACCGGACTTTTCAAAAGAAATGTCTGGCCGCGTGGCTGTTGAAAAGTAATATGCTAAAAGACTAATTGCAGTTCAGAAATTTAAAAACGCGGCTCTGATAAATCAGAACCGCGAACATTCGCAAAAACCATAGGTAGGAACATTACTGTCTCCCCATTGCAGTATCAGCACTCCGGCTCAATCAAGCCAAAGCACCCGTCCTTGCGCTTATATACGACATTCACCTCTTCAGTGCGTGCATTCCTGAATACATAGAAAGAATGCCCAAGCAGATCCATCTGGACACATGCTTCTTCCGGGTCCATAGGTTTAATGGCAAACTTCTTGGTACGGATAATTTTAATTTCATCATCAGCTCCATCCTGCTCCTCCAAAAACAGTTTGGAAAATGCAACGGAAGACTGCTGCTGCTGAATCAGCTTGTTCTTGTGCTTCCTCAACTGCCGTTCAATCACGTCCTCTACCAAATCAATAGATACGTACATATCATCGCTTACTTCCTCTGCACGGATCACACTGCCCTTCACCGGGATTGTCACTTCAATCTTCTGTCTCTCCTTCTCCACGCTCATCGTTACGTGAACTTCTGTAGAATCATTAAAATATCTTTCCAACTTCCCCAACTTTTCCTGAACTGCTGCCCTTAAACCCTCAGTAACGTCGATATTTTTTCCGCTAATAATGTACTGCATAGTGCCCACTCCTTTTCTATGATGTCGTAAATACACAACTGCCGTATTTCCATTTTAGTGTACCATATCTTCCAAACGTTTTCAAGTATTTTTGTGAATTGCTTATAAAAATTTTATAAATATTTTAAAATAATTGTGAATTTTGTTTAAGGCTGAAAAAAGACAGAAAAGAACAGAATTTTTCCAAATTGTGGATTATTTTTGTGGATAACGTGGATAACTTTGTGGATAACTGATATTATTGAAAAAACAGGGTGTTTCCAATGTGGATAACTTTGTTCGTATCCTCATTTTTTCCACCCTGTCCTTTTTCACCCTAGCCCATGCCCATCTGTATCTCAATTGCAATAATGACATAGAAGCAAAGCGCAATGCTGATCACTAACGGCAGCGAGAACATCCGATACCAGGGAAGCCTTTCCGCCTGCAGATCCTGCTGCTCACTTCCAATCCGTTTTCCGGAAACGATGTTTTTCCAGGAAAACAGCGCTTTAATATCCTCATAACGCCCGCAGCATTTTGCCAGCCCGATATAGCTGACAATCAGGATAATCAGCCCAAATACTGCAATCGGGAAAAAGTTCAGCATATACATCAGAAGATACTGCCTTTCTGCCACCTCCGCCATCTGATTGGCTTCCTCCGGCATATTTAAGGTCGCAAAAATGGCAAGGCAGGATATCATGTTCATCAGAAAATGCAAAAACATGGAGGATGCTATGCTGTCCGTTGCCTCAATCAGCAGTGAAAACAGGATTCCGCAGATAAAGGCGTAAACAAACTGCCGCATATTCAAATGGTAAATGCCAAATAAAAACGCACTGAAAATAATTCCCGCCCAGGAACCGAATGCCGCCCTGTATTCCTGGAAAAATGCCCCGCGGAAAGACAGCTCCTCAAAAACAGCCGGAAGGACTGCCATACACAGCAGGGAGACCAAAAACGAGCTTGAGGAAACATCCTCGGTAATAACATCCGTCGTATAACTGCTGAAAATAAAAGATGTAGCGATGTTGATTTCAATGGTGACAAGCTCCAGCGCAACCGCAATCACCACCAGCAGCAAAACAGCCTTCCAGGAAAGCCAGTGAAACCGCAGCTTTTCCCGGTTCGGCTTCTCCTGGAACACAAGGTACAATGCCGCAGGCAACCCTAACAGGATCGTGCCAAACCCGTTCTGGAGCATCGTATCCTGAATGCCTGACCACTGAATGAAATAACTCCCAAACCACGAGATTGCAATCATCAGGAAAAATACCCACCCGATTGTCGTTATTCTAGCCCTCATAATACTCCTTTTACTTCTCTGCAATTGCTTCAATCTCAATCAGTACATCTTTCGGAAGCCTTGCCACTTCCACGCAGGATCTCGCTGGGAAATCACTGGTAAAATATTTTGCATAAACCTCATTTACCTTTGCAAAATCATCCATATTCTTGATAAATACCGTTGTCTTAATCGTCTTGTCCGTACTGGTTCCGGCTTCCTGTAAAAGCGCTGCCAGGTTCTTTAATGCCTGTTCCGCCTGCGCCTCTATGGACCCTGTCTCAAGCTCTCCGGTTTCCGGAATAATCGGAATTACGCCGGATGTAAATACCAGGCCGTTAATCTCAATTGCCTGGGAATATGGCCCGATTGCCGCAGGCGCCTTGTCTGTGCTGATAATCTTCTTCATAATCTGTCATGCCAAAGGCCATAAAATACCTTTGGTTTTCCTCCTTTTTTATTTTTTCACTTCTTAACTATTATAACGCATTTTCTTCTAAATTCCACTCCCAAAACAAAACTTTTTGCATAAAACAGAAAATTGTGCTAAAATATGGCTGGAGGAGGTAAAAAACAATGTATGAATTTGAAAGCCGTGTGCGTTACAGCGAAGCTATCCACAATGGATTCATGAATCCCATATCCATTGCCAATTATTTCCAGGACTGTTCTACGTTTCATTCCGGTTCTATCGGAAAAGATATTTCTTATTACAGGGAAATAAAGCACGCCTGGTTTTTAAACAGCTGGCAGATTGACATCCGCCGGTTTCCGGAATGTGGGGAGCGGATTTTCATCCGCACATGGGCTTATGGCTTTAAAAGCTTTTTCGGCTACCGGAATTTTGTGCTTTTGGATGAACAAAAAGAAGTCTGCGCCTGCGCAAACGCTATCTGGTTTTTTGCGGATACCGCTACCGGGCAGCCTGCCCGCGTACCGGAAGAAGAAGCCGCTTCTTACGGATCAGAAGAAAAGTTCCCGATGGAATACTGCCCGCGCAAAATTATCCTTCCTTCTTCTATGGAACCTTTAAACCCTTATACGGTTTCCTGCCACGACATCGACACTAACGGGCATATGAACAACGCCCGCTACTTAGAGCTTGCCTACGGGCTTTCGGAAGAACTACAGACCACAGAAACCATCTGGCGTGTCCGTGCAGAATACAAAAAAGCCGCCAAAAAGGGAGACATTCTTTACCCGTACCTGAAAAAAGAAACGCCGGAACAGACGGGAGCTTCCACACATGAATATTACATCAGCCTTACCGATAAAGACGAGCCCTGCGCAAGCGTTGTATTCTATACAAAATAGCAGGAAACTTTTGCAGACAGCGGCTTTATCAAGACATGAAGCCAAGACAAATATTCATTTATTAATCTATATATATTAAGAAAGGAATCCTTATGTTAAAGCTTGGAATGACACAAACGCTTACCATATTAAAGCAAACAAACTTTGGAGTTTATCTTTACGATCCTGCCGGAACCAAAGAGGATCGCGTCCTTCTGCCAAAAAAAGAAGTGCCTGGGGATGCCGACATCGGGGACGAGCTTTCCGTATTTTTATATAAAGACTCCTCTGACCGCCTGATCGCGACAACCAAAGAACCAAAACTGACCCTGGGGAAAACGGCACTTTTAACGGTCAAAGAAGAAAGCCCGATCGGTCTGTTTTTGGACTGGGGGCTTGTAAAAGATCTCCTGCTGCCATTTAAAGAACAGACCTACCGCCCAAAAGCAGGGGAACAGGTGCTTGTTGCCTTATATATCGACAAAAGCAGCCGTCTCTGCGCCACCATGAAAGTTTACCCTTACCTGGAGCAAAGCTCCCCTTACAAAAAAGATGATTATGTGGACGGGATCGCTTATGAATCCTCGCCGCAGTTTGGCACTTTTGTCGCCGTAGACAACCGCTATTCCGCCCTGATTCCAAGACAGATGCAGGCAGCGCCCGTCCTTCCCGGTTCTTTCGTCCATGCCAGGGTTAATGAAGTGCGTCCGGACGGAAAGCTTACCCTCACCTTACAGGAAAAAGCTTATCTGCAGATGGATAAAGACTGCGAAATAGTCTACCGGAAACTGACCGAAGCAGGCGGTTTCCTGCCCTACCATGACAAAACGGACCCGGAAGTGCTGCGCCGTGTTTTTGGGCTCAGTAAAAATGCCTATAAACGCGCCATCGGACATTTAATGAAAAAGAAAAAAATCGCCATCGCTAAAGATGGCATTACTCAACTATAACAAAATTAAAACAGGGGGCTGTCGCATATCTTGTTGTTTGGTTCTTATTGCGACAGCCCTCTGTTTTATACGAAAGCAGACCTACTTTCTTCCTAATATCCTGTGTATTCTGCGCATTCTTATAAAAGCTCGTCCGCAAGCGCTTCCATAGCCTTTACCGTATCTTCTTTGACGGCGGACTTAATCGTTACCACCTGATTACAGATAGTGATATCTCTCATTCCTTCTAAATATTCCCTCATTTTCTTTGCTGCCATCGGCGCCCAGGAACCGTTTTCCATCAAAGCAACCGTTCTCTTCTGGTAATTTTTGCTCTTTAAATGGGAAAGGAAATCCTCCATACACGGGAACAGCCCGCCGTCATATGTTGCACATGCCACTACCAGCCTGTCATAACGGAATGCGTCTTCGATAGCCTCCGCCATATCATCCCTTGACAGATCGGCAATCGATACCTTCGGCGCGCCTTTTTCTTCCAGAATCTCTTTTAACTGCTTTGCAGCCTTTGCCGTATTCCCGTGGATCGAGGCATAAGCAATAAAAATCCCTTTATCCTCCGGCTCATAGCTGCTCCATGTCTGATATTTCCCAATGTAATATCCCAAATCTTCCTTCAAAATCGGTCCATGCAATGGGCAGATTGTCTGAATGTCCAGCGTCGCCGCCTTCTTTAACAGTGCCTGCACCTGTGCGCCGTATTTGCCTACAATATTGAAATAATATCTTCTTGCCTCACATGCCCAGTCCTCTTCGGTATCAAGCGCGCCGAACTTTCCAAAGCCGTCTGCGGAGAACAGTACCTTTTCCGACTGCTCGTATTCCACCATGACCTCCGGCCAGTGGACCATCGGCGCCATAAAAAACTGCAGGGTATGGCTTCCCAGCGAAAGCGTGTCTCCCTCTTTCACCACGACCTGCCTGCCCGCAGTATCCATAGTAAAAAACTGCGGAAGCATGGAAAATGTCTTTGCATTCCCGACAAGCTGCATCTTCGGGTACTTTTCAGCAATCAACTGGATATTGCCTGCATGATCCGGCTCCAAATGGGAAATCACAAGATAAGAAGGCTCCCTGCCGTCCAAGACTTTTTCCACATTTTCCAGCCATTCCTCTGAGGCACGCGCATCCACCGTATCCATAATGGCAATCTTCTCATCCAGAATTACATAAGAATTGTAAGAAACGCCGTTCGGCACAACATACTGGCTTTCAAATAAATCAATCGTTTTATCATCAACGCCGACATACTGAATCGCATTGCTGATTGTAGTATCCTTCATAATAAAATCCTCCATTCACACTATTTTTAAAGGGGTATCTTTTGGCTCAAGAACTCTTCCCAGCTTCGCTGGGCCCCTTCTCAAGCCATAGCTCAAGGACTCCTCCCGGCTTTGCCGGGCTTTAAGACTCAAGGACTCCTCCCAACTACGTTGGGCCCCTCCTCAAGTCGTACCCTCCTCAAGCCATACCATATTATAACATCTTTTTCCAGAGATATCCATACTATTTTTTTATTGTATAATCATAGATAATACTTTTGGCCTGGCTCCTTTCTTATATTTAAACCCTAATGCCTGCCGGATAATTTCCGGTAAATAATACCTTTTTTCTGATACCTTAATGAAACCCTGCTGCTGTAATTTTTCAAGTTCCCCCATAGATAAGGAAATTTTATCCAATTCTAACGGCAATACTTTATCCGAAGATTCTTTTATGTCAAATTTTTTAAGAATATCATATATAGATGGCATTTCATCCTGAATCTCTTTTAATTTATCTTTTGCACATGGTTCAATCGCCCCTCGAATTTTATTTGGCATAATATACCGATCCTTAAAATCCATTTTTGATGGTTCTCCCGAAGCATTTTTCAAGAAGCGCACAATATCCCTTGCCTGCAGCTGTCCGTTAAAATCAGATAATGCCGCTAAAACCCATCTGGCTGCATTTGCTTCTTTAGACTCCTTTTTCCCCAGCTTCCTTCCCCATAATAATTCCAGTCTTTTTTCAATCTCCTCCCTGGATAAAAGCAAAATATTCTCATTTTCTTTCATTTGAAGTTCCGGTATTGCCCTTCCGGAAATCCACAACGCCAGCCGCAACGCTTCTTTCTGTGACCAGGTTAACTCATACTTACTATATTGATCCCTGAATTGCTGGAAATTCACCCTTATAGAATCCTCCGCAATATCTCTCCTTACAAAAACCATCATGCCAATGCTTCTGTTATTGAACCAGTCCAATTTACGCACAATTCTCTGGCACAAAGCCTGAACCGCAGTTCTGGCATATTCCTGCTCTTTTGGGCCGCAGTTCATAAGATCATCTAATCCGTCAAATAAAAATATTACATTCTTATGCTGTTCAAAAAGATAATTATTTAACTGTTCCAACGTTTCAAACCGATTAGAAAAAACAGCAAGAAGCTGCTTTTCCCACAATTCTTCCCATTCCTCCGATGTTTTCTCTTCCTTCAATCCTTTCTGAATATTTTTTTCAATATCTTTTAATATATTTTTATCAATAACAGGCTCTTCCATATACTCTATTACATTATCCAGACAGTCCCTAATAGCAGAATTTATTTTCTTAGAATTTGCTGTTGACAAAACCGGAATGAAAACAGCATCATTGGCTGGATTTTCTTCTTTTTCCCTGCCAAAAACCTTTGTGAATGTTTTCCAATTCTTCTGAGTCACTAACTGTTTATACAAATATGTCTTTCCGGAACCTTTTGCCCCAAGCACTACAATATTTAATATTTCTTTCTTCCCCGTCCGTATCATGGCCTGTATAGAATCTGTCAAAAGCATATCGGAAGCATCGCTGGCTTCTGCCGTCACATCTGCTTTTTCATTTAACCGTCTCAGACACTTTTTTACTTTTTCCTCTTCTAATACCGTTTCCTGTTCCTGTTCTTTATCTCCTTCTGTTTCCGCAAAAATTCCTTTTGCAATAGCGTTCATTTTTTTACTGATCTTTGTTCCTGTAAGGGACTGGCATATCTGCTCAAATTCTCCCTGGTAAAGCAGCTGGGATTCAAAATCCAGCTCTATTACATATTCATCTCTTAAAAAAGTCTCATCCTTTTGATCATATATTTCTTCCGGAATTTCCACAAGGCTGTCTATTTCATATGCTTTCCATTCATCATTAAACTGGGGAGGTATCATAGTCAGCAAAATTTTAGAGTTCATCAGACCTAACTTTGATTTTTCATAAACCTGTTTCTGTATATTTCTTGTCCCCCTGATTGACTGCAGTGATGTAGAAGAAACAAAATACTTATCCACACGCGGATCAAATAAAAATGGTGCAGAAATTTCACTAAGCCCGGCTCTTAAATCCACAAGAACTAAATCAACGCCTAATAATTGCCCAAGCACAGAAACAGATTCCGAAATTAAAAATTTATTATCTGCAACTCCTAAAAAACTTTCCGGTTTTCCATACATTTCTGCCAATTGGCTTTCTTTATTAGATACAGGAAGAAAATAATGTTCGACCCGTTCCTTTTCTGTTTCAAGATAAACTACATTTTCTGACATTAATTCCGCAGCTTTTTCTAATATCAGCCGTTCTCCTCCATAAACCCTCAACACATCAAGAAAATCCATAAAACTGAAAGAAGCCTCAGAACTCCTCTCTATGATCCATGTTAAACCGGGAGCTTCCAAATCGGAATCTATCACCAGAACTTTTTTATTATTTCCATAAAGATTGCTGATCTCCTTCCATAATGCTATTAAAGTTAATGTTCTTCCTACTCCTCCCTTATAGGAATGAAATGCAATTACAGGCTTCCCCGGCAGTTTTTTTTCATATGGGACTTTAATTTCATTATAATAAATACTTCTGAATAACGGCAGCGTCTCTATTTCATGCCGCTCATATCCAAAATCATTTTCTTCATAAACAATTGGCAATTTAACATCAAACTCTTTTATATATACAGCATGTTCTTCTTTCAAATAATAATTTTTTAATAACCCCTGTAAAAAAACCTTATCTTCATCCAGACCCTGCTGAATTTTATTTTTTACAATCACAATCTCATCACAATATACATCTATTTTTATCCATGAATCCGGCCATTTTTTTCTGGATTTTTCTAATTCTATCTCAATATCTTTCCATGTATATAAATTTTCCATATAATCACCTCTCCTGCCAATACTGCTGCTTATAGCCTTTCTGATAAATAATCGGCAATATTCTTCAAAACTTTTTCCATTTTATTTTCCAGTTCCAAATCACCAGACTGCGCGTCATACCGCCAAAACTGATTATATTCCTTTGGCGGTACTTTCGTACCCTGCAGTGTTTTTAAATCCTTTAACCGAAATTTTTCATGTAATCCTCTATTTTTAAGCATATTCCTAATATTATGCCCTGCTATATCCAACTGATTTTTTTTTGAATACTTTTCCAGTTCATTATAATCATTTAACATCTGTTCCTTCATAATCCATACTTTCAATCCACATTCCACACAATAAAATAACAGCAGTCTCCGCTCTGTTATATAGTTTTCCTGATTCTGCAAATCAAGATATAATCTATACTTTACATGAAAGCTTTTCAAAAACTCTGTTTTCTTTATATTTAATTTAGGCACTGCATCATCTCCCAGCACTTATTAACATCTTGCTTGTTCTTTGATATTTAAGGCTCGCTTATGAGTCCTGATTCTGCCACATTCAGCTTAGCATACTATAAAATTAAATGCAACAGGAAACTTTCTAGCCAAATCTTATTGCATTTTCCCTCCACTTGTTGTATTATTTAGCAGCGTACACAGCAGAATAAATTTTAATTTTGAAAGGAGAAATACGTTATGGCAGATAAAACTACCGAAATTTTTAAAGACGCGCCTGTTCCGAAGGCGGTTATTGTAAACATTATTCCCTCTATTATCAGTATGATTATGGTCTTGGTCTACAACCTGGCGGACACTTTCTTTATCGGACAGACCAGGAATGCCTACATGGTTGCGGCGGTTTCCGTAGCGACGCCGGCCTTTTTATTCTTTATGGCAGTCGGGATGCTGTTCGGGATTGGCGGTACTTCCCTGACATCCCGTATGCTCGGGGAAGGCAACAACGCCAAAGCGAAAAAGATTTCCTCGTTCTGTTTCTGGACCGGGCTTGTGATTGGCGTCGTTTCCATGTTCCTCATCTGGATTTTCCTAAAACCGGTCTGCACTATGATCGGGGCTGACGCAGAGACGATGGAGTATACCCAGCAATACCTGAAAATTGTCGCTATCGGGATTCCTTTTTTGATCGTCAGCAATATTTTCAGCAATATTATCCGTGCGGAAGGAAAAGCACAGATTGCGATGATGGGCATGATTATCGGAAATATTTTAAATATCGTCCTCGATCCGATCATGATTTTAGGATTCCACTGGAACGTGGCAGGCGCGGCTATCGCGACGATTATCGGAAATATTGCTTCTGCTGTTTTTTATTTTATCCATTTAATTTCCAAAAATTCTATCCTGTCCATCCGCCCGTCGGACTATCAGGTAAAGAACGGAATTGCCGTCGGCGTATTTGCGATTGGAGTGCCGGCCTCCTTAAACAGCATTTTAATGAGTACCTCTAATATCGTTGTCAACAATTTAATGCTGCAGCATGGAAATATGGCGGTCGCCGGGCTTGGCGTCGCTATGAAGGTCAACATGATTGTCGTCATGCTGTTAATCGGGCTTGGAACCGGAATCCAGCCGCTGCTTGGCTACTGCTTCGGCGCAGGAAACCGGAAACGGTATATGGAAGTCCTGCGGTTTTCCCTGCTTCTTGCCTTCTGCTTAAGCCTTGTCATGACGGTCATCTGTTATGCAGGCGCCGCCCCTTTAGTCAGCGCTTTCCTGGAAGATAAGGACGCCTTTTCCTATGGAATGAAATTTGCCCGTATTTACATTTATTCCGGGCCAATCATGGGCATTTTATTTGTCCTGATTAATGCGATCCAGTCCACAGGGGCAGCCCTCCCGGCGCTGATCCTTTCCATCAGCCGCCAGGGGCTTTTATATCTGCCGATACTGACCATTTTTAACAAAGTATTCCATTCCCCGGAAACCTTAGCCGGGGCACAGCCTGTGACAGACTACCTTTCTGTCTGCCTGGCTGTTGTCTTATTCTTTGTCACTTACAAAACCTATTTTAAACATATGAAAAATTAATGTTCTTCCAGCCAGCGCATGGCAAGATACGCATAGACGGCGCAGCCGTAAGCAAGCGCCTCTTCATCAAACTTCACCATCGGATGGTGCTGCGGGTACGGGTATCCCTTCTCCGGCTGCCCGGCCGCAAGCGCCAGCATAATGGTTGGAATCTCCTGGCTGATATAGGCAAAGTCCTCGGAGCCTGCGGTTTTCGAGGACTGCCCGCCAAGTTCCGCAACGGAAAAGGTTTTTTCTTTTCCCAAAAGCTCCTTTGCATATCGGTACGCGCTTTCGGAAAGCTCTTTATCATTTACCAGCGTAGGACAGCCGCTTCCGAAATTTACCTTAGCTTCCGCACGGAACGATACTGCAATCCCTTCCGCAATCTCTGTCATCCTCTGCTTCATAAAGCTTCTGGTATCTTCATCAAACGTCCTTAACGTTCCTCCCATAACGGCGGAATCCGGAATGGCATTGCTTGCCGTCCCCGCCTTCATCGTTCCGATCGTAAGGACTGCCCGATCACTGATCCCGAGCTCCCTGGCATTGATTTCCTCAAGCGCAATCAGGATATGGGCGGCGGCATTTAACGGATCGACCCCCATATTCGGCATAGAGCCGTGGCAGCCTTTTCCCTGCACATGAATTGTAAAATAATCCGCTGCAGGCGCACTGACGCCCGGAGCGGACACCACGACGCTTCCCGCGGTAAACGGCATCCCTGCCATGACATGGATCATCAGCCCTGCGTCCACTTTCGGATTTTTTAAAACGCCGTTCTCAATCATATCATGCGATCCTTCAAAAATCTCCTCGGCAGGCTGGAACATCAATTTCACTGTACCGTTAATCTCGTCTTCATGCTGTTTTAACAGACGCGCCGCGCCCAGCAGCATAGCCGTGTGCATATCATGGCCGCAGGCGTGCATTTTCCCATTGCAGGAAGCAAACTCCACCCCGGATTCCTCCGAAATCGGAAGAGCATCCATATCCGCGCGGATTAAAAATACCTTTCCTTCCTTCTTTCCGCCCGCCGTCACGACAAGCCCCGCCTTACCGCATTCCACAGGCTCATATCCCATATCCGCAAGCTTTTTCTTCACATAGGAAACCGTCTCTGCAATCTCAAACCCCGTTCCCGGGCATTGGTGCAGATACCGCCTGTCTGACACTATGGTTTCCTGTAAATTCTGCGCTTCTTTTAAAAAAGTTTCTCCTGACATCATTCATTCTCCCTTTCCATATTATTTTTATTATTTTTTCCGGTACCTTGCCTTCGTAATCCTCTCGTCCACCTGCAGTTTTCTTAAAAGCGCAATCCCTGCGGCAAACGGCAGATAAAGATGGAGGGAAAACAACAGGGAAGCCGCCTGTATCACAACCCTCCAGGAAAGCACGTTGATTTTCCTCACATAATGCCCTTTGGCAAGCGCCGTCATTGCCTTTTTCACAAATGGATCTTTCCCGTATTTACTTAACATCTTAACAGATTCCCAGATACCATGCTTCTTAAACTGCAGCTCCTGTTTCACCAAAAAGAAACTCCCGAAAAAAATATGGAATGCCATTAAATCTCCATAACTGTTTTTTATCCCCCGTTCCTTCAAAAACGCATGGAAATCCGATGCAATCGAAATCCAGACAGGCATAAAATTTTCTTTATAACGGAACGTAACGGATTCCTCATTGACGCGGTATAAATAAACACTCTCATCAATAAAGGCATAGATCGGCTTATATGCGCAGCACGCCATATTATGCGCTTTATCCTGTGTAAACGGATACGCCCTGCATTTTAAATCATGTTTTTCCAAAAATTCCCTGCGGTACATCTTTCCCCAGTTATAGGCAAGATGTCCGTACATATAAAAACCTTTAAAACGGAAATCCACTGTCCTTGTATACTCCCCGTCATGGAGATGGTGGACATTGACTTCACTGAGCATATGCTCATTAAAACGCCGGAACCCTCCGGTCACAATATCCGCATGTTTCTCTTCGGCACGCTTTACCATCAGGCTGACTGCCTTCTCCCCGTCCAGGCAGTCATCCGAATCCAGAAAAACAATATATTTTCCATGCGACGCCTCCATCCCGGAATTTCTCGAAAGCCCCAGCCCCCGGTTTTCCTGATGGACTACCTGTATATTTTCATATTCATCAGCATATTGATCGCAAAGCTGCGGACAGCGATCGGGCGATCCGTCATCCACCAGGACAATTTCCAGAGCTGGATAATCCTGCTTCAAAACACTGTCCATACATTCCTTTAAATACGCTTCCGTCTTATAGACCGGAATAATCACGCTGACTACTGCAGCCTCCATAACCGCCCCTCCCTCCATTATCACTTCAAAACGTAAAAGCACGCTTGCATTTTTTCCCTTTTCTTTATATAATAAAAATAATATTTTCGCCGAAAAGGAGACTTTCCCATGCACGCACATGACACCATTTTAATTTTTCAAAAACCGGAACTGTATTTTTTCCCTCATTTCAAAGAAATTGTGTTCTCCCCTTTCGGGATTCCTGAACGCAGCTTCCGCTACTTAATTTATAAAGCCCTTTATATCCTGCATATCCCCCTCTGCTCGGTATTCTGGGGCGACTGGAAAAAATATATCAAAACCGCAAAGCAGGTTATTATCTTTGATTACGGCTACCAGGCAGGCATGGAAACTTATATCAAAAAAATCAATCCGTCCTGCAAGGTTTTTTTATTCTTCTGGAACATTATCACGGAAAAACAAAAAAACCACAAATTATTTACGGATAAAAATGCCATCTATTCCACAGATAAAGGCTGCTGCAAAACTTATCATTTTAAATATAACCATATTTTTTACACCCGCGATTATTATCTGCCATACACCCCGGAACACAAACACCAGTTATTTTTCCTCGGTGCGGACAAAGGGCGCGCCCCTTATCTCCAAAAGCTCAAAAAACGCCTGGAGGCCGGAGGGCTTACCTGTGATATCCGCGTAACCACTCAATCCAAAAACAAAGAATATCTCCATTCCCTGTCCGATATTCTGACAAAAGATTCCCTGCCGTATTCAGCGTACTGCGAAAACATCAAACGCTCGGGCATTCTTTTGGACATTAACCAGAAAGGGCAGACAGCGCTTACCATGCGGGTGCTGGAATCCATTTATTTTTCCAAAAAGCTCATTACCAACAACGAAGATATTATCCACTATGATTTTTATGATGAACATAATATCCTCCTTCTGCCAAAAAAGCTTTCTGCGCTTACTCCTGAAAAAATAAAGGATTTCCTTGAAAAGCCGTTCCATCCTTACGGGGAAGAAATTTTAAGCCATTATGATTTTGAGCATTGGAAACGGCAGTTTACATAAGGCTTTCCAAAATTTTATTCCAGTTTTTCAGGATCGTCTCCATCTGGAATTTCGCCAGGTTGTCCTGTGCATGTTCCGAAAACTGTTTCCTTAACGCCTCATCTTTTATGAGGCGTTTTAATTTTTCCGCCATATCCTCACAGTCAAATGCCTGAATTAAATAGCCGTTTTTCCCGTCTTCAATAATTTCATCCGGCCCGGTAGGGATATCAAAGCTGACGCTCGGGATCTGAAAAGCCTTCGCCTCCAGCAGGCACATCGGAAGCCCCTCTATCCGCGAAGTCATGACATAGATCTGCGCTTTCTTTAAATAGGCATTGACATCATCAGTCCTCCCGGTCAAAATAAGCTGTTCCTCCAGATGATGTTCTTTGATTTCCTCCTCTAAAAATCCCTGCTCTTCCCCGTCTCCGACTACCAGCCATTTCCAGTCAGGACATTCTTTTAATACAGAAACGGCAACCTTCGCCAGATAATCCATCCCTTTCCTGTGGATTAACCGCCCGACGGTAATCAGCCATTTTTCCTTTTCTTCCTCCGGCTTTTCCGTCATTTCCTGCATCGGGTTATAAACAGCCAAAATCCGTTCCCGCCTTCCGGTATTTTTTTCATACGCCTGCCTGTCGCCCTCCGTCAGCGTCACAATATAATCCGATCGTTTCACGGAATATTTTAAAATATAACGCCGGTAAAGCGATTCCATTTCATAATCATAATTAAAATGCTCCCAGGAAACCACCTTTGTTTTCAGCCCTTTTGCCGCCGGGATAGAAAGGACATCCAAAACAATGTCAATATCGATGATAACGTCTATTTCCATCTGCTTTAAGAAACGGCGCAGAAGCGGAATCACCTTCAAATATCCCGGCCCTGCATTGATCCATTTTTTCCCAAGCTTGTACCGCCTGATTTTCTTATGAAGCTCAAAAAAAGGTTCTTCCTCCTGTTCCGTCAGGCTTAAAAAAACAATCCGGTACCTGCCCTCTTTTGCAAGCTCATTGGCAATCATGGCGGACACCCGTTCCGTACCGCCGCTCCTTGTGATATCCCCGGAAAAAAAACATATTTTTTTTAATTTTTTATTTTCCATAATATTCCCTGTACCACTTTGCATATTTAGAAAGACCTTCTTTCAGGCTGGTATTCGGCTTAAAGCCAAAATCCCGCTCCAAATCGCCCACATCCGCAAACGTCTGGTAAACATCCCCTGGCTGCATCGGAAGCAGCTCCCGCTCCCCTTTTTTCGTAATAATCCCCTCCTTTAACAGGCAGTCCTCCAAAATTTCCACAAAATCCAGCAGATTTTCCGGGCTGCTGTTGCCAATATTGTAAATCTTATAACGTACCCCGTTTTCATTTTCCTCCGGGATCTTCTTCATGACATTGACAACGCCCTCGATGATATCATCAATATAAGTAAAATCCCGGTACATATCGCCGTAATTAAAAATCTGGATTTTTTCGCCTTTCACCAGCTTATTTGTAAAGCCGAAATATGCCATGTCCGGCCTTCCCAGCGGCCCATAGACCGTGAAAAACCGCAGCCCTGTCGTCGGGATATGGTAGAGCTTCCCATAGGAATGCGCCAAAAGCTCATTCGATTTCTTTGTCGCCGCATACAAACTGACCGGCTGATCCACGTTATCCTCCGTGGAATACGGCACTTTCTTATTGCTGCCGTAAACACTGGACGAGCTTGCGTAAACCAGGTGCTTTACACCTCCCTCATAACGTTCATACGAATGGCGGCACGCCTCCAGGATATGAAAAAAGCCAATGATATTCGATGAAATATAAGCCTCCGGATTGGTGATCGAATACCGTACCCCTGCCTGCGCAGCCAGATTCACCACAATATCCGGCTGATATTTTTTAAAGACAGCATCCAGGCATTCCTTATCCGCCAGATCTCCCTTTACAAAGACAAAAGCCCCGGTTTCCTGCCGATCCGCCGTCTCCTTTAAAATCCGGAGACGTTCCTCCTTTAAGCTCACATCATAATAATCATTGACATTGTCATACCCTACCACCTGACAGGACGGATTCTCCTCCAGAATCCGCTTCGCCAGATAAAACCCAATAAAACCGGCCGCTCCGGTCACTAAAATTGTCTGATCTGAAAACTCCATATTAAAATCCTTTCCGCAGTAAATAAAACCCGCTTTCTCAAAACCTGCCTGAACATAAGTATATTCTAGCACAGAAACCGGGGTTATGCAATCGGTTTTCAGACATAGGAAAAAAACAGCTTATTTCATTGTTGAAAATAAACTGTTACGATTTTTCCTTGCTTTTATATACTGCAATACCTATAATGGATACAGGCAGCAACCTTTAAAAGACATTCTCAGCAAGCCAAACAGGAGGATAAGATTTTGAAAACAGCAAAGCATACTAAAAATGTCTCCCTCATCGGCGGCGCAGACGGCCCGACCAGCATCTTTATCGCCGGAAAGACAAAACAGCAGCCATTTTCTGTCCAGATCAAAAATATACTTTATAAAATGAAACGGAAACGGATGGAAAAAAGAATTACCGCCAATCCCCATACCCTGGAAGAAGTGGTAAAATACCTGCAGACCGCCTATCATGCCGTGGAACTTTCCACGCAGTCACGTCAGTATGCAGAACAATACTCATCGTTAAGGACATCCCTGATCCTGCAGAAAAAACCGGAGCTGTTAGGCGAATTGTCAGAAATCACGCGCCCGGAACATTCTGACGAAACCTCTTTAAAAAATTTTATGGAACAGTTAAACCTTCGGGAGGAAAGAGCCAAAACCATCCCCGAAAAACTCTTTCCGCTTGATTTCCATATATATGAAATTACCATACCAAAGGGCTGGATGCAGATTGGAATAGAAACCACCTATGAAATATTCGGCATTTCTTACAGCGGGGACAAAAAAACAATGAAAAGGCTAAAACAGATTTCCAAAGACATTCATTTATATTACGGCGTTTCCAGAGAGGATATGGAAGGGCACAGCCAACGCTATTCCTCTCTGTTAACAGCGTTATCTTCATGAAACGATTCCGCCATCTTTGCGGCGCTGGCTTCCATTTCTGCAAAAATCGGCATTAACGGGGCTAACTCCACGCTGGCGCAGCAGTCAGGACAATAAATCCCTACCCTACTATCGTTCCGCCGTTCGGATGAAGCACCTGCCCTGTCATATACGATGCGTCCTCCGATGCCAGGAAAACATAGCACGGTGATACTTCGCAGGGCTGCCCTGCCCGCATCATCGGCACCTTCGACGTTTTCCGCCCAAAAGTCGTTACCTGCTCTGCCGAAAACGATGCCGGGATTAACGGCGTCCATATCGGCCCCGGCGCAACGGCATTGACCCGAATTCCTTGTTCTGCCAAAGACAGGGACAGCGATCTTGTAAGCGCAACGATCGCGCCCTTTGTCGCGCTGTAATCAATCAGCTCCTTATTTCCTTCAAATGCCGTAACAGAAGTCGTATTGATGATTGAACTGCCCTTCCCCATATGCGGAAGCGCCGCCTGGATTAAATAGAAAAAAGAAATCACATTATTTTGAAATACCAGATTTAACTGTTCCGGCGAAATATCCAAAATACTTTCCTGAAGAAACTGGACGGCATGGTTATTGACTAAAATATCAATTTTCCCAAAGCATTTAAGCGTCCTGTCAACACATTCTTTTACAAAGCACCGCTCTTTTACATCTCCCTGCAATAACAGGCATTTCCCGCCCATCTGCCGGATACGGCTCTCGGTTTCCACTGCGTCACGCTCCTCATCATAATATACCAGCGCAACCGCTGCACCCTCTTTTACAAAATCATAGGCAACCGCTCTTCCAATCCCGCTGTCCCCGCCTGTGATAATGGCGGTTTTCCCCTCCAGTTTCCTTTTACAGCCTTTTCTTTCCGATATCGGTCTTGGTTCCATGATATATTCCAGCCCCGGCTGTTTCTCCTGATGCTGCGGCGGAAAAGAAAACGGGATTTCCTCACAGTCCCGCAGATACCCATATTGATCCCTTGATCCCATTATTTTCATGCTCCCTGATTTTCGCAATCATTTTTTAGATTTCTTATGATACAGGGTATGCAGGACAACGGCTGTCTGTGAAAGATATCTTCCCTACTCTTCCTCATATGGAATCCTGAAATAATCCATCACCAGCTTAAATTGATCCTGGGCTGCCAGACAGGTATCTCTCAAATATCCTCTTTCCCTGTCCCATTCTTTTATGCCCCGATAATAAAACAATTTTGTTTGTTCTGTAATAATAAACGGAACAATATTGTACTTTAAGCACTCCTTAAACATAATTAAACGTCCAATACGCCCATTGCCGTCAGCTCATGTCAAGCATGGGACAAAAAAAATTTTATTTTTTTGCTGATGTCTGCAAACGCCTATTTTATA
>CANREH010000005.1 GCA_947629585.1 uncultured Lachnospiraceae bacterium | reverse complement strand
CCCTTGCAAATATTATACCAGATTTCAGGGAAAAAGCCAGTAAAATCAAGTGTTCCAGCGTCAATCAGCAGACACTATTTATGATTAAGAGAGGAAAAAACATGAAAAAAAGATTTTTGGGATGTTTTCTTGCGGCAGCGCTTGCTGTCACCGGATGTTCTTCCGGGGAAAGGAATGAGGGAGGAAAACAGGTATCACAGGAGGCTGAAAAACAACAGAGCGTGGCTCAGCAGACAGAGAACGGAGAAAAAGAGACGGCATCTCTTGATGCCGAAGACGGGGAGAAAGGTCGGGAAACGGCAGAAGTGATGGGAAAGCCAAAGCGCGTGGCAGTGCATGATCCGTCGGTTGCAGTTGGAAAGGACGGCACTTATTATGTGTTTGGGAGCCATATTGCATCTGCTAAATCGACGGACTTAGTGAATTGGAGCTTTTTTGCCAATGGCTATGCTACAAGAGATAATGCACTCTATGGAAGCTTGTCCGAAAACCTGGATGAGTCATTCCAGTGGGCGGGGCGCAACGACAGTGACTGTCTCAATGGCTATGCCGTGTGGGCGCCGTTTGTGTTCTGGAATGATCAGTATGTCAATAAAGACGGGAGTAAGGGAGCTTATATGATTTATTATTGTACCAGCTCTACTTATATCCGTTCCTGTATCGGCTATACGGTATCCGGGGAAGGCCCATTCATTATTTATGATGAAGAAACACAGTATTATTACTTATATGTGACTTATGAATATCTGGACGCAGTGAGCGGCTATAATATGCGCCTGTTCCGTTCTAAGACGCCGGAAGGCCCATATGAGGACAGTAAAGGAAACAATGCAGCGCTTCCGGGAAAGGTCGGACATAATTCTGCGTTGATTGACGGGGATGGGTCCAGGTATTTACTCTATCATACCAGGTTTCAGTTTAATCCGGGACCGTTTGAGCTGCGCGTCCACCAGCAGTTTATGAACAGCCAGGGCTGGCCTGTCACCGCGGTATTTGAGAACAGGGGTGATAAGATTTCCGAGACAGGATACAGCACGGAATCGATTGTGGGGGATTATGAGTTTATTAATCATGGCATCCAGTGTGACAAGGAGAATATGCTTGAAGTCCAGAACGTCACATTAAATGAGGACGGAACGATTTCCGGCGATATTGAGGGTACCTGGTCGGAAACGGAGGACAGTTATCTGGCTGAATTTGTCATTGATGACGTTGCTTACAGCGGTGTATTCTTTTTACAGCATGACGAGGAAAGCTTTCCAAAAGAAGTCATGACATTTACCGCAATCGGAGATAATAAGACTATTTGGGGAATCAGGAAATAAGTATCCTGGAAATAAAAATAAATTCTGGAAAAAGGGGCTGCCCTCTGGCAGCTTCTTTTTTAGTTATCCGGGAAAATCTTAAGAAAAATTTAAGAAAATTGTAAGGATTTTTTGGAGATCAGGGTGTATAATGTAAAAGGAGTTCAGAAGAAAGTCCTAAAAGGAGGGAATGTTACGAAAGGTTCAACGAAACGGAAGTTAAAGAATCACGTTATTTCTAATCTCTTTTTGGCGCCGAGCTCGATAGGGGTTCTGGTGTTCCTTGTGATACCGTTTTTTGTGGTCATTTATTATTCTATGATTGATAATCCAATCGGCAGGAATTTTGTCGGGCTTGAGAATTTTCGGAAGCTTCTGGAAAATGAGGCTTTTTTGCAGGCGGCGGGGAATACGCTGTTCTTTTCCCTTGTGGCGGTGCCGCTTGTCGTGGTATTTTCCCTGGGGCTTGCGGTGCTGCTTGATATGAATATCCCGTGGAAGAGCCAGTTCCGTACCTTTTTTTTAAGCCCCATGATGGTCCCGGTGGCATCGGTCGTTCTGATCTGGCAGGTGATTTTTAATTATCACGGAGCCATGAATGAGCTTCTGGCGGTATTTGGCTTCAGCGGTGTGGACTGGCTGAAGTCGAAGTACAGTATGCTTGTGGTTATCAGCATGTTCTTATGGAAAAACCTGGGCTATAACATGATTTTATTTATGTCTGCGCTGGGCAGCATACCGAGGGATATCATTGAAGTGGCACAGCTGGAAGCGGCGGGGAAATTTACCATTTTTTTTAAGATTAAGCTCCGCTACATAGGTTCTACGATTTTATTTGTCATTATATTATCCTTAATCAATTCTTTTAAGGTATTCCGGGAGGTCTATCTTTTGTCAGGGGATTATCCGTATGATTCCCTGTATATGCTCCAGCATTTTATGAACAATACCTTTGCTTCTATGGATTACCAGAAATTGTCGGCGGCGGCGATTATCATGTGCCTGTTTATGATCGTGGTGATCGGCATTTTATTCTTTATTGAAAATAAGGTAGGTGAAGACATTGAAGGTTGATGTAAAAGCGAGAAAGGAGAGGAGACGGAGGCTAAAGACGGCATTCCTCGTAATCATTGCTGGAGGAATGGCGGTGTTTTTCTTGCTTCCGACCGTTTTGACGCTTGCCAACTCCTTTATGACTTCGCAGGAAATTTCAGCCAATTACGGCATGATTTTTTCGGAGGGAGATAAAAAAAGCTACATATCCGAAGCGGTTAATTTAAAGTTTATTCCCGATATGGTTTCGTTTAAGCAGTATTCTACGGTGCTGTTTAAAAGTCCGGAATATTTATTGAAATTTTGGAATTCTGTGATTTATACGGCGCCGATCCTGATTATCCAGATTATCATTGCGGTGTTTGCGGCATACAGCTTTACAAGGTTCCGGGGGAGGTTAAAGGAAATAGTGTTTTTTGCCTATATTATTTTGATGCTGATGCCTTACCAGGTGACGCTTGTGCCGAATTACCTTGTTTCAGACTGGCTGAATATTTTAGATACGAAATGGGCAATCTGGCTGCCGGGCGTGGCGTCCCCGTTCAGTGTTTTCCTTTTGACGAAGTTTATGAGGAGGATTCCTAATTCTTTGATTGAGGCGGCGAAGATTGACGGTGCCGGGGAATGGAAGGTTTTCACGAAAATCTGCGTCCCGCTTTGCAAGGGGGCGATTTATTCCGTCGCGATCCTGATTTTTATTGACTACTGGAACATGGTGGAGCAGCCTTTGATTCTGTTATCCGATGCGGATATGCATCCCCTGTCCGTATTTTTATCAAAGATCAATGCCGGAGAAATCAGCCTTGCGTTTGCGGTTGCTTCCATTTATATGATACCGAGCATTCTGGTATTTTTATATGGAGAGGAATATCTGGTGGAAGGAATTTCCTATTCCGGCGGCTTAAAGGGATAAGACAGGCATACTAAGAGCAGCTTTTATAGAAAGGTGTGGAAAATTATGACAGAACAGGAATTGGTGGCAAAGCATCAGAAACGGAAGGACAGGATTAAGAATATAGCGATTATTTTCCTGGTAATTATGCTTTTGCTGACGTTTTTTTCAAATACGATTATGAATTATTCCCTGGCAGAGGTCGGGACGGCATATGCTTCTTCCGGGACGCTTACCACGAAGATCCGCGGGGATGCTTCGGTGGAGGCAAAAGATCCTGTGAAAATCGTGACGGATCAGGAGGCAAAGGTATTAAAGGTACTGGTGAAAAACGGCGATAAGGTTAAGAAAGGGAAGACCTTATTTGTCCTTGAGGGGGCTTCCAGCGAGGAGCTGGAACAGGCAATGAACGATCTGGTAACAATGAACTATGACTATCAAAAAGCGCTGCTGGATATTAAGGTGCCTGATTATGCAAAGAATAATTCCGATATTAAATATGCGAGGAAGGATTTAAAGCAGGCGCTGAAAGAGATTGACGACATCAAGCAGGAAAATAAGGAAAAGAAGCTGGAATATAAAAAGCTAGCGAAAGATGCGGAAAAAGCGAAGGAGGATATGGATGCCAAAGCGGATCTTGTAGCGGATAAAGAGGAAGAAATAGCCAATCTGCAGGTGGTATTGGACGGATACGATGCGGAAATTACCGCGCTTTCCTCAACAGAGGAGAATGATACGGTCCTGGAAAAGCAGGATGCGGTGACACAGGCGGAAAGGGCCGTGGAGGATGCCGAAGAAGCGGAGGCGCAGTATGAAATCACGGACGGAAGGACCTCTTCCGTGATTCAGGGGGAAGTGAAAGCGCAGGAACAGGTGATTGCGGATCTGCAGGATGAGCTGAGCGAACAGCAGGACGCATTAAACGATTTGTTAAGCAGCAATGCCAAAAGCAATGACAAGATTGCAACACATTCTAAGGAGATTTCAAGCATCCGCTCAAAGATCAGCAGCATTGAGGGAAAGACAAAAGAAGTTTCTGGAAAAGCGGTGGAAATTGAGGAAAAGGAGAAAGAAATAAAAAAGGAAACGGATGAGGAAAAGAAAGAAAAGCTGGAGTCGGAGTTAAAAAAGCTGAAAACGGATTTGGAAAAGTTAAAAGGGGAACTAAGCGATATTCAGGGGGAGACAGACGTGGATCAGCTGGAGGGAGATTTAAGCAAAGCGGAATCTGATCTCGCCCAGGAACAGGAAGTTGTGGAAAATAATGCAAAGGATATTGAGGCGGCGAGGAAAAAAATCAGTAAAACGCAGAATAAAATCACGGATGCCAATACAGAACTTTCCAATCTGCAGAAGGAATTACAGAATGCCGCGGAAATGGAAGCCAATTTAAAATCTGCCAAATCGGTTACGGCTTCTTATAAGAAGGTGTTAAAGGCGGCAAAGCGTGCGAAGGAGGATACGGAGAGCGGCGTGACGAAGGAGAATATAAAAAAGAAAAAAGAACTGGAGGAGCAGAAAAAAACGACGACGCTGGATAAAAATGAGAAGGACAACGAATTAAAGAAACTGACCAGCAATTATACTGCGGCACAGGAAGTTTACACGGAGGCGAAGGCCGCTGCGGATTCTTTCCAGAAGCCGGATGAGACAGTCCTGGAAACGGCAAGGCAGACGGCGCTGGAAAAGGAGAAAGCGCTGCAGACCCTGTATCTTGATTTAGCCGCGGCAAAAAAGGATGATTCTTTAGCGGAGCAGGTGGCGCTCTTAGACAGTGATACGAAAAAAGAGCAGATCAGGATGAAGGAGGAACAGATTGCCGAGATGAAAAAGGAGGCAAAGCCGAAGAAGCTGAAAGCCAGTTCCTCAGGGATTGTCCAGTCGGTAACGGTAAAAGCGGGGGATATGACGATGGTGGATACACCGCTTGCGGAAATCCAGGTCAAGAAAAACGGGTTTCAGTTAAGCGTCCCTGTCACGATCGATCAGAGCAAGCTGGTAAAGAAGGGGGATCATGCCTCTATCCTGAATTTATGGGATGACAGCGTAAAGGCGGTCCTTGCAGACATAGAAATGGATGAGGAGAACCCGAATGCCGGGAGGACATTGGTGTTTGACGTTTCCGGAAATGTGGAAAACGGGACGATGCTCAGTATCTCCGTGGGGGAGAAAACGGCAAATTATGATTTGATTGTACCGACCAGCGCTATCCGTGAGGACAGCGACGGAAAGTTTGTGCTGATTATTGAGGAAAAATCCAGCCCTGTCGGGAACCGTTATATTGCAAGGAAAGAACAGGTTTCCGTCATTACACAGGACGAAACGCAGTCTGCCGTGACAGGCAGCTTTGACAGCTATACAAGCATTATCACAACAGCATCCAAATCCGTAGAACCGGGAGATTATGTAAGGCTTGCATCTTAATGAGGGGGAATGGGTTATGCGGAATTTTTGGAGAAGGAAGCGGAACCGGGTCATGCTCATTGCAGCAATCCTTTGCTTATTGTTATCCTGCCTGTGCCTGCGCCTGATTACGGGATTAAATGAACAAGATACCGATCAGGATGCGGCTGGGCGGTGGGAAGCTGGCGGGCTGGAATTTACCCAGATGTCTGTTTTCTTTTCCCCGCAGGAGAATTGGCAGGAAAGTGACAGGACCATGCTTTTAAGCCAGCTTCGGATGTCCTTTCAGGAAAATTCCATTGCCAATCAGAGCGGGGAAGAGGAAAAGGCGCAGGAAGAAGAAAACGGGCAGGAAGGGCTTGTAAAGGACTGCTTTAGCTGTGAAACAAAATTGACCCTGAGCAATGGAACGAAGTCGGCGCAGGCGGCGGTGACGGCGACAGGCGGGGATTTCTTTTATTTTCATCCGCAGCTGTGGCTGTCCGGATACGCATATTCCGAAGAAGATGTCATGAAAGACCGGGTGGTCCTTGACAAGGAGCTTGCCTGGAACTTGTTTGGAAGCTCCCAGGTCGAAGGAATGCCGTTAAAAATAAATAACCAGACTTTTTATGTGGCGGGGGTTGTCGATATCCGTAAGGACGATGCCGCCAAAGCCTCTTATGGGGAAAGCAACCGGGCATGGATAAGCTATGACGCCCTTTCTGCACAGAGTACGGATACGGCGCTTTCCGGTTCCGGCCAGGCACAGGGCGATTCTTCTGCACAGGGGGCAAAGCCGCCGATTACGGCGTATGAAATCGTGATGCCGAATCCTGTCACCGGCTGGGCGAAAGAAACCTTGACGAATATCCTTATGCCGCAGGAGCGGGAAATCGTGATGCTGGAAAACAGCGAAAGGGCAGATTTATTAAAAATTTATACGGATATCGGGCAGTTTTCCAGAAGCACGATGGTAACGGCCGCCGTAAAATTTCCTTATTGGGAAAATGCAGCCAGGATACGGGACTGCAAAAGGCAGCTTTTTCTTGCCCTGGCAACTTTTTTTATCCTGTATCCGTTTTTGCTTTGTATCTTCGGGATCAGGAAGGGATATCTTTTTATGGGAAAGAAGATAGAGCAGTTACGGAAGAAATTTTAAGTTGACAACGGAGTGGAAACGGATATAATAAAGACAGCTGATAAGAACCAGGAAATTTTTATAGAAAAATCAGTGTGTTACAGAAAGGGAAGAAAATGAAAAGTAGAAAAAAGGTCATAATAGGACTTTTGGCTGCTGCGGTACTGCTTGCTTCCTTTGACTGCCCTGTTGCGAAGGCATCGGGATCAAAGGAGATAAAAAATCCTGTGGATTTTATGAATGAAAAAGTAAGAAACAGCACAGAATGAAAAGGAAAGGGAGGAAAAGTATATGGCGAAAGGAAAAAAGGAAAAAGAAAAGGATAAAAAGAAAAAGGTAACTGTTTCGGCGGCGGAGACGGCGGCTGCTGCAGAGTCTGCGGTTACGGTGGTAAAGCCGTCGGCAAAGAAAGCGGCGGCAAAGCTTACCCCAGTAACCAAGCCGGTGGGACGCAGCGCTGTCCGTAAGCCTGCCAAATCTGGCGTGCAGGTAAAAGAGGTGGAAGTAATCAAAGAGGTGGAAGTGGTGAAAGAAGTGGAAAAGCCTGCGCCTTATATTTGCTTACAGTACCTCGGCGGGGAATCCGATGTCAATGAAATTGTGGAAGAGGCAAAAAGAGTCTGGCAGGAGAATAACCACAGCGGCATTGAGTTTAAGTCGATTGATTTGTATGTAAAGCCGGAGGATAATGCGGCTTATTACGTTATCAACGGCACCGATACCGGAAAAGTAAGGTTAGGATTATAAAAAGAGCAGGAAGCTGCTTAAAATAAGCGTGAAAAAGAGGGTGGAAATTCCACCCTCCCTTTTATTTACGCGGGCAATGAGCCAATTTGGCGAAGCCGCCATGAATTAAAACAGCTTGTCAAACCGTTCCATTGCCTCGATGGTATTTTCCTTATTGCCGAAGGAGGTCAGACGGAAGAAGTTCTTTCCGTTCTCGCCGAAGCCTGCGCCCGGTGTGCCGACTACCTGCGCATTGTTCAGAAGATAGTCAAAGAATTTCCAGGAATCGCGGGAGCCTTCTACCTCCGGGCATTCAAACCAGATGTACGGGCTGTGGATGCCGCCGAAGAAGCGGATGCCTTTCTTTGCAAGGCAGTCAGCGATAATCTTTGCATTTTCCTGGTAATAAGCAAGGTTTTTCCTGCATTCTTCCATGCCTTCCTTTGTGAATACGGCAGCAGCGCCTTTCTGTACGATATAGGAGGTGCCGTTGAACTTGGTGGACTGGCGGCGGTTCCACATGGCATTTAATGACATTTCCTTTCCGTTGGAAGCAGTGAATGCCAAATCCTTCGGAACCACGGTATATCCGCAGCGCGTGCCGGTGAAGCCTGCGGTCTTGGAAAGGGAGCAGAATTCAACCGCACACTTTTTTGACCCTTCGATGGCAAAAATGCTTCTTGGAAGCTCCGGATCGGAAATAAAAGCTTCATAAGCGGAGTCAAACAGGATAACGGCGTCATTTTCCAGCGCATAGTCCACCCATTCCTTTAACTGCACTTTATTGTAAACGGCCCCGGTCGGGTTGTTCGGGGAGCACAGGTAAATAATGTCGGCATGGACGTTTTTGTCCGGCATTGGCAGGAAATCATTTTCCACAGTACCTGCCATATAAGTAATGCTTTTGCCGAACATCATGTTGGTATCAACATAGACAGGGTATACCGGATCAGGAACAAGAATGGTATTGTCAACGGCGAATAACTCTGTGATATTGCCGGTGTCGCTTTTCGCACCGTCAGAAATAAAGATCTCATCCGGGTCAACACAAACGCCGTTTTCTTTATAATAATCGGAGATGGTATTTCTTAAAAAGTCATAACCGCGCTCCGGCCCGTAGCCCTTGAAGGTCTCCGAGCTTGCCATAGCGTCCACGCCTTCATGCAGCGCAGAGATTACTTTATTCGGCAGAGGAAGCGTAACATCGCCGATCCCCAGGCGGATCACCTTTTTATCCGGATTGGCGGTGGTGTAAGCATTCACGCGGCTGGCTATTTCAGAGAAAAGGTAGCTTTCTTTTAAAGATTGATAGTTTTCGTTTAACTTTGGCATAAAATATGCTCCTTTCAAAATAAAATCTTTTGGAAATATCGTATCAAATTTGGCAGATCCTGTCAATGAGAAACATGACGTATACTGCTTTAAATCTCTGTATATCTGATAAAACGATGAAAACTTAAGCGGAATTAGTCTTGACAGTCGTTTCTTTCTCCGCTATACTTACATATAATGTAGGATTTCTCTGAAGTTTTCTATAAAAATGATTTTTATAAGTTTAATATAATCGAATATTTTAAAGGCAGTGAAGAGGAGGAGTACATAGCGCTCGCAAGCCCAGAGAGGAAACGGCTGGTGGAAGTTTCCGTGAAAGCGGTATGGAAGTAGCCTCGGAGCTTTGGACTGAACTGACAGTAAGTTTCAACGGATACCCGACGTTATCAGGGGACTGGTATATTGGTACCGGATAGAGTGCAGAAGATTTTTAAAGCTTCTGAAGGAAGGTGGTAACACGGACAATGGTTCGCCCTGACAGAGTATGTGTCATGGGCGATTTTTTTTATTTCATAGGAAATTTCTTCGGAATTTCCTATGAGGCCGCTTCCTTCGGAAACGGCTAAGATCCGAACAGATGCGGGCTTTGCCCGCTTTGTTCCGTGGGTAAGGAGCCGGAAGTTTTTGGAAAATTTTAGGGAGATTTCTATGGATAGTATTTTTGATGAATGGAGGCATACCATGAAATGTAATTTGGCAGTGATTTCCGGTGATGGTATCGGGCCGGAGATTGTAGCGGAGGCAAAAAAGGTTTTGGACGCAGTAGGAACTGTTTACGGGCATGAATTTTCCTATACGGAGGTCCTGATGGGCGGCTGTTCGATTGATGTGCATGGCGTTCCGCTGACGGATGAGGCAATAGAGACGGCAAAGGCGGCGGACGCTGTCCTGATGGGATCGATCGGGGGCAATACCTCGACTTCTCCCTGGTATAAGCTGCCGCCGGACAAACGGCCGGAAGCCGGGCTTTTGAAGCTCCGCAAATCGTTGAATTTATTTGCTAATCTCCGCCCGGCAGTTCTTTATGAGGAGTTAAAGGGAGCCTGCCCGCTGAAGGAAGAGATTATGAAAGACGGTTTTGATATGATGATTATGCGTGAGCTGACCGGCGGGCTTTATTTCGGGGAAAGGAAGACCGTGGAGGAAAACGGCGTTCTGACGGCGTATGATTCCCTGACTTATAATGAGAAGGAAATCCGCCGGATTGCCAGACGGGCGTTTGACATTGCGATGAAGCGGAAAAAGAAAGTGACCAGTGTGGATAAGGCAAATGTATTGGATTCCTCCAGGCTTTGGAGGAAGGTAGTGGAAGAAGTTGCGAAAGATTATCCAGAAGTGGCATTGGAGCATATGCTGGTGGATAGCTGCGCGATGCAGCTTGTGAAAAATCCCTGTCAGTTTGACGTGATTTTGACGGAAAATATGTTTGGCGATATTCTTTCCGATGAAGCAAGTATGGTGACGGGGTCGCTTGGAATGCTTTCTTCCGCCAGCTTAAATGAAACGAAGTTTGGCTTGTATGAGCCAAGCGGCGGTTCTGCGCCGGATATTGCGGGAAAAGGGATTGCCAACCCGATAGCGACAATTCTTTCCGCAGCCATGATGTTAAGGTATACCTTTGATTTGGACAAAGAGGCAGATGCTGTGGAGGCAGCCGTGAAGAAGGTTCTCGAAAAAGGATACCGCACGATTGATATTATGTCGGAAGGAAAACAGCAGGTCGGCACAAAGGAAATGGGCGATTTAATCGCTGCCGAAATTAAAAATTAATTTACTATAAAAGCCCAGTCTCCATACAGGAACAGACGGCAAGCTTGCTTTCCAGCCTGTTCCTGTATGAGAGACGCTAACCCGTATGAGCAAAACAGTGATGCGAACGAATGAGAGCAGCACGATTTGCGAATATGGGTAGGGGAGCGGGAGTGCGAAAGCACGAAGCTCCCCGGTGGGCTTTTATTCATGGCAGCGCCGGGCATGCCCGGCATGGAAGTTTAGAGAGGAAGCGCCTGATGGCGCATAAGTCTGCAGATTCAGAAAATCAGCAGACAATATAATAAGGAAGCGCCTGATGGCGCGTAGGTCTGCGGATTCAGAGAATCAGCAGACAATTATAAGAAAGGAAGGTAAGGAAATGAGAAGTGATTCTGTAAAAAAAGGGATGCAGCAGGCGCCGCATCGTTCTTTGTTTAATGCGTTGGGCATGACAAAGGAGGAGTTAGAAAGGCCGTTAGTCGGGATTGTAAGTTCTTATAATGAGATTGTTCCGGGACATATGAATCTGGATAAGATTGTGGAGGCTGTTAAAATCGGCGTTGCTATGGCAGGCGGCACTCCGGTGGTATTTCCGGCGATTGCTGTCTGTGACGGAATTGCGATGGGGCATATCGGCATGAAATATTCCCTGGTGACAAGGGATTTGATTTGTGACTCTACGGAATGTATGGCAATGGCGCACCAGTTTGACGCACTTGTCATGGTTCCTAACTGTGATAAAAATGTGCCGGGGCTTTTGATGGCGGCAGCCCGCGTAAATATCCCGACGGTGTTTGTCAGCGGCGGCCCGATGCTTGCCGGACATGTGAAAGGACAGAACAGAAGCCTTTCGAGCATGTTTGAGGCAGTCGGATCTTATGCGGCTGGCACGATGACGGAGGAAGATATTGAGGAATTTGAGAATAAGGCCTGCCCGACCTGTGGTTCCTGTTCCGGTATGTATACGGCAAACAGTATGAACTGCCTGACGGAAGCAATCGGTATGGGTCTTCAGGGAAACGGAACGATTCCTGCCGTTTATTCTGAAAGAATTAAGCTTGCGAAACATGCGGGCATGAAGGTAATGGAGCTGCTTGAGAAAAATATCCGCCCGCGCGACATTATGACGGCGGAGGCGTTCCGCAATGCCCTGACCGTCGATATGGCGCTTGGCTGTTCTACCAATACGATGCTTCATCTTCCGGCAATCGCAAATGAAGCGGGAGTGGAATTAGATCTTGACATGGCGAATGAAATCAGTGCAAAGACGCCGAACCTCTGCCATCTGGCGCCGGCAGGCCCTACGTATATGGAGCAGTTAAATGAGGCAGGCGGCGTTTATGCGGTCATGAAGGAATTAAGCAAAAAGGGACTGTTAAATCTGGATTTAATTACCGCAACAGGAAAGACGGTAGGAGAAAATATTAAGAATGTTACCAATAAAAATCCGGAAGTGATCCGTCCGATAGAAAATCCGTACAGTGAGACCGGCGGCATTGCCGTATTGAAAGGAAATCTGGCGCCAGATTCCGGCGTTGTCAAGCGTTCCGCTGTGGTAGAGGAAATGATGGTACATGAAGGTCCGGCAAGGGTATTTGACTGTGAGGAGGATGCGATTGACGCAATCAAAGGCGGAAAGATTGTGGCAGGCGATGTTGTTGTGATCCGTTATGAAGGGCCGAAGGGAGGCCCGGGCATGAGGGAAATGTTGAATCCGACATCTGCGATTGCAGGCATGGGGCTGGGCTCTTGTGTTGCGCTGATTACTGACGGGCGTTTTTCCGGCGCTTCCAGAGGCGCTTCGATTGGACATGTTTCACCGGAAGCAGCCGTTGGCGGCCCGATTGCCTTAGTAGAGGAAGGCGATATTATTAAGATCAATATTCCGGAAAATACGTTGGATGTGGATATTTCTGAGGAAGAAATGGCGGCAAGGAAAGCAAAATGGCAGCCGAGGGAGCCGAAGGTGACGACCGGGTACCTGGCAAGATATGCAAAGCTTGTTACCAGCGGCAGCCGCGGGGCGATTTTGGAAAAGTAAGGGAATTAAGGAGGAAACTATGCAGTTAACAGGTTCACAAATTGTAATAGAATGTTTGAAGGAACAGGGTGTTGACACGATTTTCGGCTACCCGGGCGGTGCGATTTTAAATATTTATGATGAATTATACCGCCATCAGAATGAGATCCGGCATATTTTGACTTCCCATGAGCAGGGAGCAAGCCATGCGGCGGACGGGTATGCGCGCGCGACAGGGAAGGTCGGCGTCTGCCTGGCGACGAGCGGGCCGGGGGCAACCAATTTGATTACCGGAATTGCGACCGCCTATATGGATTCTGTCCCGGTGGTGGCGATTACCTGTAATGTTACCAATGCGCTTCTGGGCAAGGACAGCTTTCAGGAAGTGGATATTGCGGGCGTGACGATGCCGGTGACAAAGCACAGCTACATTGTAAAGGATATTTCGAAGCTGGCAAAGACGATCCGCCGTGCGTTTGAAATTGCGAGGACGGGGCGTCCGGGACCTGTCCTGGTGGATATTACAAAGGACGTTACGGCAGCGAAGTATGATTTTGAACCGGTGGTTCCAAGACTGATTAACAGGATTACGGACACGATTACCAGTGAAGATATCGAGGAAGCTTTAAAAATGATCCGCCAGGCAAAAAAACCGATGATTTTTGTCGGAGGCGGCGCGGTGATTTCCGGCGCTTCCAGGGAATTAAAAGAGTTCGTGAAGAAAGTGGATGCTCCGGTAACAGATTCCCTGATGGGCAAGGGCGCTTTTAACGGGGAAGATCCTTATTATACCGGGATGCTTGGGATGCATGGAACAAAAACTTCTAATTTGAGCGTTATGGAATGTGATCTTTTAATTGCCGTTGGGACAAGATTTTCCGATCGCGTTATCGGCAATTCTAAAGAATATGCGAAAAATGCCAAAATTCTCCAGATTGACGTTGATCCGGCGGAAATCAATAAAAATGTTGTTGTGGATCGGGCGATTATCGGGGATGTCAAGGCAGTTTTAGAAATTTTGAATAAACGGCTGGAACAGCAGTACCATAAAGAATGGCTGGATAAGGTTATGGCAAGGAAGGATGCCCTGCCGATGACATACCATGAGGATATGCTGGCAGGCCCGTACATTATTGAAAAGCTTTACGAAGTGACAAACGGGGATGCCGTTGTTGTGACGGAAGTCGGCCAGCATCAGATGTGGGCGGCACAGTTTTATAAATTCAGGAAACCTCGTACCCTGATTACTTCCGGCGGGCTTGGGACGATGGGCTACGGGCTTGGGGCATCGATTGGCGCAAAGCTCGGCTGCCCGGAAAAAACAGTGGTCAACATTGCCGGGGACGGCTGTTTCCGTATGAATATGAATGAACTTGCCACATTAGCGCGTTATGATATCCCTGTGGTTGAGATTATTTTTGATAACCATGTACTGGGAATGGTGCGCCAGTGGCAGACCCTGTTCTATGGGAAACGCTATTCCCAGACAGTTTTGGATAAAGGCGTGGATTATGGAAAGCTGGCGGAAGCTATGGGCATTGCTGCTTACCGCATTACCAGGAAGGAAGAAGTGGAGGAAACTCTGCGGCAGGCCATTGAATCCGGTAAGCCGGCGGTCGTTGTCTGCGAGATTGATTCTGATGAAAAGGTTTGGCCGATGGTAGCCCCGGGGGATTCCATTGGGGAAGTGTTCTCGGAAGAGGATAAAGAGAAGATTGCGAGCCTGTAATATAATTCAAATAGGGGACAGATAGAGTGTGATGACGATTGATGAAGTTCTCGCTATGGACGAAAAACAAATATTTGACCGCAAGAGCATAAAGATTAAGCCTACGGATCTGTCCGATACTATCTGTGCTTTTGCAAATGCAGATGGTGGTACGGTTGCTATAGGAATATCGGATAAGCATCGTAAAATTGAGGGCGTTGACCGTATGTGTAAAGAGCTTGAAGCTATTGGTCTTCCAGCTCCGGTGTTTAATAATAATACTTTTATTCTCAAAACGACGGTAATGAGTGCGTCCTTTAAGAGTAAAATGACGGATAATGTGTCGATACAGCCTGAACATACGTTGATTGAGAAAAACGATGCGTCGATTTACGGAAAAGACGCATTGCTGGAAAAATTACATCAAATAGAAGCCGCTGGGAAAATATCCCATAAAAATGCAATGGATGCTGCAATCGTAATTGAGAATATAGATATTATGCAGATTGTTACATCTAAAGAGGTCATGAAGTTTTTGTCCTGCCAGACAACCAAAGCCAGAATGGTTTTAAAGATGATGGAAGCGTAAAGCCTTATTAAAGTAATTCATGGTAAAGGCAAAGGCAGGTATATTCTAAACATTTTTGCGGCAGACTGAATTGTTATTATATACACCGTAACATGTTCTCGGAAGAGGATAAAGAGAAAATTGCGAGCCTGCAAGGAATTAGGAAAAACAAGCAGTCTTTGGAGTTAATTAATTTAATTGTCAATAAGCGGGGGAGCTGTTTTGCTGGAAGTATTCAGCAGCAGCTCCTTTATTTATGCGAGCAATGAGCCAAATTGACAAGCAAGCTGGTCAATTTGGCGAATGCCGCGATAACGGGGGAAACTCGCAAGGCGTATTTCATTTCATTCTGTGAGCAATATGGAAAGCAGAGAATTTATATATTAGATAATTAAAATATAAATTCTCTGCTTTCTGTTTTTTGAAGCTAAGTTAATAATTGTTAAAGGCGATATTATAAAAAAATTCCCGTATAATGGCACGTTTTTCACTGCTTAGCTGTAAATAAGAATCGATAATTTTCAGATCATAATCATTAAGGTTAAATTCTCTTTTTAAAGATTCCATTGTTGTTTTTGAAGGTTCTGTAAAAGGTTCGCCAAGACCTGTCCTTAAATATTCTTCACGAACTTTTAACTCAGAACATAATAATTTTATATGTTTTTCGGTAACTTTTCTGGTTCCGTTTTCGATATTGGAAATTCCAGATTTAGAAAGTCCTATAATCATGCCAAATTGCTCCTGGCTTAAATTTTTAAGAATACGTATTTCTTTCACTCTTTCATTAATAGACAAAAATAACCCCTCTTTTCATAGCGATTTTGATATTTTACGTTGTCAATATATCATAGAGAGTTCTGTTTGTAAACATTTATGAGGGAATCAATAGAAGCCTTTTAGAGGCTTTTTAGCGAATAGAATAAAAAATATATTGACAATGTTCTGTATGTAAATTATAATGTATTCAAACAGAACAACAAGATAAGAAATAAGGAGAACAGAAATAAATGAATGATAAAGATAATTATGTAAATATAGAACAGGCAGATCGAGATTTTATCCATAAAATATCCCAAATGTCAGAAAAAAATAAAGAGGTTTTAAAAACATTGATAACGGAATTAACATTAGAAAGTAAAAAGGAAGAAAATAAGATCACTTATAAATAGGTATGCAAAAATGTAATTTTAATGAAAGAAGGGAGGTTAATTATCATATCTATTTATATTTTGATAAATATGCCTGTAATAAGGTACTGACTTTATAGAAGGAGGAATTAGGATGGAAAGATTTTCAATCAAAAGAGTGCTTTCTGTATTTCTTGTAATAGCAATGATAATGACATCGCTGGGTTTACAGGATGAAACGGTATATGCCGCTTCCAGAGCAGTGAAAAGTGTTTCTCTTAAGATTGGCTCTAAAAAGGTAACAAAGAAAACCTTTAAAATGACGAAAGGAAAAAGCAAGAAGCTAAAAGTTTCGGTTAAGCCTGCGTCGTCCAGGAAATCTGTTACTTACCAGTCAACGAACAAGAAAGTAGTTACCGTTTCTGGCAAAGGAAAGTTAAAAGCGAAGAAAGCGGGAACTGCTAAAATTATTGTTAAAGTGAAAGGTAAGAATGGAGTTTCCAAGAAAACATGGGTAAAAATTAAAGTAGCCAAGAAGAAGACAGCAAAAGATAAAGATGATTCAGATGTATCAAATAATGATAGTAATGAGAATAATAATTCTAATGGCAGCAATGGTTCTTCTGAAAACAATAATTCTGGTAATAATGTTGTTAATGGAAATATTGGCGATAACAACAATAATGCCGGGAATAATGACGTTGTTGATACGAATGGATCGGAAGAAAATAATAATACCAGTAACAATGCTTCTAATGGGAATATCAGTTTTAGCGGCGGCGGCAGCTCCGGCGGTGGCGGTGGTAGTTCTGACAGTGACGTTAAGTATACAGTTACATTTAATAGTAATGGCGGAAGTACAGTCACAGCTCAGGCAATAGAAGCTGGCAGTTTAGCTAAGAAGCCGGAAAACCCGATTCGTGAAGGTTATGTTTTTGATGATTGGTATACTGCTGCGGACGGTGGGCAGAAATTTGATTTCAATACGGCAATTACAGGTGATATCACACTGTATGCGCATTGGAGTGAAAAGATTGGCACATATACAGTTACGTTTGACAGCAATGGTGGAAGCATGGTTACTGCCCAGGCTGTAGAAAAAGGTAACTTAGCTGTTCAGCCAGAAAACCCGAGTCGGGAAGGTTATATTTTTGATGGCTGGTACACTGCTGCAAGCAATGGAGAAAAATTTGATTTCAATACAGCGATTACAGGCAACATCACACTGTATGCGCATTGGAGCGAAAATGTTGGCACATACACAGTTACATTTGACAGTAATGGTGGAAGCATGGTTACTGCCCAGGCTGTAGAAAAAGGTAACTTGGCTGTTCAGCCAGAAAACCCGAGTCGGGAAGGTTATGTTTTTGATGGCTGGTACACTGCTGCAAGCGATGGAGAAAAATTTGATTTCAATACAGCGATTACAGGTGATATCATATTGTATGCACATTGGAATGTTGTAGAACTTGGTACTGGAACTTATCGAATAACCTTTGATACAAATGATGGTTCGGCTGATGTTTACCAGGTACAAAGACAAGATGCGGGGGAAACCGTTGATAAGCCTAATGATCCTGCAAGAGACTTATATCGCTTTACAGGTTGGTATATGGAACCTGCTGCTGTAACGGAATATAATTTTGATACACCAGTTGTCAGTGATTTAACGCTTTATGCTGGCTGGGGAAATCCAGATGGTTCTGATGGTGATTTATATGCGGCATCTAATGAAACAGAAACTATTTATTCTATTACTGATATAAATGTAGTTGATGACAATGTTACCGTTACATATAATACAAATTCTCAGTGTTTAATGACGGTGGAATTTTTTGAAGATCAAATGAGCGAAAGTGATTGGTCCGAGGATGATCAGGAATCTAATTTAGAGCTTGCTCCTGTAGCTACTGCAAGCGGCTATACTGAAGATTATGGTGAGCTGATTAACGTGACGCTTCCTATAAACGGTACATTGCCTGAGCATTTTGTGGCAAGAGCTGCTTTGATTGGTACTGGTGAGGAAGAAGATCCGGACTATGTATCATTTCAATACACTGCTACCTATGAAGAGTTTGAAGAACAAACTGTTGACAGTGTAATTGCTGAATATGGAGAGGAGCAAGTTATCAATTTTGATGATGATCGTACAACTAACTTTGGCGTTTTGAACGATTCCGTTAAAGTTATTACACGCGATCATTTTGTAGGCAGCTTTGAAGTTACTGACATAGAAACGGAAGAGGAAGATAATGTTGTTCCAGATCATAAATTTATTTTTAGAAATGCGGACAATAAAATTAAGAATTTGCAGGCAGGTGATGTTATTTATTTAGAAGGTACTACCTGGATGTTCAAAATTGGAACAATCGAAGAAAAAGAAAATGGTACAGTTGTTTTAACCAAAGACAAAGAAGCTGTCATGACAGATTTTTATGATGTTCTGCAAGTAGAGATGGAAGGTTCAGATACGGACAATAATATTAATTCTGTCAATGAAGAAAATGGCATTGCTCCTATATGGGAAATTATAGATGTTGATGCCAACCTTAGTGGTGAAATAGGTCCATTTGGTATTGAGAAAGAATTCCAAAATGGCGTAAAGCTTAGCGGTTCTCTAAAAGGTAAAGCTACAGGTAATGTAAAGATGTCATATGATGCGCATCTGTTTTCCGCAGATTATTTTGAAAGTTCTGTAAGCTTTACAACAGAAATATCTGGAGTAATAAAAGCGGAAGTATCAAGAAATAATGACCATGAATGGAAAAATGTTGTATATCAGGTGATACAAGGGAGGTTTCACTTCCTACGCCAGTTACAGGCTTAGAAATATATATCAAACCTACTGCAAAAATTAGTTGGAAACTTTCCGGAAGTGTCGAATTAAACTGGACTAGCAAGCAGACAAGTGGTTTTAAATATAATTCTGATACTGGCCGTACCGATATTAAAAAGAAAGAAAACCATGTAAGCTTGATGGCAAAAGGTAAAGCGGAAGCTAAGATTGGTCCTGTCCTTGATATTGGTGTTGAATTGTTTGGCGGCGTTTTAAAAGCAAGTGTTATTGCAGAGGCTGGTGCAAAAGCTACTGCTGAAATTGAAACAGGTGTGGATGACTTTTTAGATAATGCTGATTCAAAACATGCTTGTGGACTTTGTGTTTCTGGTAAAGCTGAATGGTATGCGACCGCTTCCGTTGGTCTTTCTTATGCAATTACAAACAGCTTTAAAGGTACTCTTGCAAAAGTTACAATTTTAGATGTCACAAACCCAATATATTTCCTTCCTGGTGTGCCGGGTAAATTCTTCGTTTCTGTTATTAATTCAGAAGAAAGCCCATTTGGTGGAGAAATAAAATTTGGCGGCGGCTCTTGTACCAACAAGACATACCGAACAGAAATACAGGTATTGGATGAAGATGAGCAGCAAATTACAGGAGCGCAAGTTTCAGTTGTTAAGCAGGGTCATAGCTCTGGTAGGTCAGGGTCATCTCCTTATGTAGATTATTTGTATGAGGGTGTTTATGAAGCATCGGCCAGCATTAACGGTACAAGTGTTTCCAAGACATTTGTAGTTAGCGATAATCGCCAGATTGTTTCCTTATCAATTTTATCCGCAGACAGTACATTGGAAGGAATTATTGTTAATGCAGATGATCATAATAATGTAATTGAAGGAGCAACTATTAAAGTAAGTAAAGATGATGTTGTTGTAGCTTCTGCTGAATCAGATAGTGAGGGGAAATTTAGTATTCTGGTTCCAGATGGTTCTTTTAAAGTAGATATTTCCAAAGATGGATATTTACCTTTTTCCAGTATGGAAATAGTATATGAAGGGGAAAACCATTTTATGGGATTGGTTGAATTGACTGAAGGTACTGGCATGGGCGGTTTCCGTGGGGTTATTCGGGATGCAACTAACAATCATCCTCTCTCTGATGTTACTCTGAAACTTTATAAAGGCTGGAATAGTACAGAAGAGGCAGATACTGCTATTAGAACTTTAACTACTAACGATAACGGTGAATTCCGTTTAGACACGATAACGGTGTTAGGAAAAATTATTGGTTTGCCTAGTGGTAACTATACTTTGACTGCATCTAAGGATGGGTATTCTGACACAAGTTATAATATCGTAATTTATCCTGGTACTACAGATGAAAATCCGCCAATTAATGAGACGATGTCACCATTTATGGATGACGGCTATTATCGCATTATTTTGACTTGGGGTTCTAGTCCGTCAGATTTAGATTCTCATTTAGTAGCAAATGTTATTACTGGCTCTAGTATACATGTGTACTATAGTCATAAGAACCCGTCTCCATATTATGCTAATTTGGATACAGATGATACATCTTCTTACGGTCCGGAGACTATTACGATTACTAATTTTGAAGGCTTAAGTAACATCCGTTATGCGGTACATGATTATACCAATCGCGGTTCATCATCATCTACGGCGATGTCTTATTCTGGTGCAACGGTACGTATTTTTAAAGGCAATCATCGTCTTCGGACGTTTGAAGTTCCTGTTGGATATGATGGAACGGAATGGGATGTATTTACATTGGATTCTGACGGCAGAATTATGACGATTAATTCTATGAAATATACAGACTCTCCAGGAAATGTATTAGGTAACGGCAGTGATGTTTCAGCGATTAGTGCTTGGGAGCCTTTAAAGGATTATGAAATTTTTAAAGGGATAAAGTGAATATATATGCATAAAAATCAGGATTTGATAGACAGTAGAAGTATTAACTTTTAATTTCTATTTAAAAATTTCTAATATCCTTATTAAAATTTTTAGAAAAGTATAAAAAATGCCAAACAAACATAGAAAAAGCGATTAATGCTATTTAAAAATGTTTTGTTTGGCATTTTTATAACAGTTCTGCGATTTGTAAAGAAAATCATTCAGAGATTGCAGAAACAGGGAAAATATGGTATATTATCTGCATGGGAAACCATAGAGCAAAAAGGCGGCTGCCCTCTGATTTTATCGGAGGGGCTGACCCTCCGGATAAAAGAAAGGAGGGAAAGCAGATGAATGTTACTTATTCGGATTTATTCCAGTTTTGTATATTTGTCGTTGCCCTTGTCGGATTGTGCTATACAATCTTTAAGGGAAAAAAGAAGTAGCCGCCACTACTGGCAATAGTGACGGCTTGCCGCTTTAGCGGTATAACTAATTACTATTGAGGGTAGCCGCTTCTATGGCTTTCCCTGTTTCTGTATTTAATATAACACATCATAAGTAAGATTTCAAGCTTGAATTTTGAGGCAGCTGTAATTAGTCTTTTAACATATTAAAGAATCCAAAAAATTAACTGCGGTTTGAGGGCAGTTTGAGGCAATTTTTTTCTTGACATTTCTTTACAAGTATGTTTAAATAGTAGCTGTGTGCCGATTATCGGCACAGTTGCCGCTCAGTGCCGGTTTTGAAGTCCGAAAGGCACCGGAATCTGGCGAGTATATATTTTAGGAGGTGTCAAGATGTACGCTATTATTGCAACAGGCGGGAAGCAGTACAAGGTTTCCGAGGGCGATGTTGTCAGAGTAGAGAAGCTTGATGTGGAAGAAGGAGCCAATGTAACTTTTGATCAGGTTTTGCTTGTAAGTAAAGACGGAGATGTGAAGGTAGGCAGTCCTGCTGTTGACGGAGCAACCGTAACCGGAACTGTGGAAGAGCAGGGAAAGGCTAAGAAAGTTATCGTTTACAAGTATAAGAGAAAAACCGGTTATCACAAAAAGAATGGTCACAGGCAGCTTTATACGGCTGTTAAGATTGACAAGATTAATGCCTAATTATGATTACGATTACATTATTAGAAGACTCAAAAGGCGCTTATGCCGGATTCATATCAGAAGGACATGCCGGGTATGCGGATAAAGGCTATGACATTGTCTGCGCATCGGTTTCGATTCTTGTTATGAATACTATCAATGCAATCCAGACCTATACCAGGGACGTTATCGATGTGGAAGATAACGAAAAGGAAGGGTTTCTGATGATGCATTTTCAGTCTGATATCAGTGAAGAGGCGACCTTGCTCATGGATGCAATGGTGCTTGGATTGTCAGGCGTAGAAGATCAATATGGCGATTATGTTAAAATATTAATTCAGGGGGTGTAAATATGTTGCAGTTAAACCTTCAGTTTTTTGCGCACAAGAAAGGTGTCGGTTCTACGAAGAACGGACGTGATTCTGAGTCCAAAAGACTTGGTGCAAAAAGGGCAGACGGACAGTTTGTGAAGGCCGGAAATATTCTTTACAGACAGCGCGGCACGAAGATCCATCCGGGATTGAATGTTGGACGCGGCGGCGATGATACTTTATTTGCTAAGGTGGATGGTATCCTTCGTTTTGAAAGGAAAGGCCGCGACAGGAAGCAGGCAAGCGTATATCCTGTGGAAGAAGCAAAATAAAAAAAGGCGGATGAATATAGAAGGTGTCTCAATAGCCCACAGATTGTACAATCTGCGGACAGGGGTTGAGACACCTTCTTTGGTATCAGGGTATCAAAGAACGTGGAAAAGAAATTATAAAGAGAGGAGAAGCCAGAGGTGTTTGCAGATAATGCGAAGATTTATATCCGTTCCGGCAAGGGCGGCGACGGCTGTGTGAGCTTCCGCAGGGAGCTGTTTGTGGCGGCAGGCGGCCCGGACGGCGGTGACGGCGGGCGCGGCGGGGATCTGATTTTTGAAATTGACGAGGGCTTAAATACGCTGAATGATTTCCGCCATGTCAGGAAATACTGTGCAGGAAACGGAGAACCCGGAGGCGGACGCCGCTGCCACGGGGCGGACGGCGGGGATCTGGTGGTAAAGGTTCCGCCGGGAACGGTAGTCAGGGATGCAAAGACGGGAAAGGTCATCACGGATATGTCCCATGAAAACCGCCGGGAGATCATTTTAAAAGGCGGGCGCGGCGGCAAAGGGAACATGAATTTCGCAACGCCGACTATGCAGGTGCCGAAGTATGCGCAGCCGGGGCAGCCAGGCATTGAGATGGAAGTCCTTCTGGAGTTAAAGGTGATTGCCGACGTCGGACTGGTCGGATTCCCGAATGTCGGCAAGTCTACGTTTTTATCCAGGGTGACGAATGCAAAGCCGAAGATTGCCAATTATCATTTTACGACGCTGAACCCGAACCTGGGCGTTGTGGATTTGGGAGACGGGGAAGGCTTTGTGATAGCGGATATTCCGGGCCTGATTGAAGGGGCTTCCCAGGGCGTCGGGCTGGGGCATGAGTTTTTAAGGCATATCGAGAGGACGAAGGTCATTATCCATATCGTAGACGCTGCATCGACGGAGGGCAGAGATCCCCTGCAGGATATCCTGGCAATTAATAAGGAGCTGGAAGAATATAATCCGGAGCTTGCAAAACGCCCGCAGGTCATAGCCGCCAATAAAACGGATATTTTTTACGGCAATGAGGAAGAAACGGTCATTACATTGTTGAAAGAAGAATTTGAGCCGAAGGGGATCAAGGTAATCCCGATTTCGGCAGTAACCGGGCGCGGCGTAAAGGAACTGTTATATCAGGTAAAGGATATGCTGTCCCATGTCGGCAGGGAGCCGGTGGTGTTTGAACGGGAGTTTGACACGAGTGATCTGGAGGTTATCAGGGAGCCGTTTACGGTCAGCCGGGTCGATGAGCATACGTTTTCCGTGGAAGGTCCGAGGATTGAGAAAATGCTGGGGTATACGAATCTGGATTCGGAAAAGGGATTTGAATTTTTCCAGAAATTTTTAAAGAAAAACGGGATTTTGGAAGAGCTGGAAAAGCTTGGCGTGGAAGACGGGGATACGGTTAATCTTTACGGGCTTAGTTTTGATTATTATAAATAAAATTCATCCATAACAAATTTACAGCTTATGGGAATATTATGATATAGCAGTATGATATAGAAAGGGAAAAATAGATGACAAGTAAGCAAAGGGCATATTTAAAAGGGCTTGCGATGAATATGGAACCGATTTTCCATATCGGGAAGGCGAGCCTGACGCCGGAAATCACGGAGGCAGTAAGGGAAGCGATTGATGTCAGGGAACTGATTAAGATAGCGGTGCTGAAAAACTGTGACGATGATCCGAAAGAAATTGCCGAAGTACTGGCGGAAAGGACAGGCTCGCAGGCAGTCCAGGTGATTGGAAAGAAAATCGTTCTTTATAAACCGGCGCCGGACCCGAAAAAAAGGAAGATAGAGCTGCCGGAGGAAAAAAAGAAACGTTAATGGTTCGAGGGGGAGTTGTTTGTGAAAAAAGTGGGGATTATGGGAGGGACGTTCAATCCTATCCACAATGGACACTTGATTCTTGCACAGGAGGCAAAGGAGCAGTTTGATTTAGATGAAATCTGGTTCCTTCCTTCCAGAAGGCAGCCGCACAAGGACAGCAGGGAGCTGCCGGAGGATGAGAAAAGGCTTGCCATGCTTTCCGCGGCATTGGAGGGAAATGAAGCGTTTCGGATTTCCCTGCTGGAAATGGAGAGGAAAAAAGAGCTTACCTATTCCTATGACACGATGACAGAGCTGAAGGAAAAATATCCGGAGACAGAGTTTTTTTTCATCATTGGCGCGGATTCTTTATTCCAGATGCATAAATGGTATCGGTTTGAGGAGCTTTTAAAGGGGTTAATCTTTCTTGCCGCCCCCAGGGCAGGGGAAGAAGGGATTGACAAAATGAAAGAGCTTGCGGCAGAATATGGAAAGAAATACCAGGCAAGGATTTTTATCATTGAGATGCCTTATATCGAGATATCGTCAACAGAAATCAGGAAAAAAACAGGACAGGGATTATCGGTAAAATACTATCTGCCTGAGAAGGTGGAAAAGTTCATTCGGGAAAAAGGTTTATATCAGATGCTATAGAGAGGAGTCTTTGAGATGTCATTGGCAAAAGATTTGATGGAGATCGAGGAACGTCTTGAGAAAGTGCTTTCCGCAAAGCGTTTTTTCCATACTAGAGGGGTTATGTATACCTCGGCGGCCCTTGCCATGCGCTATGGCGCGGATATGGAGAAAGCGATGTATGCGGGGCTTTTGCATGACTGCGCAAAATACCTTTCTGAAGAAGAGCAGCTTGCCCAGTGCAGGAAGCATGATCTCCCGGTGCGGGAAGTTGAAAAAGAAAACCCCTATCTTCTCCATGCTAAGGTAGGGGCTTATTTTGCAAAAACGAAATACGGGATGGAAGATCAGGAAATTTTAGATGCCATTACCTGGCATACGACAGGAAAGCCGGAAATGTCGCTGTTGGAAAAGATTGTTTTTGTGGCGGATTATATGGAACCCGGACGGAAAAATATCGAAGGTATGGAAGAAATCAGGAGCATGGCTTTTTGCGATTTGGATCAGACGGTATACCAAATCCTCTATAATACGTTAAATTATTTGAAAAAAGATAAAAACGGAAAGAAAAAAGAGATTGATTGTATGACGCAGGAGGCGTATAATTATTATAAGAAGCTGCTGGGAAAAGGGCAGGAAAAGCAGGAAGGAAGGTAGGATATGGAACAGGCAAAGAAGATGGTAAAGATTGCATACGATGCGCTGGCGGACAAGAAAGGCGAGGATATCCGTGTCATTGAAATCGGCGGCGTTTCTGTGATTGCAGATTATTTTATCATTGTCAATGGAAATAATGTCTCCCATGTACAGGCGCTGGTGGATGCGGCGGAAGAAGCGCTGGGGCTTGCCGGGTTTACGCCGAAGGCGATTGAAGGGGTTCATAATACAAGCTGGGTGCTGATGGATTATACGGATCTGATTATCCATGTATTTTCTAAGGAAGACCGCATTTTCTACGACCTGGAGCGTGTCTGGAGGGACGGGAAGGACGTAGACCCGCAGGAGTGGCAGGAGGAATCCTATGGCGATTAATAAAGCGATGCACGCTGCGTTAAAAGCGCTGTCTTATCCTGACGTCAATTTGAAAAAGACGTATAAAATCGTGCGGAAAGTAGAGAAAATCTCGCATCCGTATTATTTGAAGCCATTTTATAAGACCTGGGATCATGAGCTGATGTTTGATCATCACAAAATCCCGGTACGGATTTTTTCGGAAAGTGAAGATGATATAGAGACACCCAAACCGGTGCTTTTATTTTTTCATGGGGGCGGATGGGTGACAGGGAACATTGACACGTATAACAATGTCTGCGCGCTGCTTACTAAGGAGACAGGGTATAAAGTGGTTTCGGTGGATTACCGTCTGGCTCCGGAGAATAAGTTCCCATTAGGATTGGAGGACTGTTATTTTGCCGCCAGGGAGATTATCGTCAATTCCAAAGAACATTTCGGGATTGAAAGCGATCAGGTGACGTTAATCGGCGACAGTGCAGGGGGTAATTTCTGTGCGGCGGTTTCTTTAATGGCAAGGGATCGGAAGGAATTTCTGCCTGCAAAGCAGATCTTATTGTATCCTGCGGTGAACAATGATTTTTCTGAAAATTCGCAGTTTGCTTCAATTCGGGAAAATGGGAACGATTATTTATTGACAATCAAAAAGTTATGTGATTATATGGATTTATACCAGAGAAGCCCGGAAGACAGGGAGAATCCATATTTTGCGCCGTATCTTGCCGGGGATCTTTCCGGGCAGCCGGATACGCTGGTGATTACGGCGGAGTTTGATCCTTTGCGGGACGAAGGAGAAGCATATGCCGACCGCCTTTTGGAAGCGGGAAACCGGGTGGAAAAGCACCGGATTGAAGATTCCCTGCATGGATTCTTCTCGCTGCCGCTGCATTTTGAGCCGGTATCGCTTTGTTATGAGTACATTAAGAAGTTTTTAGGTATCCGCCCGGACGAGTGAGTTTTGGGAGAAAGCATAAGGACAGGATATGGGAAAGAAAGAAACACAGTGGGCAAAGCTTGATAATGCCGCCAAGATTTTTCCATGCACGACAAGGAATCAGGATACGAAGGTATTCCGTTTTGTCTGTGAATTAAAGGAAGCTGTAATAGAGGCTGATTTGCAGCAGGCGCTGGATGTTACGGTGAAGGAGTTCCCGTTTTTTGAGACGGTATTAAGGCGGGGGCTGTTCTGGTATTATTTTGAGGACAGCAGCCGGAAGGCGAAGGTCCGAGAGGAAGACCGGCCGCCCTGCGGGCCGCTTTATGATAAAAATAAAAAAGGACTTTTGTTTTCTGTCACCTATTATAAAAGGCGCATTAACCTGGAGGTTTACCATGCCATTACCGACGGCACGGGAGCGCTCAATTTTTTAAGGACCTTGGTGTACCATTATTTACTGATCAGGCATAAAGAGGAATTAAAGGATCTCCCTTTGCAGTTAGACTATGACGCTTCCAGCACGCAGCGTATGGACGACAGCTTTGATCGGTATTATGACAGCCGCAGGGAGCGGCACGGATTAAAGGAAGAAAGCCTGCCGGAGATTCCTGGCAGGAAGCTGGCCAGTATTCCAGGAGCGTACATGATCAAGGGGCAGAGGCTTCCGGATTACCGGATTAAGGTAATCCGCGGGACCATGCCGGTGGAGGAACTGAAAAAAATCGTAAAAAAATACCGGACCACCATGACGATTTTTTTGACGGCGTTGATTATCAGCTCGATCGGGGAGCTGATGACGGTAAGGGAAAAACGAAAGCTGGTGGGAATTGTTGTTCCGGTGAATTTAAGGCACTATTTTAAATCGGAATCGGCAAGGAATTTTTTCGGGACGATTGACGTCTGGTATGATTTTGATGAATGTTCCGGAGAATTTGAAGATATTATGGCGCAGGTGGAGCGGTGTTTTCGTTCAGAGCTTACCCAGGAAAAATTAGAAGAAAAGCTTTACCAGTACGGGGCATTGGAAAAGAACCCGGCAGCGCGCATTGTGCCGCTTATCATGAAGGATTTTTTTATGAATCTGGGGTATGAATATACCGATCGGAAATATACATTTTCCATTTCTAATATTGGGGCGGTTTCCATGCCGGAGGAGTTTGAAAAATATATTCATTTATTCGATGTGTTTATCAGCACGAGAAAATACCAGACTTGTATCTGCTCTTACGGCGGCAGGCTGACAATGAGCTTTACGTCCCCGTTTAAAAGCGCAGAGCTGGAAAAAATATTTTTTCGGAAGCTGACAGCGTTTGGAATTCCGGTGGAGATTGCGACCAATCATTATGAGGAAGAGTGAGGGGTTTGAAATATTGTGAAAAATGCAGGGTGACAGTGATTGGAAGCCATCAGTCCTGTCCTCTGTGCCAGAGAGAATTAGAGGAAAACGAAACGGAAGGCAGGGATAAGGAAACGGAAGAGGATTTGTTTCCCAAGCTGGAAAAATTATACCATAGAAATTTGTGCTTTAAAATTATTACGTTTCTTTCCTGTCTGCTGATTATCATTTCTGTTTTTTTGAACCTGTTATTGTCAGGAGGGCATGGCTGGGCATATATTATCATTGCCGCCGCCTGCTGTTTCTGGATTACGTTTTATATAGCGTTCCGGAAGAGAAGAAATGTGGAAAAAGCGATTTTATATATGGAAGTGCTGATATCCGTTCTTTGTTTTTTGTGGGATTATTTTACGGGCTGTCATGGCTGGGCGCTGGATTTTGTAATTCCGATTCTCGGGATGGTGACAATTGCGGCCTTGTTTATTATCAGCCGCTTCCTGCACTCAGAAGACGGGGACGACATGATTTATCTGATTCTCGGAAGCCTGCTTGGGATTGTGCCGTTATTATTTTATGCGTTTCATTGGCTGCATTTCTTTTATCTTTCGCTTTTGTGCGCAGCCGCAAGCATTATTTTCCTGACGGCAGTCCTGATTTTCCAGGGCGATCGCCTGAAAGAAGAAATACAGCGGCGTATGCACTTTTAATATGAAGGAGGCAATTTTTATGGAGAGAACAATCGCGTTTAAAGAGCAGCTCTCAGAAGCGGTTTCCCCGGTGAACAGGCTGATTTCCATGATGCCGGTCGCATCTGCTGTTGTCTGTGCGGACGAAACGCTTTCCGTTGTATCTGCAAATGCGGGGTTTTATTCCCTTTTACATATAACGCCGTCGCAGAAGCTGCAGTTTTTTCATGCGGATAAGGCTGACTGTATGAGGCTTTATAAAGAATTCCAGCGGCCTGCCGAAGAAGGCGCTATGTTTGATACGGAATTTCACTACAGCTATGGGGATGGGAATGGCATCTGGATCAGGCTTTGGGCTACTTTATACGGGCAGGTGGAGGATGTTGATTTATATCTGTGCTGTTTCCTGGATGTTACTGCAGAAAAAGAACGGGATGCGACAGGGGAATTTCTGTCAACCGGAGCTGTTTCTTTCCTGAAAAAGATGGTTGGAAGCGGGCAGAATGTGGAGATAGAAAAGAACCATGAAAATCCGTGGAGGAAGTTTGCGGAGGAAGAGACAAGGCTGACGTTGGAAAACCAGAAATTAAAAGAAGAGGTCAGGGCTGTCAAAGAGGAAAACAACGATCGGTACTTATGCGATTTAAGCTGTAAGAAGACCGGAACCTGCTCTATGACGATGGAAAAGAAAGAAATCTACTGCAGGCAGCTCCATGACGCTATGGATATGAAGGAGCGTTTTAAGCATGACAGCCTGACCGGGGCATGGCGCAGGGAATATTTTTTTGATGTGGTTGATAAACGGCTGAAAGAATCCAACGCTACCTTCCAGATCATCGCGCTGGATTTGGATAAGTTTAAATATATCAATGAATACTATGGGCGCAGGGCGGGAGATACTGTCCTGAAGGTGGTGGCGGAACGCCTGTTGGTTTCGTTTGGGAAACATGCCGCCATTGCGCACAGCTATGCGGATAAATTTTATGTCTGCGTGCAGAAGGAAGGGCTTACGCAGGAAGAAATCGATTATATTGTCTATGATAAAATCGCGCTGGAGAGCGGGGAAGTGATTAAGATTTCCATTAAGATGGGGATTTTTACTTATGACGCCTCTTCAAAAATGTATTCTGCGGATGAATGTATTGACAGGGCGCTGATGGCGCGTTCTACCATTAAAGGCCAGCATGGAAAACATTATTCCATTTACACGACCGAGCTGGAAGAGAAAATGAATGAAGAAAATGAGATTGAGGGCATGATGGAACGGGCGCTGGAGCAGCGGGAATACGTTGTCTATTATCAGCCGAAATTCAGCCTTTCAACGGGGGATCTGGTCGGAGCGGAAGCGCTGGTGCGCTGGAACAGCCCGTTAAAAGGGCTTATCTCGCCGGGGAAATTCGTCCCATTGTTTGAAAAGAACGGGTTTATCGTGAAGCTGGATTTTTATGTGTACCATGAGGTCTGCCGTTTTCTCCGCAAGCAGTTGGATGAAGGGATGGATATCGTCCCGATTTCCATCAATGTTTCCAGGGCGCATATCGAGACGCCGGATTTTGTGGATAAGTTGATTAAAGTAGTGAATGAGTATGAGATTCCGCATCAATACCTGGAAATTGAGATGACGGAAAGCACGTATGGCGCCCAGGACAGCAATGTGATCCGGATTGTGAACCAGTTAAAGGAGCATGGATTTCCGCTGTCAATGGACGACTTCGGAAGCGGCTATTCTTCCCTGAACCTGTTAAAGGATATGCCGATTGACGTGCTGAAGATTGACAAGGGATTTTTGGAGGAAGTGGAGACTTCCAAGAGAAGCCGGGAGATTATCCGTATGATTGTGGAAATGTCAAAAGCAATCAATATCCGGACGATCTGCGAGGGCGTGGAGACGGATCAGCAGACGCAGTTTTTACGGAAAATCGGCTGTGACATGGTGCAGGGATTTTTATTTGCCCGCCCGATGCCGGAAGAAAATTATGTGAAGATTGTCATGGAGAACAGGGCCGCCAATGAAGTATGAAAAAATAGTTTTGTTTACGGGCGATACAGAAACACTTGCTTATTTTTCCAGGAGGCTTGCGGAATATTTTGCTTCCATTGGAAAGCAGGTGTTTTTGTTTGATTTTGAACAGGAGACGGAAAGCTATTTAAAGCTGTGCTGGTTCCTGGAAACGGGCAGTACCGTCATGCTTACGTTTAATTTTATCGGGTTCTGCGGGGAAGCTGTGTTTATCGAAGAAAACGGGGCTTCGATCTGGGATAACCGGGAAATTCCCTGCCTGAATATTGTGGTGGATCATCCGTTTTATTACCATAAGTTCAAGCCTCTGCTTCCAAAAAATTATGTGCAGTTTTCCATTGACCGCGATCACGAGGCTTATTTAAAGCGGTTTTTCCCGGAAATTGTTTCCGGGGGATTTCTGCCGCTGGCCGGAACGGAATATGGGAAGAAGCCGGGGATAGAAGTGGTTTCCGCCAACGGAAGGCACTATCAGGATTATGGACAGGAATGGATTCCTTATAAAGACCGGGAGATGGATATTATTTTTACCGGAAATTATACAACAACGGAAAAGCTGCGCCCGCATTTAAACGAAGTCAGTAAGGAATATGCGGATTTTTATTTCCGGATTGTGGATGATTTTATCAAACATCCGGAAATGGGGATGGACGCAGGAATTGAGAAGCATCTCTGGGAAGAAGTCGAGGGCATTGACGAAGAAGGGATTAAGGCGTGTATGCCGAATATGATTTTCATTGATTTATATGTGCGCTTTTATTTCCGCGCAATGGCTGTCCGGACGCTTGTGGATGCCGGGTTCCGTGTGGATGTGTTTGGCGGAGGCTGGGAGTATTTAGACTGTAAACATCCGGAGAATTTAATTGTCCACGGGCCGCTTACCTCGGCGGAATGCCTGGAAAAAATCAGTAACAGCAGGATTTCACTGAATGTCATGCCGTGGTTTAAGGACGGCGCGCATGACCGGGTATTCAATTCCCTGTTAAATGGCGCCGTAAGCCTGACCGATCCCAGCCGTTACTTAAAAGAGATCCTGACAGATGGGAAAACCGTCATGTTTTATGATTTAAACGACCCGGAGGGGCTGGTAAAAAAAGCGGGGTATCTTCTGTCCCATGAGGATGAGGCGGAACAGATCGCGCTTGCTGGACGGGAGTATGCGGGAAAGTACCATACCTGGGAGAGAAGAGGGGAAGAATTGGAGAGGTATTTAAGGGGGATATAGTGCGGCGGATGAAAAAAGAGGCGGTGTTATGGATAGAAAAATGTTGGAATTTTCTGTATTTTTGATTCATGCTTTGGCAGAAGAATGGAACAGGACATATGGACAAGTGTATCATATTTTAAATGAATCAGGGATATTGGACGGTTATATTTTGCCCTGTTATGATGTGCTGCATACACAAGGCAGGCAGTATCTCGTGGAGGATATTACTGAATTTGTGAAAGAAAAAGGAGTTCAGATATGATGGTGTATCATGGAACGACGCTGGAAATCAGGAAGCCGGATATTAATCATTCCAAAGCACATTTAGACTTCGGTATTGGGTTTTATACGACATCATGAACTTCGTTATTATAAGCAGAACGATCAAATTGCTTTCCTGACACAGAAAGTAATAGACAGTGCAGTAAAGTTTCAAAAATCATATGAGGTATCAGGATGATAGATAAAGAAAAATTAGAAAGGGTTTATAAGGAATTTCTGGAGGAGAAAATCATCAATTATTTGGCGGAAGTAAAGAAATTTTCTATCCGCCAGGCGATGGATATTTATTATAGAAGCAGGCTTTCCCTGCAGATCCATGACGGAAGCTTTGGCATAGAAAATATGGATTATCGGTATCTGGTACAGGATTTGATTGAGAATGAACCGGAACTATTCAGTTAGAAATTTATAACAGTTCAGCTGTCAGCTTGATTTGGCTGCTTTGCAGCCTGTTTCGCCGCTAAAGCGGCTAAAATCTCACTTATGGCCTGTTATAAAAAAATAAAATTCAGGAATTGATTTTATCTGTGCTATAAAATATAATAAAGGAGTAGCTGGTAATCGTTACCAAAAAAAGACAAGAGTGAAGTTTGAATTTAGAAAAGAAAGGAGAAGCTGAAGGCGTTTTTTTCACTCTTTGCAGAATGACAGCAAAGCTGTCTGTTATATCATGCCTTTGGCATATACAGAACATGAGATATGAAATTAAAGGAGGGGAACTTCCGGTTGTGGAGATTCACCTGGAAAGCGAAGAGTCAATTAACTGTGAGAATGGAGCCATGAGCTGGATGACGGACAATGTCGCCATGCAGACGAAAGGCGGCGGCATTGGCAAGATGGTTTCCAAAGCGTTCAGCGGGGAGGCAATGTTTGGCAATACATATACGGCGCAGAAGGGGCCTGGTATGATTACCATGTGTACGAATTTTCCGGGAAGCATCGTTGCGATTGAGATTACTCCGGGAAAAGAGATTATTTGCCAGAAAGGGGCATATCTTGCTTCTACTCCGGGCGTGGAGATGTCCATCTTTTTCCAGAAAAAGGTCGGGAGCGGGTTCTTTGGCGGAGAAGGCTTTATTATGCAGAAAATGTCCGGCACAGGGCTTGTCTTTATTGAGATTGACGGGGCGGCGATCGAGTATTCACTGGACGCAGGGCAGAGGATGATTATCGATACCGGATACCTTGCCATGATGGACGCTACCTGCAGTATGGATGTGGAAACGGTAAAAGGCGGCGTGAAAAATATGTTCCTCGGCGGAGAGGGGCTTTTCAATACCGTAGTAACCGGACCGGGAAAGATTATTCTTCAGACACTTCCGAAGATCCAGATGGCATCGGCGATCAGTGCTTTTATGGCGACGGGAAGATAGTGGTTTATGGACTTGTAAGTGAGTTGTACGGGCAGTTTTTGTCAACAATCTTTTAAGGTGTAAAATTAAGTAAGGCGGGCTTTGGTTCGCCTTATAAATTTGTCCGGGAAAGGGTGATAAGATGGAAAGGTATCATCGTATTTTTTTGATTGTGATTGATTCCCTTGGAATCGGGGAGATGCCGGATTCTGAGAAGTACGGGGATGTAGGCGTGAATACATTGAAGCATATTTCGGAGGCGAGGGAGGAGTTTCACATCCCGAACATGGTCCGGCTCGGGATTTCCAATTTAGTGGATTTAAAGCAGTTTCCAAAGAAAGAGCCTGCCGTCGGTCGTTATATGAAGCTGTCGGAAAAGAGCAACGGGAAGGATACTATGACGGGGCATTGGGAGATTGCCGGGCTTTATACGCAGAAGCCGTTCCGAACATTTACGGAGACGGGTTTCCCGAAGGAACTGATACAGGAACTGGAACATAGGACGGGCAGGAAGATTATTGGGAATAAAAGCGCAAGCGGCACAAAGATTTTAGAGGAGCTGGGAGAGCGGGAGATAGAACACGGGGAACTGATTGTGTATACTTCAGCGGATTCGGTTCTTCAGATTTGCGGAAATGAAGAGACGATGGGGCTTGAGACGCTGTACCGTTACTGTGAAATTGCCAGGGAGCTTACGATGAAAGAGGAATGGAAGGTTGGCAGGGTGATTGCCCGCCCGTATACCGGGAAGAGGAAAGGGGAGTTTAAACGGACGGCGAACCGCCATGACTATGCCCTGAAGCCGTTTGGGAAAACGGTTCTGGATGCCTTGAAGGAAACGGGGCATGACGTGATTTCGGTCGGGAAGATTTATGATATTTTTGACCATGAAGGAATTACAGAATCTAATAAGTCACAGAGCTCTGTCCACGGCATGGAGCAGACAATAGCGATTGTGGGCAGGGATTTTCATGGGCTGTGCTTTGTCAATTTGGTGGATTTTGACGCTCTTTGGGGCCACAGGAGGAATCCTGTCGGCTACGGGGATGAGCTGGAGCGGTTTGATGAGAAGCTCGGTATTTTGATGAAAGCATTAAAGGAAGATGATTTGCTGTTAATCACGGCCGATCATGGGAATGATCCGACGTATTCCGGAACGGATCACACCAGAGAGAAGGTTCCTTTTCTTGCCTGGTCGCCATCCTATGAAAAGGAAGGGGTTATGGGAGCGGATCTTGGAGAGGAAGATACGTTTGCGGTGACAGGCGCGACGATTGCGGATAACTTTGGCGTTGCAATGCCGGAGGGTACTATTGGAAAGTCGGTTCTTGAAAAATTATGCTAATGGCGTTATGATGGTACGTGGGTCAGAGACTGTGCCTGATCCTGACATTACAAATCATAGAAAGGAAGCGAAAATAGATTATGTACAATGTAAAATCTATGAAGGCAGAAGAATTTATTGACCATGAGGAAATTTTGGAAACCATGAAGTTTGCGGAAGAAAATAAGCATAATAAAGAATTAATTTCTTCCATTATTGAGCGTGCACATGACTGCAAGGGGCTTTCCCACCGGGAAGCACTCCTTTTGCTGGATTGTGATCTGGAAGAGGAAAATAAAAAAATCATGGATCTGGCGATGGAAATTAAGCAGAAGTTTTACGGCAACAGGATTGTGATGTTTGCGCCGTTGTATCTTTCCAATTACTGTGTGAATGGCTGTACGTATTGCCCGTACCATCATAAGAATCATCATATCAGCCGGAAGAAGCTGACGCAGGAGGATATTGTAAAGGAAGTGACGGCCCTGCAGGATATGGGGCATAAGCGTCTTGCCCTGGAAGCGGGGGAAGATCCGGTCAATAACCCGATTGAATATATTCTGGAATGTATTAAGACAATTTACGGTATTAAGCATAAGAATGGGGCGATCCGCCGCGTGAATGTGAATATTGCGGCGACGACGGTGGAAAATTACAGGAAATTAAAAGAGGCCGGTATCGGCACGTATATTTTATTCCAGGAGACTTATCATAAAGAGAATTATGAAAAGCTGCATCCGACAGGCCCGAAGCATAATTATGCGTACCATACCGAAGCGATGGACCGCGCTATGCAGGGAGGCATTGATGATGTCGGCATCGGGGTATTGTTTGGGCTGAATATGTACCGTTATGATTTTACCGGGATTTTGATGCATGCGGAGCATTTAGAGGCTGCTATGGGCGTAGGGCCGCATACGATCAGCGTCCCGAGGCTCCGCAGGGCGGATGACATTAACCCGGATGATTTTAACAATGGCATCGACGATGATACTTTTGAGAAAATCGTAGCGGTGCTGCGTGTTGCTGTGCCGTATACGGGGCTGATTATTTCCACAAGGGAGTCCAAGACCTGCCGGGAGCGTGCGCTGCGTGTCGGCGTTTCCCAGATCAGCGGCGGTTCCCGCACCAGTGTCGGCGGCTATGCCGAGGAAGAGGAGGAAGAGGACAATTCTGCGCAGTTTGACGTGATTGACAACCGTTCCCTGGATGAAGTGATGAAATGGCTGTTAGAGCTTGGCTATATTCCAAGCTTCTGCACGGCATGTTACCGGGAAGGGCGTACCGGCGATCGGTTTATGAAGCTTGTGAAGGCAGGGCAGATTTCTAATTGCTGCCATCCGAATGCCCTGATGACACTCAAGGAATACCTGGAGGATTATGCTTCCGAAGAGACAAAGGCAGCAGGCGAGATTATGATTGAGAAGGAAATCGAACATATTACCAACCCGAAGGTAAAGGAGCTTTGTAAAGAGCGCCTTGAGAAGATTGCACAGGGAGAGCGGGATTTCCGCTTTTAGTGCATTGAAGGCATAACCCAACAGTATATAATAATCAAAGAAAGGAATTAGTTTATGGCAGTAATCAAACCATTTTTGTGCGTCCGCCCGGTACCGTCTTTGGCAGACCGCGTGGCGGCGCTTCCGTATGATGTCTATAACCGCAGGGAAGCAAAGGAAGAAGTCGGGCGTGAACCGTATTCTTTCCTCAAAATTGACCGCCCGGAGACGCAGTTTCCGGATGATGTTGATATGTATGCGCCGGAGGTTTATGAAAAGGCAAGGGAATTGCTTGATATTGGCATGAAAAATGATACTTTTGTAAAGGAGAAGAAAGAGTATTATTATATTTATGAGCTGATTATGGAAGGCCGTTCCCAGACCGGGATTGTGGCATGTGCTTCCATTGACGATTATCTGAATAATGTAATTAAAAAGCATGAAAACACAAGGGAAGAAAAGGAGCTTGACAGAATCCGCCATATTGATGTCTGCAATGCGCAGACAGGGCCGATTTTCCTTGCGTACAGAGCGGATAAAAAAATTAATGAGGTGGTTGCAAAGGTAAAGGAAAGGACACCGTTGTATGATTTTACGGCTGTGGATCAGGTAGTGCACAGGGTATGGGGCGTTACGGAGGTTCAGGATATCCGGAGCATCTGGGATGCCTTTGCGGGGATTGACAGTATTTATATTGCGGACGGGCATCACCGTGCGGCGTCGGCAGTAAAGGTAGGATTGAAACGGAGAGAGGAGCATCCGGATTATGACGGGACGGAGGAATTTAATTATTTCCTTTCCGTGCTGTTTCCGGACGATGAATTGAAGATTTTGGACTATAACCGTGTTGTGAAGGATTTAAACGGTTATGGGAAAGAAGAATTTTTGGAAAAGATCGGGACATATTTTACTGTAAAAGAGACAGGGATCGAGCCGTACCGCCCGCAGAAAAAAGCGGAGTTTGGGATGTATCTGGATAAGAAATGGTATTGTCTCAAGGCAAAAGAAGAACTGGCAGGAATGACTGATCCGGTGGATTCTTTGGATGTGTCGCTATTGCAGGATTATCTTCTGGGCCCGATTCTTGGAATTGGCGATCCGAGGACAGACAGCAGGATTGATTTTGTCGGCGGCATCCGGGGGCTGAAAGAGTTAGAAAAACGTGTCGAGGAAGATATGGCGGCTGCATTTTCCATGTACCCGACTTCCATTGAGGAATTATTCCATGTGGCGGACGCCGGGCGGTTAATGCCGCCGAAGTCAACCTGGTTCGAGCCGAAACTGCGGAGCGGGCTGTTTATTCATGAACTGTCATAGTTCAGCCAGTATCATCTGCCCCTGTTTATAAAAAAATTAAGAAATTTTTAAGAAAAATGTAAGAAACTCCCGGATAAAATGATCTATAATATAGGCAGACCGGAGCAAAATCCGGTAAAAAATGGAAGGGAGGCGGGCCTATGGAGATTATTTTATCCTGGAAAAAACGGTATTTTTTGTAAGGAGGAAAATAATGAGAATACCTTTTTTGGACGAAGACAGTACGTTTATTGATGTGCTTGGGAAAATTGCGGATCTGGCAATTCTGAGCATGCTGTTTTTTTTGGTATCGATACCGCTCGTCACATTAGGAGCATCGCTGACGGCGCTGTATGAAGCGGTCGTGACTTCGGTAAGGGGGAAAAAGGCATATCCAGCCAGGGTTTTCTGGCAGTCTTTCCGGGAAAAATGGAAGCTTGCCACGCCGCTCTGGATTTTATATGTCCTGGCATTTCTCATCCTGGTGTTTAATTTCCTGTTTGCATTCCACCAATATAATAATGTGGGCGTAATTTTATTAGGCGGGAATGCCCTGGTTTTTGTTTTACTCGGGTTTCAAGTGATTTACACCTTTGCCTTAATTGCAAAAGGATACCGGGGGTTTGGGAATGTGGTTAAAATGGCGTTTATGTATGGGATTGCACATTTGCCATATTCTGTTCTTGCGCTGATCATCCTGCTCATCGGCATTACGCTGATTTCCATGACTTACGGCGTTTTAGGGGTTTTATTGCCGGGGTTTTTGTGCGCGCTGATATCGCTTCCATTGGAGAAGGTATTTGAACAGCATTTAGAGGAAGATTTGGACGGAGACAGGGAAGAAGAGTAAGGAAAACTATATAATAATAAGGGAAAATGGGAAAAGAAAGAAGAAATCACAGGGACGGTCAATGAGAGGCTGAGACGGAAGAATCGGCAAAGGCATAATGTCTGAAAAACGGCGATGGAAGTGGAATCCACCGCCGTTTTTGGCTTTTTATTTTACGAATACTTTCTCAATTTCCAGGATGTAGAGGGTATGGAAATCCTCATCCGGGTACCATTTTGTAATGATTTCAGGATCGAGGAAGGATTCTTTTGCAAACGGCTGCGCAAATTTCTTGCGGCAGATGAGAACCGTGTGCGCTTCTGCAAAATATGGCGTTGTCCCGTCGAAAACGGCGGTCAGGCCGCATTCTGCGATTTTATCCCTGTCCCGGCCGGATACGCTCCCTAAAAGGCTTAAGGCTTTTCTGTATTCTTCTCCGTAGAAACTCAGGGAAAGGGTATCTTCCCTGTCGATAAATTCTTTGGTATAGCGCTGCGGGCGGATGACCGCAAAAGCGACGTCTTTTCCCCACATAACGCCCAGCCCGCCCCAGGAAGCCGTCATGGTGTTGACCTTTTCCTTAGTCCCGGCGGTGACTAGCATCCAGTCTTTCCCGATCATTTCAAAAGAAGTTTTTTTCAGTTCGGAAGGTGTGATTTCATGAAAATTGCCCATAAGTTCCTCCTTTTATGATAAATTTAAAGTTTACAGATACCTGTTTCTTGTTTCAATGCCCTGGCAGGCATGGAAAAAGAAACGGTACTGTTTATTATATGCTCTCCGGCAGGGTTTGTCAAAAAAGATAATTGAAATTTTGTGGAAAATGAAATATGATGATACTGGGATGAGGGTTCGTTTCGCAGGACATAGGATGGAATCCGGCAAATAGGAGTCATATTGAAGAGTCATATTGAAAATTGAAAAAGGGGCGGTTTGATGGTAGGGTATGTATCTGTCAATGTGGAAGAACTGAAAATAAAGGAATACAGGGAGTATAAGCGCTGGTACTGCGGGCTCTGCAGGCAGATGGCAGAGTCGGGAGGGACATTGACAAGGCTTGCGCTTTCTTATGATATGGTATTTTTGTATTTGTTGTTAAGCAGCCTGTATGATGAAAAGGTAACGGGGGTTTGGGGCTTTTGTCCTTTGCATCCTGTCAGGAGACGGCTGATGTATGAGACAAAGGCGGGCCGGTATGTTTCGGATATGGGGATTTTATTGGCTTATTATGACAGGAAAGATGACTGGGAGGATGAGAAGGAATTTCAGGGATTTTTAGTTTCTGCAGCGTTAAAAAAACAGGCAGGGAGAGCTGCGGAGGCGTACCCGGAGAAATACCGCGCAGTCAAAAAGTATTTAAAGAAACTGCATACTCTGGAGAAAAGCAGGGGCAGCAAAAAGGCGGGCCTTGATCTGGCGGCTGGCTATACCGGGGAGATGTTAGCGGAGATCTTTGTTTATCAGAAGGATCTCTGGGAGGAGCCGCTGCGGAGGATGGGATTTTATCTGGGAAAGTTTATTTATCTTATGGATGCCTGGGAGGATATAGAAAAAGACGTAAAGAACGGAAATTATAATCCTTTTTTCCGCATTTATATGGAAAAAGCCGGGAAATACCACAATTATTATAGCATGGACGGCATGAAAAAGGAAAAGGCGTATCAGGAGGGAAAGAAAGAGTTTGATGCTTATGCCATGCGCATTCTGGAAAAGATGGCGGCGGAGTGCTGCCGGGCTTTTGAAGTCCTTCCTGTGGTGGAGCATGTGGAAATATTGAGAAATATTTTATATTCGGGAATTTGGGCGCATCATGAGAAAGTGAAGTGCAGGGATATCGAAGGAAAGAAGGTTCGTTATGAGTGATCCGTATCAGGTGCTTGGCGTTGACAGGAATGCCAGTATGGATGATATTAAAAAAGCATACAGAAAGTTAAGCCGGGTTTACCATCCGGATGCTAATATCAACAATCCCAATAAAGCGGAGGCGGAGGAGAAGTTTAAAAAGGTGCAGGAAGCGTACCAGCAGATCGTATATGAGCGGGAACATCCTTATGCAGGCACAGGCGGCGGTTTTGGAGGGTTCGGCGGCTTTGGGACGGCGCAGGGGGAAGATGATCAGGAATCGGTAGAGCTCCGTGCCGCGGCAAATTATATCAATAACCGACATTTTAAAGAGGCCATGCATGTCCTGGAACATATTTCGGTAAAGAACGGGCAGTGGTATTATCTTCATGCGCTTGCCAATGCGGGGCTTGGAAATAACCTTACAGCGGAAGAAGATGTGAAAAAGGCGATGCAGCTGGAGCCGGATAACTGGCAGTACCGGCAGTTGTACCAGATGCTCCAGGGAGGCGGGAACTGGTATGAGGCAATGGGGAACGGCTATGGATTTGGCGGCGGGAGAGGAGTGCAGACAAACTGCTGCTGGGATATTATTTTAATGAATATCTTCTGCAACTGCTGCTGCAATCCTTACGGCTGTTTTGTCTGCAGGCCGTGTTAGTTTAGTGTTATTTTGAATGCTTTTATGCTGCTCATTGATTTTAAAGGAAGGAGATGCCATCCGGCAGGGCCGGTTTGGCGGACTGCGGTTTGGAGAAGAAAAATTACCAGAGGGAACTGGAAAAGCTGATAGAGGAAAACAGGAAAAATAACAGAGTGCCGACGCTTTTATTACATGCCTGCTGCGCTCCCTGCAGCAGCTACTGCCTGGAATATCTGGCGCAGTATTTTAAGATTACGGTGTTTTACTATAACCCGAATATTTCCCCGCAGCAGGAATATAAAAAGCGGGTGGAGGAATTAAAGCGTTTTCTCGGACGGCAGGGGGAGCTGATGGGAGGAAAAGAGACGTCTTACCCGATTCAGTTTTTAGAAGGGCGGTATGATCCGGAGCGGTTTTATGAAACGGTCCGGGGGATGGAAACGCTTCCGGAAGGAGGAGAGCGGTGCTTTGCCTGTTATGAATTGAGGCTTCGGGAAGCGGCGGAACATGCACAGGGATATGATTATTTTACGACGACGCTTTCCATCAGCCCGCACAAAAATGCGCAGAAGCTCAATGAAATCGGGGAAAGGGTTGGAAGGGAGTACGGGATCTCCTATCTGCCTTCGGATTTTAAGAAAAAGAACGGTTACAGACGTTCCTGCGAGCTGTCGGAGGAATACGGGCTGTATCGGCAGAATTACTGCGGCTGCGTCTTTTCCAGAAGGGAAAAGTAAAAGGTTATTGATTGGTTTTATGATGTAATTTTCAGGAGGCGTACCATGAGAAAAAAGTTTAATGTAACAGGGGTATGTAATCCAAAGCTGCATTATATGGTGAATATTGACAAGAATCTTCAACAGATGAAAGATATGATAGAGGAAGGGGATTATTTTGTCATTAACCGGGCAAGGCAGTATGGAAAGACGACAACGCTTTGTATGTTGGATAATTTTCTTTGTGGAGAGTATCTTGTTGTACATTTGGATTTTCAGATGCTTGGTGATGAGGATTTTGCTTCAGAAACTGCATTTGTAACGGTATTTATGAGAGAATTGCTGGATAATGCCAGGGATGATATTCCGGAAAAGATATTAGAAAAACTGGAATTGTTTGCCTATGGGCACAAGGAAAGAAAATCTTTAAATGAGATGTTTCATTGCTTTAAGGAATGGTTTCGGGAAACTGCAAAATCAGTCATTTTGATGATTGATGAGGTTGACAGCGCGTCGAATCATCCGGTATTTATAGATTTTCTTGCGCAGCTTCGCGCTTATTATCTTGCAAGGACATCAAAGGGAACGCCGGCTTTTCAGTCTGTGATTCTTGCCAGTGTGCATGATATCAGGCATTTAAAGAAAAAGGTAAGAGGCTCCCAGGAAATAAGCCATAATAGTCCGTGGAATATTGCCGCTGATTTCCTGGTAGATATGAGTTTTGATTGTGATGGGATTGCAGGAATGCTTATGGATTATGAGAAGGATCATAAAACGGGTATGGATGTGAAAAAAATAGCAGGGCTTATTTATGAGTATACATCAGGGTATCCATATTTGGTTTCCAGAATCTGTAAATTAATTGATGAGCAGGTTTCTTTGCATTTAAAGCCTGCATGGACCAAAGAAGGATTTTTGGAAGCGGTTAAGTTACTTCTTTTGGAAAAAAGTAGTTTGTTTGAATCACTGCTCAATAAGCTGGAAGATTATCCGGAATTAGGCGGTATGCTTTACGAAATTTTGTTTCAAGGGAAAGAAATTTCTTATACGATGGCTTCGGATGCGTTGATAAATGCAGAAATGTTTGGGTTTCTTAAGAAAGTAAATGCAAAAATGGTAATAGCAAACCGCATTTTTGAGGTATTTTTATATGATTATTTTCTTACAGACTCTGAGATAACAAAAGGGGAAGATTATGATATTTCGTCGCAGGACAAAAGCCAGTTTATTGCAAATGGACATTTGAATATGCGTCTTGTCCTGGAAAAATTTATTGCTCAGTTTACGGAATTATATGGAGAAGTACCGGAAAGATTTTACGAGGAAGAAGGGCGGAGGCTGTTTTTAATGTTTCTCCGGCCGATTATTAACGGCAGGGGGAATTATTATATTGAAGCCCAGACAAGGACAGCATTAAGGACAGATGTAATTGTCGATTATGGCATGGAACAGTTTGTAATAGAGTTAAAGATATGGAAAGGAAATGCCTACCATGAAAAAGGGGAAAGACAGTTGGCAGAATATTTGGATTACTATCATTTGGACACCGGTTATTTGCTTACGTTTAATTTTAATAAGAAGAAACAGACAGGGATCAGGGAAGTCCGCTATGGGGACAAATTGATTGTGGAGGCCGTTGTATAGAAATGGTATAGGAAAAAGAAGGAAGAAATTGATCTGTACAAATGAAAAGTGGTGTGTTAGAATAAATTGGATCAGAAACCTTTTTTCTGTGGACATACGGTAGAAAGGAAATGTATGATAAAACATTATACGGTAAAGGAGCTTCCGTCGGAGGAACGCCCTTATGAGAAATGTGAGAAGTTCGGGGCTGCCTGCTTATCTGACGCGGAGCTTTTGGCTGTGATTATCCGGACAGGCTCGAAGGGACAGTCCTCGGTGGAGCTTGCACAGCGTATTTTGGTGGAGAGCAATGGATTTTTGGGAATCCAGAGAAGATCCATCAGGCAGTTGATGAAGATGAAAGGCATCGGGTATGTAAAGGCGATCCAGATCCAGTGCATCGGGGAATTGAGCCGGAGGATTGCCATGTCGAGGAGAGAAGAGAGAATCCGCATGGATACGCCGGAGAAAATCGCAGGATATTTTATGGAAGATATGCGTTTTCGCAGTACAGAAGTGCTTCGGGCGGTATTTTTAGACACAAAACAGGGAATGATAAAGGATATCCTGGTATCTTCTGGAACCGTCAATATGTCCGTGGCAAGCCCCCGGGAGATTTTTTTGGAGGCACTGCGCTATGAAGCCTGTTCAGTCTGCCTTCTCCATAACCATCCGAGCGGCGATCCGACCCCGAGCAGGGAGGATATCTATGCGACGAAAAGAGTAAGGGATGCCGGGAGTTTACTGGGGATACAGCTCGTCGATCATATCGTGATCGGAGATAAGTGTTATATTAGCCTGCGCGAGCAGGGTTATTGGTAGAAAGGAGTTTCATCATGTCCAGAAAAGCATATGGAATTGATTTTGGCACAAGCATGATAAAGATTTACAGAAAGGGACAGGGGGTTCTTCTGGACGAGAAGAATGTAATCGCGGTTGCTGACAGGAAAAAGGTGATTGCTGTCGGAAACGAGGCTTATGAGATGTTTGAGAAGGCGCCGGTAAATATTACGGTATCTTATCCGGTGAAGTGCGGCGTTGTCGCGGATATTGAAAATATGCAGGCACTGCTTGACACCTTTATCGGCCAGCTCAATTCCAGGCAGTTGTTTGGCGGCAGGGAGTTTTATGTGGCGGTGCCGAACGATATTACCGAGGTGGAAAAGCGCGCTTTTTATGATTTGATTGCGAATTCCAATGCAAAGGCGAAGCGTATCTGGATTGTGGAGAAACCGATTGCGGATGCTACCGGAGCGGAGTTAGATGTCACGACGGCGCAGGGGGTTATGATTGTGGATATCGGCGCGGAGACGACAGAGATCTCGATCCTTTCCCTGGGCGGCATTGTGTTAAGCAAGCTGATCCCTGTCGGGGGAAGCAAGTTAGATGAAACAATTAAACTGACGGTAAAGAAAAAGTACGGGCTTGTGATTGGCGATAAGACGGCCGAGGGCATTAAAAAGCAGCTTGCCTGTGCAGTATTGTCGCCAACAGAGTCCATGAAGGTCTATGGGCGCGATGTTGTTTCAGGTCTTCCGACTGAGATGGAAGTGGATTCGGACATGGTCTTTGATTCCATTACGGAACATTTGACTACAATTATAGACGCAATTAAAGTGATCCTTGAGCGTACCCCGCCGGAGATTTCTGCGGATATCATTGATTCCGGCATTTACATTACCGGGGGATCTTCCCAGATCCGCCGTCTGGACGAGCTGATTTCCGGCGAGACGGGGCTGCGGGTGAACCTTGTGAAGGATCCGGAAAATTCCGTAGTCAACGGCATGGGCAAGATTATGGAAGATCCGTCGCTTTCCGAGCTGGCGTTTTCACTGAAACAGGCGAATTACTCTGCTTAGGGCAGTTGGGAGGTTTCCAATGAGGAACAAGTTAACAATTACAATACAGCCGCGTTATGTTCTGTTCATCTGTTCCATCTGCTGCCTGGTGATGATTATTCTGTCCTTTAAATATGAGGATCAGATTGCTCCGGTCAAAACGGCGGTAGGGACTGTGATGACGCCGATGCAGAAGGGGATTAACAGCATCGGGCAGCTCGTTTCCGATGAGATCCGTTCTTTCAAAAAGATGGAAAAGCTCCAGGCGGAAAATGACGCCCTGCACCAGGAAGTGGACGAACTGGAATATAATAATAAAATTCTCCAGAAAGATAAATATGAGCTGGATAATCTGAGGGAGCTTTATGAGCTGGACAGCAGCTATGCTGATTATCCGAAGGTGGCGGCGCATATTATCAGCAAGGATTCCGGCAACTGGTTCGAGGTGTTTACGATTGATAAGGGGAGCAGTGACGGGATTGAGAAGGATATGAATGTCATCGCAGGGGCAGGGCTTGTCGGCCTTGTCTATGAAGTCGGCAAAAATTATGCGAAGGTCCGTTCCATTATTGACGACAAGAGCAATATCAGCGGTATGTTTTTAGAGACGAACGAAACCTGTATCGTGGAAGGGAACCTGACTACGATCGAGGACGGGGGATATCTCCCGGTAGGCATGATTGACAAAGGCTCGAAGATAAAGGAGGGCTATGAAGTCGTGACTTCAAGGGTGAGCTCTAAGTTCCTCCCGGGGATTCTGATTGGGAAAATTAAGAACCTGGAGGTGGATTCCACCAATATGACAATGACAGGGCAGCTGACGCCTTCGGTTGATTTTACTTCGTTAAATATGGTTTTGGTGATTACAGAGCTTAAGGTGGATTTGCCGGACGAGGCTTATATGTATGATGAGTAAAGGTGGATGGCATGGCGTTAAGACGATTTTTTCTGTATTTTGCAGGTATTGTGGTATGTTTCCTGTTACAGACAACGGTGTTTCAGTGGTTTTCCCTGGCGGGCGTTGCGCCGAACCTGTTAGTGATTGTTGCGGTGACGGCGGGGCTGTTAAACGGCTCTGTGCCGGGAATTTTCTGCGGCATGGCCTGCGGGCTTTTCGTGGACTGTGTCTACGGCAATGTCATTGGGCTCTATGCCCTGTTTTATATGCTGGACGGGTATCTTGCCGGGCTTGTGCATCAGATTTATTCCCCGGGAGAGGAATATTCTATCCCGCTTCTGCTGACAGGCGCGGGGGATTTATTGTTTAATTTTCTGTATTACTGCGCGGAGTTTCTGCTGAGGAACCGGCAGGCGTTCGGTACATATTTTGTAAAAATTATGCTGCCGGAGCTTGTGTATACCTTGCTGGCCGCTGTTTTTATTTATAAGCTTTTACTCTGGCTCCACAACCATCCGGCTGTGCAGGGCAGGCAGAAGGAGGAAGATAATGCTTGACAATCTGTTAGAGAACATAAAAAATTTTTTTCAGTCCCGCCTGCTGCCGATTACCCTTATTTATATCTGCATGGCAGTGCTTTTGTTCCACAGGCTTTTTTACCTCCAGATTATCAAAGGGGAGGAATATGCGCAGAGCGGCGCCAATTTGACAACAAAGTACCGCTACATTACCAGCACAAGGGGAAATATTTATGACCGAGAAGGGAAAAAGCTTGCCTATAACGGGTTATCCTATGCGGTTACGCTGGAAAATGTCGGCGGGTTCCAGACAAACGATGAGCTCAACGATATGATTTACCGCCTGATTTCCATGATAGAGGAAAACGGCGGGGAGCTTGCCACGACCTTTTATATTGAAGAAGATAAAAAAGGGAACCTTGTGTTTAATGAGGATGAAAATACTATTCTCCGTTTTAAGAAAGAAATTTATTATGCAAAATCCATAGATGAGCTGACGCAGGAGCAGGTGGACGCGGATGCGGAAGAGGTTTATGAGTTTCTGCGCAGCGGCACGGCGATGGAATGCCCGAAGTTTCTGATTTCCGATCAGTATACGCAGGAAGAGACGCTGAAAATCATGGCGGTGCGGTTTGCCATGTTTATGCAGAGCTATTCCCAGTATAAGCCGATTACGATTGCCCATAATGTGCCGGAAGAGGTGGTGGCGGCTTTAAAGGAGAACCAGGCGGAGCTGCCGGGAATGGACATCGAGCAGGAATCTTACCGGATTTATAATAAAAGCGAGGCGTTTTCCCATATTCTCGGCTATACTGGGCGCGTTTCGGACGAGATGCTGGCGGACTTAAAGGAAAAGGATAAGGAAGGCGTTTATACGGAGAAGGATCAGATAGGAAAATCAGGGCTGGAAAGCTCTTATGAAAAGTATCTGCACGGAAAGAACGGTACAGAGAAGCTGACTGTGGACGGCACGACGGGACGCGTGCAGGAAATTGTGGAAAAGACCGATCCGGTGGCGGGAAATGATTTGACGCTGACCTTGAGCGGTATCCTGCAGAACAAATGTTACAAGATCCTGGAGAAAAATTTAACGGATATTTTACTGTCCAATATTGTAAATTCCAAAGATACGGGGACGAAGGGAAAGTCCGCGAAGGATATTAAAATCCCGATTTATGACGTATACTATGCGTTCATTAAAAACAGCCTGATTGACGTTACGCATTTTAATGATAAGAATGCGTCGGAAACGGAAAAAAGCGTCTACGGGAAATATCTGAATAAGCGGGAAAAGGTATTTGCAAGGCTTACGGAGCTTCTTGACGAGAACAGCCGGACGGTCAATTCCAAAGCATCGAAGGAATATGAGGAGTATCTGGATTATATTTATTCCATGCTGGTTGATAATGGCATTATCCTGTCGGACAATATTACCGAGGATGATATTACCTATAAAAATTACAGCAACAATAAGATCAGCTTAAGCGAATATTTACAGTATTTGATTTCCAATAACTGGATTGATTTAAAGAAACTAAAAGTCGGCGATGCTTTTTCCAGCGCGGCGGAGATCTACGATCAGCTTCTTGATTATATCAGGGAGCAGTTAAAGGAAGACAGCGAGTTTACAAAAAAGCTTTATTATTACATGATTTATGATTTTGTGGTTTCCGGAAGGGAAATCTGCATCCTGCTTTACGATCAGGGATATTTAAGGTATGATGAAAATATGGTGGCAAGGCTTTCTTCCGGAGGGGTTTCCGCTTACAATTTCATCACGCAGAAGATGAGGGATTATGAGATTACCCCGGGGGATTTAGGGCTTGACCCGTGTTCTGGCTCGATTGTCGTGACAAAGGTAAAGACAGGGGAGACGCTGGCGGCGGTATCTTATCCGGGATATGACAACAATAAAATGGCGAATACGGTGGATTCGGAATATTATAACCGCCTGATGGCAAGCGATTCCCTGTATATGAATTACCGCCCAACCCAGACAAGGTTTGCGCCCGGCTCTACCTATAAGCCGTTAATCGCGATAGCGGGCCTGGAGGAAGGGGTGATTTCCCTTACCAGCGAGAATTACTGCGGCGGCGTTTTTAATAAGATCTCGCCGAGCCCGAAGTGCCATATTTACCCGTCAGGGCATGGATGGGACAATGTCTCGGAGGCGATTCGGGATTCCTGCAATGTATTTTTCTATGAAGTTGGTTATAAACTGAGCAATGACAACGGAAAATATAACAGCGCAAAGGGTTTGAAAACGATCCGGAAATATGCTAAAATGTTTGGATTCGATGCTCCTTCCGGTTTGGAGGTCGCGGAATATGATTCCCAGATCTCCAACGAGGATGCTGTCCGCACCGCAATCGGGCAGGGAACCAACGCCTATTACCCGGCGCAGGTTGCCCGTTATGTGACGACGATTGCCAATGAAGGGACGTGCTATGACCTGACGCTGGTGGACAAGGTGACGGATTTGAACGGAAAGCTTGTCAAGGACAATAAAGCGAAAGTGCGCAATAAGCTGGATTCGATTAAGGACAGCACATGGGACGCCGTGAAAAAAGGGATGTATATGGTGGTCAATAGTTCGTATTCCCTGAGCACAGTATTCCGCAATGTCGGGAAAAAGGTGGCAGGGAAGACGGGGACGGCGCAGCAGAGCGTGTTCCACCCGAACCACGCATGGTTTATGTCATTTTCGCCGTTTGAAAATCCGGACATTACCGTGACGGTCGCCATCCCTTATGGATATACATCCAGCAATGCCGCGAAGGTGGCAGGCGATGTTTATAAATATTATTTTGGCCAGTACAAAAAGGACGTAAAGAAACATAAGTAGGAAGAGAGGAATCGGGCATGAAAGAGCCGGTCGTGATTAAAAGTTATCAGCTCAATGGATTGAAGCTGGTCATGGAGCCGTCAGTTTCGTTTGAGGAAATTCTTGCTTCTTTAGCAGAGCGGCTTAAGAAGAGCAGAAAGTTTTTTAAAGATATCCCGAAGGGGCTTTTGTTTGAGGGAAGAAAGCTTTCCCTGGACGAACAGAAACAGATCCTTTCCTGTGTTCGGGAAAATTCCGATATGAATATTGTCTGTGTGATAGAAGAAGATAAGGACCTGCAGGAACAGATCAATGAAGAGGTAAAAAAAGCCTGTCTGGAATTGGAAAAGTTAAAGGAGACGGGAAGAGAAGAACCGGAGGAAGACGCAGGGCTGTTTTTTAAGGGAAGCCTGCGTTCCGGACAGGTTCTGGAATCGGAAAAAAGCATCATTGTGCTGGGAGATGTCAAGCCCGGCGCCAATGTGATTTCCAAGGGCAATGTGATTGTGCTTGGGAGCCTCTGGGGAAATGTGTTTGCCGGGGCTGACGGCAACAAAAAGGCGTTTGTCGTGGCGCTGGATATGCAGCCTGTACAGATCAGGATTGACGATTTTATCGCGCGTTCCCCGGACCGCCCGGAAAAGGAAAAGGTGAAGCAGGCAAAGATTGCCTTTCTGGAGAAAGATAATATTTACATTGAACCTGTCTGCAGAGAGGTTTATAATGATATTCAGATTTAGATGATAAGAACGAAAAATGGAGGTATTTTATCATGGGAGAAGTAATTGTAGTTACATCGGGAAAAGGCGGCGTCGGGAAGACGACGACGACGGCCAATGTCGGAACGGGGCTTGCGAAGCTGAATAAGAAAGTAGTTTTGATTGATACAGATATCGGCCTGAGAAACCTGGATGTAGTTATGGGGCTGGAAAACAGGATTGTATATAACCTGGTAGACGTGGTGGAGGGCAACTGCCGCATTAAGCAGGCGCTGATTAAGGACAAGCGTTACCCGAACCTGTATCTGCTTCCTTCGGCGCAGACGAAGGATAAGTCCAGCGTGACGCCGGAACAGATGAAAAAGCTGGCGGATGATTTAAGGGATGAGTTTGATTATATCCTGATGGACTGCCCGGCGGGGATTGAACAGGGCTTCCGGAATGCGATTGCAGGAGCGGATTCCGCGCTTGTCGTGACGACGCCGGAGGTATCGGCGGTGCGCGACGCGGACAGGATTATCGGGCTTTTAGAAGCCAATGAAATGAGGAGGACGCATTTAATTGTCAACCGTCTCCGCGCGGATATGGTAAAACGCGGCGATATGATGTCAAGCGACGATGTCGTGGAGATTCTTGCCGTAGATTTGATTGGCGTCGTGCCAGACGATGAAAATGTCGTGATTTCCACCAACCAGGGAGAGCCATTAGTGGGTAACGATACGCTGGCGGGGCAGGCCTATATGAATATCTGCCGCCGTATTTTAGGGGAGAGCGTGCCGCTGCTTGACTTAAACGGCAAAAAGGGCTTATTTGAGCGGCTGGCTGAGATTTTCCGTAAAAATTAACAAGTACATATCCTATGAATAAAAAGGAGAAAACGCATGAAATTAAGTGATTTTTTTAGAAAAAAATCCTCCGGCAGCGTGGCGAAGGATCGTTTGAAGCTGGTGCTTGTTTCCGACCGTACCAATTGTTCTCCTGATATTATGGAACAGATTAAAAATGATATTATTGCTGTTATTTCAAAATATCTGGAAATTGATACGGATGAGCTGGATATTAAAATCACGCAGACGGAGGTGGACGGCACGACGGAAGCTGTTCCGGCGCTGTTTGCCAATATTCCTATTAAAAATTTGAAGGTACATTAGTTTTATGTTTAATTTTAAGATCTATGACTGGAAGAAATATCAGTTTTCCCTGCTCTTAGTGGTGGTTATCTTGTGTGCGTGCAGCGTTTATTTTGTAAAATGCGCATTGCTGGGGGAAGATTATGCGGATTCTTATTACCATAAACAGGTTATCGGCATGATTGTCAGCTTTGTCATGATGCTTGCATTGTCGCTGATTGACTATCATGCCATCTGCCAGATCGCCGCGGTTTACTATCTTTTCGGGGTTTTGATGGCGGCGGCGACAAAGTTTTCCCCGCTTGGCACGGATCAGGATACCAATTCGTTCCGGTGGCTGAAATTTGGATCAGTCACGTTCCAGCCGTCGGAGGTCTGCAAGGTGATACTGGTGATATCGCTGGCGGCATATTTTAACCGCAGGAGCGAGAAAACGGACAAATTTTCTACTCTTTTTTGTTCCGGGCTGATTGCGGCGGCGCCGACTTTTTTTATTCTGGTGCAGTCGGATTTGTCTTCCAGCCTTGTTATGATATTTATCTTTATGATTATGGTGCTTGCGGCGGGCATAAGCTATAAGATTTTAGTGCCGATTATTGTGGTGACGGTCCCTGCGGCGATTGCGGCAGTCTGGTATGTGCTGCACTTTGACGGGATTTTGAATACGTACCAGAAAGGGCGCATCTTAGGCTGGCTGCATCCCGGGGAGTATGAGGACAGCATCATGTGGCAGCAGAACCATTCGGTGACGGCGATTGCGTCAGGGCAGATTTATGGGAAAGCGATCCTGGGGGAAGGCGCAAGGAATTACAGAGGCCCGGTCGATGTCACGGAGTCGGATTTTATTTTTTCCGTGATAGGGGAGGAAGTCGGGTTTGTCGGCTCCTGCATTATCATTGGGTTACTGCTCTATCTTATTATCAAATGTTTATTGACGGCAAAGTATGCAAAGGATTATCTGGGCGCATTGATTGCGGCGGGAATTTCGGCAATGTTTATGTTCCAGGTATTTGCAAATATCGGGGTAGCGACAAGCCTTCTTCCGAATACAGGGCTTCCGCTTCCGTTTTTGAGCTATGGACTGAGCTCTACTGTTGGGAGTATGGCTGCCATAGGGATTATTATTAATATTGGGTTACAAAGCAGGGTGACAAAGGAGGCTAAGGTATGAATGTTGGGTTAGTTGCACATGATGCAAAGAAAAAACTGATGCAGAATTTCTGCATAGCGTATCGGGGGATTTTAAGCAAGCATGAACTGTTTGCAACGGGGACGACGGGAAGGCTGATTGAAGAGGTGACAAATTTGATGGTGCATAAGTACCTGGCGGGGCATCTTGGGGGCGAACAGCAGCTTGGTTCCCAGATTGAGCATAATGAGATTGATATGGTGATTTTTTTGCGGGACCCGCTGACGCCGAAATCGCATGAGCCGGATATCAATAATGTCATGCGTCTTTGCGATGTGCATAATATTCCGGTGGCTACCAATGTTGCGACCGCCGAGCTTTTGATTAAAGCGATGGATCGCGGCGATATGGAGTGGAGGGAAAATGTCCATTAAAATAATACGCAGAATGGTTTTTGCTGTGCTTTTGCCGGCTGTCATGATATCAGCGGCCGGCTGCGGGAATAAAAATGCAGAGCTTCTTCCGTTTTATGAAGAGAGCGCCGCTTCCCAGGTGCAGTCCTTATCCATTGCCGGAATGGATAAGGCGGAAACGTTTGCGGAACAGGTCTGTGTGATTCCTGAAAAGCAGAACAAAGGAGGAGATTCGTTTTCCTCTGCGGCACAGCTTTGCGTGAATATTACGGATCAGAGCCTTATTTATGCCGATCATATTTACGACCGCCTGTATCCGGCAAGCGTGACGAAGCTGTTCAGCGCCTATGTCATCTTAAAATATGGAAATCTGGATGATATGGTGACAATCAGCGGGAACGCGGCGAACATTACAGAAGCAGGCGCGAAGCTTTCCGGCATGAAAGAAGGGGAACAGTACAGCTTAAGAAGCCTGCTGGAGATTATGCTGATTTATTCGGGAAATGACGCGGCGCTTGCAGCGGCGGAGCATGTCGGCGGAAGTGAAGAAACGTTTGCGGAAATGATGAATGAAGAAGCAAAGAAGCTGGGGGCGGCGGGGAGCCATTTTGTAAATCCCCACGGGCTGCATAACGAGGATCACTACACGACCGCTTACGATATTTATCTGGTATTGAATGAGCTGGTGAAAAATAAAGATTTTACGGATATTGTGAGTATGGCGGAATGCGAAGTGCCGTACCAGGATGTTTCCGGGGAAGAAAAGACCTTAAGCTGCACAAGTACCAACCGTTTCCTTCTGGGAACGCAGAAGGCGCCGGAAGGGATCACGGTCATTGGAGGAAAGACCGGGACGACATTATCTGCCGGTTCCTGCCTGGCGGTTTACAGCAAGAATGAAGATGAAAATGAATATATCTCCGTGATATTAAAGGCCGGAAATGGGGATGAGGTTTTTTCCCAAATGTCCAGGCTTTTGGAGATGTGCCGATAACGGATAAGGATAACTCATTGTCCGCGTAAAGGAAGACAGAAGCGGCATCTGCCGCTTCTGCCTGGAAAAGTACCTGTGATTATAATGCAGGTGCTTTTCTTGTTTTGACCATTTTCTTTTTAAGCGTTATTCTCGGAAATTCTTCCGTAATAGCTTAAGGCGTACAGTCCGCAGATACCTACCAGGGCATAGATGATCCTGGACAGCATGGACATATCGCCGAAAATAGTACGGACAAGGTCGAAGCCGAAGAAACCGATGAGTCCCCAGTTTACAGCACCAATGACGACAAGGGCTAATGCGATGTAGTCAATTGTTTTCATGGTGAAACCCTCCTTGTGTTGTTTATTTTGTGGTCGGCCAGAACCTTTTCAGACATTGGGATGTTGGAAAGGTTCCGGCTTCAAGAGTAGTATGGGCGGAATTGGGGCGGATTATACATGGGGATTTTTTTACCAGGGCAACAGCATTTACTTTTTAGAATAAGTTCCAAACGAAACTTTACGGAGTATTGATTGTTTTATTAATTTTCACGGCTGACAGAAAACAGATAGTTCGTTCCGTTTTCAAAGTTATTTTCTTTGTTGGAAAGCTGTACTGCCGTGTCATTTTTCTGTATTTTGATCCCGATTTGGAAAGATGCGCTGCGGTATTCTTCCGGCAGGGAAACTTTTAAGGGTTTGCTTTCTCCGTTTTTGATGGTATAAAGATCGGTATGGATTGGAATCAAAAATTCTTTTCCGTCTTTTATCAGGGCGAAGGAAGCTGAAAATCCTTTTCCAATCGGCGCAAAGCCTTCATTTACGAGTGCTGCCGTCAGGGTGATGCCTCTCCATGTTTCCCGGTATTCGATATGGGAAACGTAAAAACGGTAGCCCAGATGGTTTTCGATATAGTCATAGGCGTTCTGCCCGTCAACCGTCTCTGTTTTCCAGGAATCTAAAACTTCGGTGTTATATCCAATATTCAGATAAGAAATCTGCATCAGGGGGAATTCCTTTAAGACGTTGGAAACGGCTGTGTACCGGCTTAAGGCAGGCATTTCACCGCCATTCATTCCGAGAGGCTGGCGGCTCAGCCATTTCATTTCTGCAGCCCTGTCATAATCTGCGTCGTCATAAGTCCCAAGATCGTTATCGGATGCCAGAAGACCGTCGTTGTGGAAGCCGATCCTGCCTGTGTCAAGCCCGGCTTTTTTTGCGTCCCGGATAAAGCGCGGACGGCGGACATTGATCGGAATGGAGGAATCCAGGTTTTCCAACAGGAGCGTCAGCAGGTAATTGCGGTTGCTGACCTGTGTTTCGACAGGGTTATTTTCTAAAAATCTGCTGGTGTGCCATTCGCCCCAGGGACCGAAAAATCCCGCCTGCACGCAGCAGACAGTATCCTTATATTCATTTAAAACAGGAGCAATCTGGCTGACATGCTCCTTGATCCGCTCCAGCGAATCAGCGTCATTGCTGTCAAGGATGTCAAAACCGTAAGCGGCGCGGAAAATGCAGGAAATTCCAAGCTCCTCCGCATGGGAAAGGAATATCTTAAGTTCCTGAAGCTTTTCCTCCGATAAAGGGCAGTCGCGGTAAGGGCTGATATCATAGGCGGCCAGCGCCAGTCTTTGATTTTCAGATACGAGATGATCTAAAAATTCGGGATGGCGACAGTCAATCTGGGTATAAAAGCCCCGCAGAGGATTGTTAAGCCTGTCCTGTCCGGCGTACAGGGTTTGTTCGATACTGTAAGAATGTAAGCTGACATAGATAATAAAAAGAATCAATGCTACAAAGAGAAATAAAACAAAAAGCTCTGACAGAAATACCAATTTTTTCATTAACACAATTCTCCTTAAAATACTTTAAGGACTATGATACCATAGTCCTTAATCAAAAACATATTATAGTCGGGGTAACAGGATTCGAACCTGCGACCTCATCGTCCCGAACGATGCGCACTACCAAGCTGTGCTATACCCCGTTTCCTGCTTCCCTCAGCAACGAGATATATTATATAAGAATAGGGAAGGTTTGTCAAGAGTTGTTTGAAAATTTTTTGTAACGAGCCGAACTGTTACAATTTTTTACAAAAAACTTGCAAAGCAGGAGGAGATCATGTAGAATGGAAATAACTTATCAGGATAAACTTAAAAACAGAATTAAAAAACAATAGTTTACAAAAGGGGTCTGCTATGGAAATTACGGAAAAGCTGATAAAGCCGTTGAAGGAAGCGAATTATCTGAATGTGGATAACACGGACAGATACCGCCCTATCATACGGCTTTTTTTTGAGCATTATGAAAAGCTGAAATACTGGATGTATCAGGAGGAGGTTTATGAGGAACTGGCGGAAGATCCTTATTTTTCCGGCTATACCCTGGAGCAGTGCCAGCAGGACCTTGCGGCGCTGGTATCGTGGGGGAATTTGATTACGATTCAGGATACCAGGAAAGTGACGACCATAGATGAATTTAAAAATAAAAAATTCCGCTATCAATTATCGGAATATGCCGTTGAAATAGAGCGGATGGTCATTCATCTGGAAAATCTTTTTATCGAAGGCGCATCGTTGGAGCCTACTCTTTTGGAACGGATTTGTATTCATTTTTCCAGGTTAAAAACAATCGGGAAAGAAACGGAAGAACAGATTTATGGTTTCTGGGATCATTTGAATACGGACTTTATCCGGCTGAACCAGAATTATCAGGATTATATGCATACATTGAACAGCGTAAAAGCGGAAGAAATGATGCGGACCAAAGAATTTCTTTTATTTAAAGATCATCTGGTGGAATATCTGAGGAATTTTGTAAAAAGCTTACAGTTAAATGCCAGCATGATCGAGCAGTATATCCGCAGTATCAGCGAGGAGGAGCTTTTTCCTGTTTTAAATAAGGTGGTTCAGTATGAGCTTTCTATTCCCCGGATGGATGTGGAAATAAACGAAGAAATGATTCGGGAAAAGATTTTTGGAAGATGGGAAAGTATGCGCGCCTGGTTTGTCGGGGAAAATGGAAAAGAATCGGAATCTTCCAAAGTATTTGATACAACCAATGAGATTATCCGGAAAATGACGAGGTATGCCGCAAGGATCAGTGAGCTGAGCAATCAGGGCGCAAACCGCAGGGAGGAATATCACAAGCTTGCGCAGATTTTTTTAAAATGCGAGAATTTATCAGAGGCGCACAGGCTTTCCGCCTGTGTGTTTGGGATAGAAAAGCCGTTCCATATCAAGGCGGATCTGAAACGGAAAACGGAAAGTATCCACAGCGGCGTTTTTGAAGAAGAGCCGTATGTGCAGATAGTAAAGCCCCGTACCAGGACTTACCGGGAAAAAGAGAGAAGGACAGGGATTACCGATCGGACGGCGCAGAAGGAAGAGGCCAGGCGGATTGTCATAGAAAATGCCAGAAGGGAGCGGGAGCTTTTAGAAGGATATATTAAAGACAATCGTCTGGATTTTTCCAGGCTGCCGGTTTTGGAGCCCAAAATAAGGGATATTTTTTTAACCTGGCTGTCAAAGGCATTGGAGCATAAAAACCGGACTGCGAAAACAGAAGACGGGCGGGAGTACCGTATTGAAGAGGAAGCCGGAAAAACCTGCGTGCTGTCCTGCACGGACGGGGAATTTACCATGCCGGGATATACGTTGGTTTTTACGGAGCATTCGCAATAAAATTTGTTTCTTAAATAAGGGGAATGAACGTGAATACATTAGAGATTTTGCTGGGAAAACGGTGGATTTTAAAATCGAGAGAAAAAGAATTGTATTACCGGATGAAAGATGAGATTGGAACGGTCAAAAGGTTTTTGACGGAAAAGCTGGGATACCAGGTGATTGTAAATCCCTATTTAATTAAAATTGAAAAAATACCGGCAGAGCCGGAGAATTGGATGGGAATCCTTGATTTTAAGGATGTTCTGGATTATGCGTTTCTCTGTTATGTCCTGATGTTTTTGGAGGATAAAGAATTGGAGGAGCAGTTTGTTTTGTCGGAGCTTACCGAGTATGTGCAGGGGCAGTGCCGTGACAGGGCGGTGGACTGGACAATTTACCAGCATCGGCAGAGCCTGATCCGCGTCTTAAAATTTTGTGTCCAGTGCGGGATAGTCAAGGTGACAGACGGTGCGGAGAGTGATTTTGCAAGAGATTATACCAGTGAGGTCCTTTACGAAAATACAGGGGCTTCCAGGTATTTTATGAAAAGCTTCACAAGGGATATTATGGCGTATGAATCGCCGGAGGATTTTAAAAAAGAGGAATGGATTGACGTTGACGAGGAGAAGGGGATTGTCCGCAGGCAGAGGGTTTACCGGAGCCTTTTGATGTCTGTGGGGATGGACAGGACGGATCAGACCGAAGCGGATTTTGATTATATCAGAAAATATCGGAACATGGTGGAGGGAGAGCTGGCGGAGCTGTTTGACTGTGAGCTGCAGATCCATAAGACAAGCGCATTTTTGATTCTTGGCGAAAACTGCCAGCTGGGGCGGTGCTTTCCGGAAGAAAATACGCTTTCCGATATTGCGCTTTTATGCTTTGGACTGATTCGGGAGGAAATAGAAAAAGGGGAGATTTTGGTTCCGGCAGATGAAAAGATCCGGATTTCCAGGGAGAAATGGGAGCGTATTCTGGAAGACTGTAAGCAGCGTTATAGTTCCGGATGGATAAAATCTTACCGGGAAATGACAACGAAAGAATTTCTTCGGGCTGTGACAGAATATTTAGAAGAACTGGAATTTATCCGGATAGAGGAAAATCAGGTTTTTTTCCATAAAGCGGTGGGAAAATTAGAAGGAAGATATCCGGAGGATTTTACGGGAGGAAATAAGAAATAAAATGAATAATAGTAAATGGCAGATTTTTAAGGTGGGGCTGGTAAATTTCTGGTACTATGATGAAGAGGAGTTTTATTTTTTAGACGGCAGGATGGTATTAAGAGGGGCGAACGGTTCCGGAAAATCAGTGACAATGCAGAGCTTTATCCCGCTTTTGTTAGATGGGAATATGCGCCCGGAACGCCTGGACCCCTTTGGATCAAGGGCGAGGAAAATGGAAAATTATCTTCTGGAGGAAGAGGACGACAGAGAAGAGAGAACGGGCTATCTCTATATGGAATTTAAGCGCCTGGATGCAGAGCAGTTTTTAACGATTGGAATCGGAATGCGGGCAAGGAAAAATAAAAAGCTGGAACCCTGGTATTTTTATATTACGGACGGCAGGAGGATTGGAAAGGAATTTCCTTTATATAAAGATATCAAAAGTAAAATCCCTTTTTCAAAGGCGGAATTAAAGAACCGGATTGGGGAAGGCGGAAAGGTCATGGATACGCAGAATGAGTATATTTCCAGTGTCAACCGCCTGTTATTTGGATTTGAGACCCTGGAAGAATACCGGGAAATGTTAGAGCTTTTAATACAGCTTCGGACGCCGAAATTATCCAAAGATTTTAAGCCGTCGATTATCAATGATATTTTAAGCAATTCCTTACAGACATTGTCGGAGGATGATTTGCGCCCCATGTCGGAAGCGATTGAAAATATGGATAATATCAAGACGAATTTAGATTCCCTGACGGAAAGCATTCATGCCGCCGAGCAGATGAAAAAGGTCTATGATGGTTATAATCAGGTGGTCTTATTGGATAAGGCGAAAGGATTTCTGGCATCGGAAAAGGAATGGAAAGGACGGAAGGAAAAGGAAAAAGAACTGGAGGCTTTGCTGGAAACGGCAAGAGAGAAGCAGCAGGAGGAAGAGACGCGGTATGAAAGCCTGAAGCGGGAGCAGGAGGTTTTGGAAAAGGAAAGGGCTTCCTTATCGGAAAGCGACGCGGCAAAATTAAAAGAAGAAGAGCAAAGGCTGCTTGCCGCTTGGGAATTAAGCAGCGATCAGTTACAGGAAAAAGAAAAACAGGAGGAGCGCAAGCGGGAAGATTATATTGACTGGGAACAGAAGCGCAGGCAGCAGGAAGAAAAAAATGAAACGGAATGGGAAACGTTGGAAAATACGTTAGAGGAAATGGATCAGGATATGGAAGATATCCCGTTTGATGAGCATGATTTTTTTAAACGGGAGCTTTTGGAGAAAAAAGAAGAGCAGTATTCTTTTTCTGCTTATGAAACCCTGCTTGTGCGGTATCAGGAAAAGGTTGAGGCCGGAATCAAAATTTTGGAAAAGGAAGAGCAGGCACACCGGGTTTATGACACGGCCTTAAAAGAGCTGGATGAGAAAAAAGAACGGAGAAACCAGGCGGAGCGAAGCGTGCTGGAATATGAAGCGCTTTTGCAGGAAACGAAGGAAGAATTATTAGAAAAGATGTACCAGTGGAAAAAGAACAGCCGGATGCTTGCAATATCCGATCCGGTGATGACAGAAATCAGCCGGAAAATAGATCAGTATATTTACGGGAATGATTATTCGGAAATTACGGAGCTTTTGCGAAAAGAAAAAATTACAGCGGAAGATAAGATGAGGGAAAAAAGGCAGGCGGTCCTGTTTGAGAAAAAGCCGTGGGAAGAAATGTTAAAAAACAGCGAGGAAGAGCTGCGCCATTGGGAAGAGAAAAAAGAAGCGGAGCCGGAGCGTTCTGCGGAGGTCTTGGAAAACAGAAAAAAACTGAAAGAATGGAAAATAGAAGGCATCCCGTTTTATAAGGCGGTGGATTTTTCTGAAAATCTTTCGGAAGAGGAAGCGGGAAATATCGAGGAAGCCTTGTCCCGGATGGGAATTTTGGATGCCCTGCTGGTTCCGGAAATTTACAGGGAAAAGGTATTTTCTGTCGATCCGGGGCTGTGCGACCGTTATATTTTTGCGGATATCAGCGAGGTAAAAGAAAATATCAAAAAAGCCCTTACAGCGGATTCCGGGCAGGCGGATTCCCTTGTGGATACAATCCTGTCGGGAATTGGCTATGGAGAAGGAAAGGAAGAAATGACCCGGATTGACAGGGAGGGAAATTATAAAATCGGGATTCTGGAAGGAAATACAAGCAGAAAAAACAGGGCGAGATTTATCGGCACGGCGGCAAGGGAGAGATATCGGGCGGAAAAGATAAAAGAATGGAAAGAAAAAATAGAGGAAATAAAACAAGCGTTAGAGGATTTGGAAAAACAGAGAGAAGAGCTTGATCAAAAGCTGGAATTACTGAATCAGGAATGGCTTTTGATGCCGAAGGAAGAGGATGTTAAAATCGCCGCAAAAGAGCTTGACCAGAGGGAACGGGAGCTTCAGGCGGTGATTTCTGATATCAGGAAAAAAGAGGAGGATCTGGAAGGAAAGCGCAAAGATCTGGAACAGGTACAGCTCCGGGCGCAGGAGATCTGCGCAAAGGCTTATCTTACGATCCGGCTGGATGTTTTTAAAGAAGCGGGGCAGAGCTTAAGGCAGTATGAGAAGAAGCTTTCTGAGGTGAAAATTAATTATGAGCGTTATTTCCACGGATTAAGCCAGGTAAAAAGTTATGAGGATTATCTGGAACGCCTGGATGAGGATCTGGATATGATACGGCATGATATCCGGCAGAAGAAAAAAGAAAACATAAAACAGGAAGAAAGTCTGGCTTCAGTGCGGGAACAGTTAAAGCTGACCGATTATGAAGCGATCCGGGAACGATTGGATCACTGTATTGTGCGGCTGAAAAACATTCCGGAGGAAATTGAGGCAGCCGTGAAGCTTCTGGCGGATTGGGAAAATAAAGAAAACCGGCTGCTGCAGGAGCAGGAGGAAAATAAAGAAGCCGTTCTTCGGACAGAAAAAATAAAAAAAGAAATGGAAACCGTTTTTTTACAGGAATATGCTTTAGCCTATGTTCCATTGGAAACTATGCCCGAAGAAAGCGTTCCCTGCGCGGAAAAGATTTCTGTTTTATTGAGAAAGACGGCCGGGGAGAAAAAACAGGAGGATTTTCATGATAAAGTGCAGGAGGTTTTTCATCAGTACAAAGGGTATTTGACGGATTACCAGTTAATGATGCAGACGAGGTTTGAGGATTTGCGGGAAAAATATGAAGATATTTCGGCAAGGATTACAAGGCTGGATTTAAAAGCGAAATACCGGGGCGCAGCGGTTTCTTTTCCGGAATTATTGATCCGGCTGAAAGAGGATGCGGAGAATTTAAAACGGGTGCTGAGTGAAAAAGACCGGGAATTATTTGAGGATATTCTGGCGAACACGATCAGTAAAAAAATCCGCGCCAGAATCCATGCAAGCAGGCGATGGGTGGAAAATATGAACCGCCTTATGGAATCCATGAACACTTCCAGCGGGTTAAAGCTCAGCCTGAAATGGAAAAGCAGGCGCGCGGAAAAAGAAGATCAGTTAGACACCAGGGCTTTGGTGGAATTGCTGCAGAAGGATTCGGAAATTATGCGCAGGGAAGAAACCGAGAAAATGTCCCGCCATTTCCGTTCCAAAATTGAAGAGGCAAGAAAGCGGAGCGAGGAAGGCGGTGGCGTGCAGTCTTTCCATATGATTATGAGGGAAATCTTAGATTACCGCCAGTGGTTTGAGTTTCAGTTAGAGTGCCAGAAAACGGGAGAGAAAAAGAAGGAATTAACCGACCGGGTATTTTTTACCTTCAGCGGAGGGGAAAAGGCGATGTCGATGTATGTACCGCTGTTTTCCGCCGTTGTCGCAAAATACAGCGGCGCAAGATCAGATGCGCCGAGGCTGATTTCCTTAGACGAAGCGTTTGCGGGCGTCGATGAAACCAATATTAAAGATATGTTCCGTCTGATGGTGGAATTTGAATTTAATTTTATGATCAATTCGCAAATCCTGTGGGGCGATTATGAAACCGTGCCGAGCCTTGCGATTTATCAGTTGGTGCGCCCGGAAAATGCAAAATTTGTCACCGTAATTCCGTATCGGTGGAACGGGCATATGCGGGAAATGAAAAAGAAAGCGGAGGATATGGTTGGAACAGCATGAGATGTCAGAGTGCATCCGGTATTTTAAAGAGCGCCCTGTTTTTAAAAAGCTATTTTTGCAGGTGAAAAGAAAATACGAAGGGCTTGGGCATTTGGGCGGAAGGGCGGTTTTGTCAGGGCTGTCCGCAGAGGAAAAAATGCAGTTGGGCGGTTTTTTTAAAAAGGATTTTCTGGGAAAGCAAAAAGTCGTGATCTCCTATCAGGAAATGGAAAAGGCTCTTTTGGACAGCCGTTTCCAGAAGCTTTGCTGGCAGGATATTTTAAGCTGTTATTTCGGGCAGGAGCTGATCAGCAAAAAAGAAAATGCAGAACGGAAAGAAAAAGAACAGGAATTATTTTTAAGAAAGCTGGATCAGAAATACCGGGAATTTTATGTTGATGAAAGGTGTCAGGCCTGGGTGCATTCTTTATGGGAAGAAGGAGAGCTGCGGCATCAGAAGGAAAAAGAAAAGATCGCGTATGAGATGGAAAAAACGCTTTTAGCCGGAACGATGCTTCCTGTCAAAAGAGGCTGCACGGAAAGCCTTCCGGTATTTTCTGCAAAGGTAACCGGAGATCCTCATTATTTTGACGACGGGACATTGGGGGAAAAATTACTGCTGTCTTATTTAGAGTATTTTTTAGGAAAAGAGAGTGCAGGCGAATTATCCAAAACAGAGCAGAAAGGAAAGCTGTTTTATCGGGCGGGGATTATGAAAGACGATCTGTCCAATGTTGTTCTGGCATACCGTATTCATGGGAGAAACTTAAGAAACGGGAATCTCCATGAGGGGCTGGAGGGTTTTGCAAAGGAAAACGATCCGGTGCAGATTACCCTGATGACGCTTGGAAATTTAAAAGAAGCCTGGGCGGATTCCAAACAGGTCTATATGCTGGAAAATCCTGCGGTGTTTTCTTATCTTTGCAGAAAATATCCGGAAACGTCTTTCCTTTGCGGGAACGGGCAGCTCCGCCTGGCTGTATGGGTGCTGCTGGATTTTTTATGCAGAAACCATATTGTTTACTATGCGGGCGATTTTGATCCGGAAGGGCTTTTGATTGCACAGAAGTTAAAAACCCGTTACCGGGACAGAGTGGTGCTGTGGGGTTATGAAGAGAAGTATTTTGATCGATATATCTCTAAAGTGGAAATGAATGAAATACGGTTAAAAAAGCTGGAAAAGCTGACGCTTTTGGAACTGCAGGGAATCAAAGAACGCCTGCTGAAAGAAAAACGGGCGGTTTATCAGGAAGCCATGATGGAAGAATATCGGATAGGAGCGGAGGGATTGCCATGATTACGGGAACGATACGGAATGCGGTCAAAATGCAGGAATTAAACAATAAATGGCTGTTAAAAAAATCAGAAATAGGGAAACAGAAAAAAGAATTGGCGAATATGACGCCGGAGGAGAGAAAATTACAGCACTTCCTGGATCAGGCGGCGGATATCCGGGAAAGCAATAAATTTGCGAAAATAGATGCCAAAATAAAAGCCGGGGGTTCGCTGACCGAGGAAGAGAAGGCCTATTTAAAGCAGAAAAATCCCGAGGTCCTGAAAAATTATGAAGAGGCAAAAGAAGAAAAAAAGGCATATGAACAGGAATTGAAAAACTGTAAGACAAAGGAAGAAGTGGATCGCGTTAAATTTAACTGGATGGGAGCTTTTATGTCCCAGGTAAAAAGCATTTCCACCGATCCTTACATACCGAAGGCGAAAAAGCTTGGTTTGCTGGAAAAAATCTTGTCCGAGGTCAATAATGTCGCCAGGGCCCACTATGAATTTACCCATTCTTTAGCTTACCAGAACCTTCCGACCGAGGAAGAGAAACGGGAAGAGGAAGAAGAAAAGAAAGAAGCTATGGGCTATGAGACTGATTTGGCGGAAACGGAAAATACAGAGGAAGAAAAACAAATAGAAGAAAACGAAGAGCAGGCGGAAGATTTTGATACGGAAGAGATAGATTTTAATACCCCGTCTGACAGTGAGTTTGAACAGATAGAAAACGGGATTCGGGAATTTTTGAAAAAAGAAGGCGCCGGTTCCGAAAAGTGGAGCGTGGTTGTATAAGAAGTAGTTACTGTTAAATGGCCCGCACAAAGAATGCTGGCAGGAGAAGGGCAGATGAGAACGAATTTAAGAAAAAAGTTTCTTGGCGACAGGGCTTTTTATAAGATGGTGTTATCGGTTGCCGTTCCGATTATGATACAAAACGGCATTACGAATTTTGTCAATCTGTTGGACAATATCATGGTGGGGCAGACCGGGACGGAGCAGATGTCGGGCGTCGCAATTGTGAACCAGTTGATTATGGTCTATTTTCTCTGTATTTTTGGAGGGCTGTCGGGCGCGGGCATTTTTACGGCACAGTATTACGGGCAGAAGGATGATCAGGGAATCCGCCATACGTTCCGGTATAAGCTTTGCATGGCGGTGCTTTTAACGCTTGGGGCGGTTTTTATTTTCCTGGCGTTTGGAAATCCGCTGGTCAATATGTATTTAAACGGCAGCAGCGACGGAGGGGATTTAGAGGCGGCATTGTCCTATGCCCTGACGTATCTCCACATCATGTTCCTTAGTTTTCCGCCGTTTATGATTTTACAGGTTTATGTAAGCACGCTCAGGGAATGCGGGGAAACGGTAGTGCCGATGAAGGCGGGTTTGTGCGCCGTCCTGGTAAACCTTGTGTTTAATTATCTCCTGATTTATGGAAAATTCGGTTTTCCGGAAATGGGCGTTGCCGGAGCCGCAGTCGCTACCGTTTTATCGAGATATGTGGAAGCTGCGATTGTGATTGTATGGACGCACTTGCATAAAGAAAAGAATACGTATATTGTCGGGATGTACCGGAGCTTCAAGGTTCCGGGAAAGCTTGTGAAGAAGTTCTTTATCAAGGGCGCGCCGCTTCTTGTGAATGAAACGCTGTGGTCGGCAGGGATGGCAGTGCTTGTGCAGTGTTATTCTGTCCGGGGGCTGAACGTGGTTGCCGGGTTAAATATTGCCAATACGATCAATAATTTATTTAATATTGTATTTATCGCTATGGGGGATGCCGTCGCGATTATTGTCGGACAGCTTCTGGGCGCGGGAAAGATGGAAGAAGCAAGTGATACCGATAATAAAATCATTGCATTTTCCGTTTTCTGCTGTATTTTTGTGGCGCTTTTGATGTTTTTCATGGCTCCGGTTTTCCCACAGTTTTACAATACGACGGAGGAATCCAGGCTGCTGGCATCCCGTTTTATTATGATGCAGGCGCTGTTTATGCCGCAGGCGGCTTTCATGCACGCCGCATATTTTACCCTGCGGGCAGGAGGCAATACGATAGTCACATTTTTATTCGACAGCGTTTTTGTCTGGTGCGTTTCCGTCCCTGCCGCATTTTTCTTAAGCAGATATACCCAGGTATATGCGGTCGCCGTATTTGCAGTCATCCAGATCATGGACTGGATTAAATGTATCATTGGATTTGTTTTGGTGAAAAAAGGAGTATGGCTGAAAAATATTGTAGGTTGAAACAGCGCTTTTCAACAGCCACGCGGCCAGACATTTCTTTTGAAAAGTCCTGAAAGCAGTTCTGGAAGGCGCCCGTTGCAGTTTGGAATTTTTTATGGTAAAATATGCTATGCTCTATCACAGGCAGGAATGGAGGTATTTTAGATGGAAAGCTGTAATGTTATGGTGAAAGGAATTGTTCAATATAATGACCGCTATCTTGTTGTAGAAAAATGGTACGACGACCGGATTGGCGATCCCTATCAGTGGGAGTTTATTGACGGCAGGCTGGAATATGGGGAAGATCCGGAAAGAGGCGTATTAAGGCTGATTGAAGAAAAGACCGGAGTGCAGGCGGAAGTCTCGAAGCCTTTGTATACCTGGTCTTATATGGTTGGGGAACTTTGGAATATCGGCATCGCCTACCATTGTATCGCGACAGCAGAGGGCGTGATTTTATCGGAAGATTTGAATGAGTATCAATGGATTACACGGGAAGAATTTGCAAAATATATTACGAATAAAAGAATGCTGGAAGATGTGGAAAAAACAGATTTATGGTGATCTTTCCTGAAAAGGAAGACAGCTTCATCGGCAGGGAAAGGCGGAAAGTCAATGAAAACATGGATTGTGAACGGATATCTTTTAGATCCGGGGCAGGGAAGAGAAGGAAAGTACCATATCTGCTTGGAGGACGGCATTGTGGCGGAGGTAGTTTTGGACGATGGCAGCAGGCTTCCTTTGGAGGGTGCAGAGGTTATCGATGCCGGGGGAGCTTATGTAATGCCGGGATTTTTGGATCTTCATGTACATCTGCGCGAGCCGGGTTTTGAGGAGAAAGAAACCATAGAGACAGGCACAAAGGCGGCGGCGCGCGGCGGCTTTACGGGAATCTGCCCGATGCCGAATACAAAGCCTGCAGCGGATTCTGCGGAAAGGATTGCCTGGCTGTTGGAAAAGGCGGCAAGGGTTTCCCCGGTGCATGTC